>VBGP01000216.1 GCA_005880795.1 Chloroflexota bacterium | reverse complement strand
CGCCGGATAACCGCTTCCGTCCCAGCGCTCATGATGGTGGCGCACGATTGGAGCGACCTCGGCCAATGCCGAGTGCTGCGCAATCATGTCCGCGCCGATGTCCGGATGCTTCCTCATGATTTCCCACTCTTCTTCGCTTAATGGGCCGGCCTTGTTCAGGATGTCGTCGCGCACGCCGATCTTGCCGAGGTCGTGAAGTGCACCCGCGGTCCTAATGAGCTCGCACTCTCTATCGCCGAGCTCAAGGTGGTCACCCAATTTTCCGGCTAGTTCGGAGACTCGAATGGAATGCGATTCGGTGTAACGATCCCTGGCGTCGAGAGCTTGAGCCGCAAGGTCCAGTGTTTGATCTTTCAGTATTGTCTGCCGTTGGACGTCGGCAATCGTGCTGCGCACGGCAAGGACGAAACCAAACAACCCAGGTGCGATGACGTAACCGACCGGATAAGGCTGCGCATACAGCAGGAGGTACAGGATCCCGCCCGCGAAGTTCAAGGCAATTGTTGGGATCATCGCCGCCAGCCCGACGTTGTCCAACAACGTCGTCCAGAAAGAGCTGCGACTGACCAGTGCGATTGCTAGGGCAGTAATGAGGTAGTTCAGAGCAACGGCGGAAACGACGTAGGCGATGGTTCGTACGCGCCAATGGAGGCAACCGCGATTGAAGGCAAGACATGCGTCGTCGCATACGCTGCGCGGTTAAAGAGAAAGGCCCACCAGGGAATCGTCCGACCTGGAACCCTCCCATCGAAGGTCGCTAGCCAAGCGACGGCACCCACGCCTGTGCCGGGAGAGAACAAGCCACTAGCGACCAGAAGCGGATCGACGACTGATTGATGGCCGGTCTTCCATGGAATCGGACGTAGAGCGGCAATCTGGGTTCCCACCGCCAGGTATAGGAGCGTGGGTAAGGCGCCCAGAGAGACCGGGCTGAACCAAAACCACGAAATCGGCAGAACAACTGCCCCGATTCCTATGACCGTGAGCGCGTATAGACGCGCCGACCCGCTTAGCGCTCGGAAGGGTGGCAAGACGCAGGAATTTTAGGCCTCAGTAATTGCCTTGAGCGACCCTTACCGAGGCCTTCGGCTAGCGCCGAGCTATTCCCTTCAGTTGAGTGCGAGTCGTTACAGGATCCAGCTACCGACTACCCGCCGAGGACCCCCTCCGCGTAGCAGTCGCTTGAACATGCGCACCATGCTCGAATCCCTCCTATCCCCTTAGATTCCCATCGTTTGCGGCGGCGTTTTCCAGGTCACTTGAGTGAGTCCAAGTCTCACCTCACGGGCGCGCCCGGGGAATCGTCAATTTCCATGATTGGAGGTAATGGAAATCAATGTCGACGACCCTGTCGAAATTGATGGGCTAGAGGTCTGCGAGCGTAATCAGGCCAAGCTTCAGAGCGGAGCTAACGGCCTCGCCCCTATTGCTGGAGCCCAGCTTCTTGAAGATGTTCCGAAGATGGGTTTCGACCGAGGGAGCTGCAAGACCGAGATCCTTGGCCAGGTGCTTGGTCGTGTGCCCCTTCGCCACCCCCCGAAGTACCTGCATCTCGCGGGAGGTAAGGTTGACCTTGCCTTCAGCCGAAAGGGGCGTTGACTCGGCCACCCTCCGCAGGACCTCCGGGATCATCCTTCTGGGGACTGGGCTTTCACTCCGTAGCGCCGACAGCAACGCCCGTTGCAGCTCGCCAGGACCGACGTCCTTTAGGACGTAGCCGGAGCATCCGGCCCGCATCATCCTCAGTAGGTCATCGCTTGATTCGGATACTGTCCATGCGACGATCTTGGTGGTTGGGTGCTTGGCGAGGAGTGCCTTTGCGGTCGAGGGTCCGTCCATGAGCGGCATGTGCACATCCATGAGCACGAGGTCCGGCTTCAAGCTGTCCATTGCTTTGAGAGCGTCGGGGCCAGATGAGGCTTCCCCCGCAAACTTGAGCTCGGGAGTTGTTGACAGCATGGCGCGAGCCGCCGTCCGTGGCACGATACTGTCGTCCACGACAAGGACACGGTACCTCTTGTGATCCGGCGCAACCTTCTGGATGCCGCGCAGCTTAGCAACAAGCCAAGCTTTCGGCGAAGGCTCTCCTACCTCTATTTAGTGCTGTTCGCCGTGGGAACACTTACCACAAACGTTCTTTGGCGCCAAGGAGGCGTTTCGCCATCGGACAACTTCATCGAGTTTTTCTATCTTCTGGTGGCTGTAATCGTCTTGAGCTCAATCGACGTTCGGTTAGAGCGAGGGCGCCTGAACCTCGCGAGCATCGCTCTCGGGACGACTGCGATCCTTCTTAATCCGATCGATGCGACCCTTGTTGGGCTTGCTTTGGGAATTTCGATGGCGCGACGAGGTCTTTGGCCACTGCTGGGAAACAGCGTGATGGCAGCGTCGTACGAATGCTTTGGCGCTTTGATGGCCACGCACTTCAGAGTCGGCGAGACATTGACGCTTGGCCCGCGCATCCTGGTCTTAGTAGTTGTAAATATCG
>VBGP01000113.1 GCA_005880795.1 Chloroflexota bacterium | reverse complement strand
CGAAGGACAGCGCCGGTCCGCCCTCTCCGAACCCGCTGTTGATCGTCGGGACAAGCGTTGGGGTGCTCCAGTCCTCGGTCGACGTGTCGTTCCGGGTCGCCACCCACAGGTTCTCAATCGAGCCGCCCGTGTACGAGAGCCCAAAATGGCGGTTCGAGGTGATGAACATCTCGAGCCCATCGCGCCGGATCGCGGTGCGCGTGTCGCGGGTCCATGTTCCAGGGGCGTCGCCGGGCTGAGAAATGCTGTTCAACGCCGGCACGAGGACGCCCTCGCCAAAGCTTCCATCAGCCGCCATGTTGCTCACATAGATGTTGAAGTCCTGGTTTGGGTTGCCGAAGCTACCGATGCCCGCGAAGCGCGAGAAGTACATGCGGACCGTGCCGTCGGCAGGATCGCGAAAATACGTGGCGGCGGATTCGCTGTTCGCGCTTGTGTTCACGGCGCCGGGGAGCAGAACCGCGTCGCTCCATCCCTGGTCGTCGCGGGTGTCTTTTCTGTAGGAGACATAGAGGTCGCCTCCTTTGCCGCCACGATTGTTCTGAAAGTAAATCGACCGACCCTTCGCTGTCAGGTTCGGAGCACCCGAAGCCGACTTCGCGAAGTTAAGGCTGGAAACCGGGACCAGGGCGTCGAGATCCCAATTCGTCTTTCGATCAGCCCGCTGCACGACCGCGATCCCGTTGGGATAGGGAGTTGCGTCCTGCGCGTAACGGTTGGTGGTGACGTAGAGGCTGAGCTCGTCCTTTGATAGTGTCGGGTGAAACTCGTTGAAGGTCGATGGGACTTCGCGTATCGGCCGCGGTGCGGACCATGGCCCGAACGGCCCCAGGCCGGCGTCGTCCGGCTCGCCGTCGGCGAGGGCAGGAATCGATCCGATGAACCCGCCCAGGGTGGCCATGCCGGCCACCACCCCGGCAACCTTCAACGCCTGCCGTCGGGTCAGCTGAGCCTGTTTCATAGGGGTCTCCTTCGGTCCACAAACCTGTTGAGCATTCGACGGAGACACCCTAGGTTCGCTCCGCGCTCGCGGCACTGGGCGAAATACCGGGCCCGATACCGGTTTTCGCTACCTGTTTTTTGTCCCGGCTTTACGCCATTAAGTGGGACAATCGCCGCCAAGGAGCCTCACGAACAGGGCTGGCGATGGCGGCGATAAGCCCGGTGCCCCTGCGAACGGTGCTGGACTTGAATTCGGGCGTTCCCTCACCCGACGTGAGCGCGAGGTAGCCGGCCTCGTCGCCGACGGTCTGGGCAATCGCCAGATTGCCGAGCGCCTGTTCATATCGGAACGAACGGCGGAGTACCACGTCGAGCAAATCCGCAACAAGCTGGGCTTCCACTCTCGCAGCCAGATCGCCCGCTGGATTGGCGACCACGGGGCTCGCGGCATCAGTGGCAACGGCAACTCCGGATTGCCGGGACTCGCGCCTCGGCACGAGACCTGGCGACGATTCGGATCGAGACGAGACGTGCGAATCGGAGCTGCGGTGGTGGCGGCGATGATCGTCTTCACGGCCGGTGGATTGACGCTCGGTTCGCTCTTCAAGCCGCCTGCTACATCACTTGGATCGGCACCGGAGAGCGCTGTCCAGATCGACGCGACGACGGGACGGCCCACCGGAGTGGTGGTCCCGACTCCATCGCGTGGCCTGGCGCTCGCCGCGGCAGACGGTTCCGTCTGGGAGATCAGCTACAGCGCGCGGACCCTCTTCCGCATCGTCACGGGAAGCGCAGGCGTGGCGGACCTCCATGGGGTCGAGAGCAAGGCACCGCCCGTCGGTATCGCCGTGGGACCTGACTCAGTCTGGGTAACGACCGCGTTCGGCGACGACTCGTTGTTTCGATACGACGTCCGGGCCGGCCAATGGGCGCAGCCAGTCCGCCTCAGCAGCGGGTTGGCGGGCGTCGCCTACGGGCACAACGCGGTCTGGGTTGCGGACAAGGCGGATGACGTCGTGTACCGCATCGATCCGCTGACCGGCTCGGTGACGGCAAAGATCGCGGTCGACGAGGGGCCAGAGGCCATCGCGGTCGACGGCGATGCCGTCTGGGTCGCCAACGCGGTGCAGGGCACCGTTTCGCGGATCGATCCGACGACAGACAGGGTCACGGCCACCATCGCCTTGCGCGGCACGCCGACCGCCATCGCGGCCGGGCTGGGCGCGGTCTACGTCGTGAGCGAAGCCGCAAGCCTCATGACTCGGATCGACCCGGCCACCAATGCGTCAGTCGAGACCACCTTCGGAATCGGTCCCTCGGACGTTGCGGTGAGTGCGGGTGGTGTGTGGGTGAGCGAGGGCGCATCTGGAACGCTCTCGCGAGCCGACCCCCGGACGCTCGCGCGGCTTTCGAGCTTCCGCCTCGGCGGTGCGTTGGACGGAGTCGCGACTGACGGTCGCTTCGTGTGGGTCACCAGGCACGTGCTTCCGGGTGTGCCTCAGGCCAGCTCGGCCGTGCCCCGAGGCGGGACGCTTCGGGTGGCGATCCCGTACTGGGGCCCCAACGAGGCGCTCGCCGACGAGAACCCGCGGCCCGAAAGCCTCGACCCACAGATCGGCGGCGGCACGCTGACAACCGACGAGATACTCCGCTGCTGTCTGCTGCGGACCCTTGTCTCCTACGCGGGCAGACCCTATGACGAAGGCGGAGCCGACCTTCGTCCCGACCTGGCATCCGGGCTTCCTACCGTGTCAGCGGATGGGTTGGTGTGGACATTCCGGATCAGACCGGGCCTGCATTACGGGCCGCCGCTGCAGCAACGCGAGATCGTTTCGCAGGACTTCGTCCGCGCGCTGGAGCGCGACGCGCGGGTGGGCCGATCCACGGCCTACTCGGTGATCGAAGGCTTCGACAACGCCGCCGCCGGCCGCGGCACGCGAACCACGATCGCCGGCCTACAGACGCCTGACGCCCACACCCTGGTGGTGCACCTGACCCAGATCACGGGAGACCTGCCTTCTCGCTTCGCGCTCCTCGAGAGCGCCCCGATTCCGTCCAGTCCGATCGACCCGGCGGCGCCATACGGCGTGGCGAGCGGGCACGATAGCGGTTACGGCCGCTTCCTGGTCTCATCGGGCCCTTACATGATCGAGGGCAGCGCCGGCCTCGACTTCTCAGCCCCGCCCGGTCGGCAAGCACCGGTCAGCGGGCTTCAGCCGGGGCGGAGCCTGGTGCTGGTGCGGAACCCGTCGTGGAGCGCGGCCGACGACCCTTTGCGCCCCGCGTACGTGACGCGCATGGAGTTCACGATCGGAGTGACGAACGATGACGCGGCCTCGATGCTTGACGATGGCCGCATCGACCTGATTTTGAACGGGACTCCGCCTCCGCAGGTCATGCCCTGGCTGGTCGACAAATTCCAGGCCGACATCCATGTGCATGCGCGAGATTATCAGCGGGCGGTGGAGATGAACACCGCGATACCGCCATTCGATGACATCCACGTGCGTAGGGCCGTGAACTACATCCTTGACAAGCGCGCGCTGAGGGACGCTCACGGCGGCCCCATGACCGGATCCGTGATGACGCACTACATTCTGGACAGCCTCGAGGGCGACGCCCTCAGCGGCTATGACCCATACGCGACGCCGGATGAAAAGGGAAGCATCCTGATGGCTCGGCACGAGATGAGCCTGTCTCGTTACGACCCGGAGCACACCGGAATGTGCACTGCGGCCGTGTGCAAGGACTTGCTCGCCGCCACCATACCGATCGGACAGTTCGGTCTCTTCCCGCGTCTTTACGGTGGATTTCCTCACCTCGGCGCGATGATCGCCTCCGACCTGGGCCAGATCGGGATCACTCTCAACGTGCAGAGCACAGCCGCCATCGCAGCCATGAGGAACGATCCCTCGAAGAAGCTTCCGCTCGACCTGACGCTCGGTCTCGGACCGACCTCGAAGACGGCGTCGGACAGCTTCTCATTCGACTTCACGAGCTCGGCCGTCGGCGGATCGCTCGTAGGGGCTACCCCGGACCAGCTGCGCGACTGGGGCTACGGTGTGAAGAGCGTGCCGAACATCGACGCCCGCATCCATGAATGCTCCCAGGGCGGCTTGCGCCAGTCGCAGTGCTGGACCGCCCTCGACGTGTATGTGATGGAACACGTGGTACCGGTCGCGCCCTACCTCACCGAGAACGTCGTCGACGTGGTGCCCACCCGCGTGGTGCACTACTCCTATGACCAGTTCAGCGACGCGGCGGCGCTGGACCAGATGGCCCTGAGGCCAGTTGCCGGCTCCTAGACGCAGCCACCGTCGTTGAGGCAGTACTCGCCGCGCTCGCAGCAGGCGCCCAAAGCACAACAGTGACCGTTGCAGCAGACGCCCGATTTGCATTGACTGCCATTCGTGCAGCCGTGGCCGGCTCCTCCAGGCTTTATCTTTGCGACGAAGCCCACGTTTGCAGCGTAGGCATTGGCAACGCCGAGGGCTGCGAGCGCCGCGCCGGCGGTGCTCGCCACAAGGAGCTTGAAGAACAAACGCCGAGACGATCCCGCCGCCAACGCCTTCGTGACTAGGTCGAACTGGTCTTCCGCCATGTGAACCTCCTCAGTGGGTAAGTGCCAGGATCTGGTCCGCTCCAGTCGCAACGTCGCGTTCGATCACGCCGTCAGCGCCGATGAGAAATCCGACAGGGGTGGCGAAGATGCCGTAGTCCTTCGAAATCTCCCAGCTGCGCTGCAGGGCGACCGGAAACTCGATGCCGTGCTCGATTGCCTTGCGACGGTTGTCGCCGAGATCGCCCCGGCCGATCAACACGACATCGAGGCCGTTCCCGCTGTGCTTTCGGTGAAGCTCGACGAGCCGCGGAGCAAGTACGTCGCATGGCCCGCACTCGGGATCCGTGAAGACGAGCAGCACCCGGCGACCACGGAAAGCCGCAAGGGACACCGTGTCACCGCCGATGCCAGGCAGCTCGAAGAGCGGCGCGGGCGTGCCGGCCTTGAGTCCATCCCGCAGGACGCGGCTCTCCACCGGCTGCTTGCCGTGGCCGTCGAGGCGACGCTCCAGGAGGTCGATGCGAGCGAGCATCCGGCCGTTCTGCATGAAGACCTGATAGAGAGCGGCCCACGTTGTCGCGGCGACCGCGCCAAGTCCGACCGCCAGCAGAAGACCAGTCATGGGCGGGAACTTAGTTCGTTCCCGGCCGGGGCGCCCCCGGAAAACTACCGGTTCTCAGTACCGGTCTTTGCTGGCTCGCAGTCGCGCCTGGGCGACGGCGCCGCTCGAGGCCCGTCTGGGCGGCCGAACGTCGATCTTGCCCTGACTCATGAGTCGCGGCGAGTGCGCACCTGGGATGCCGGCCGCGGACAGGGCCGAATGTCCCATTGCGTCACGGCGATCCCCGCGTCACGTTTGGAATCGGCACGATGCGTAAGTGGAGGGTTGGTTGTCTTCACGCACCTCGGCCGATGTGCCCAGGGCTTGTATGGCTGTTGTTCGCGCTCTCCCTCCTCGGGCTGACGAATGTTGCCCTACCAATCCGGGCGCTGGCGGCCACCAACCAGGTCGTACTGGAGAACCAGCAGCCGGGCTCTAGCGGGTGGCGCCTCGGGGGTCTGGTATCCGACGACTCCACACGGCAAATCAAGGGGTATGCGTCTGCCACCAGCGTCAACCAGAACCAGAGCATCGTGTTCTACGTCACCGTCAACCCCGTCCAGTCCTACAGGATCGATATCTATCGCGTCGGCTGGTACGGCGGCCTGGGCGGTCGTCTTCGCCTTTCCTCAACCGGCCTCCAGGGGACGACCCAGCAGCCCTGCACTCCCGATGCCACGACAGGACTCATTGCCTGCAACTGGACCCCGAGCTACACGTTGACCGTCCCGGGCGATTGGACCAGCGGCGTCTACTTGGCCATGCTTACGAACGCAGCCGGATATCAGAACTACGTGATATTCGTCGTCAAGGACGGGCGTCCGGCGGACTTTGTGTATCAGGAAAGCGTCAACACGTCCCAGGCTTACAACAACTATCCGGACGATGGCGTGTCGGGCAAGAGCCTGTACGGCTACAACAGCAAAGGGCCAAACACGGTTTCAGGCGGGCCGCAGGCCGTAAAAGTGTCGTTTGATCGGCCATTCGCGGGGCAAGGGGTGGGGCTCTTCCTCACGTGGGACGTCCAACTTGTGCATTGGCTGGAGCAATCCGGTTACGACGTGACCTATACGACCGACGTCGATACCCACGCCGATCCTCAAGCCCTGCTGCGCAGCAGGAGCTTCATCTCCGGCGGACATGATGAGTACTGGTCCAAGGAGATGTTCGACGCAGTCCAGGCTGCTCGAGACGGGGGTGTGAACCTCGCTTTCATGGCCGCCGATGAGCTGCACTGGCAGGTGCGCTATGAGCCCTCCGCCGCCGGCGTGCCCAATCGAGTCATGGTCGGCTACAAGGACGCGACCACCGATCCGGTGCAGGGGCCGACGACCACGGTGCAATGGCGCAACCCGCTGGTGAACCGCCCCGGGCAACTGCTCACGGGTGTTGACTTCGCGGGTGAGGTCAATTTCGGCAATAACGTCGGCTACGTGGTGACGAACAGCTCGCACTGGGTCTACGCGGGCACCGGGCTGAAGGACGGAGACGTGATCCCTGGCCTCGTGGGATATGAGATGGATCGCTATTTCCCCGACTTGCCGGCGCCTAGCTCCACGAACCGGACACTTCTCTCCCATTCGCCGTTCACAGACATATTCAATGGCGCGTCTACCTATGCGAATTCGTCGATCTACCAGGCGCCCAGCGGCGCCTGGGTATTCGCGGCCGGCACGATGTCGTGGAGCTGGGGCCTCGACAGCATGAGTAACATCGCGGTCGATTCACGGATCCAGCGGATGACATCGAACATATTCAACGCCTTCTTGAACGGGGCGCCACGCACCCCTCCACACGACCTGAAGGTCACGGCTCCGGCAACGGCCACCGCTGGGCAGGCGTTCACGTTCACGGTCCTTGCCGAGGACGCCGCCGGCTCGCCGGTCCAGCCCAACGGGCCAATCCATTTCACCAGCGGCGACACATCGCCTGGCGTTCATCTTCCAGCCGACTCCGTGCTGACCAATGGCCAGGGTACTTTCTCGGCGACGCTGGACCGGGCGGGGTCGCAGACAATCACCGCCTCAGACGCCGCAGATTCGCTCACCAGCACCGTGACGGTGCAGGTTGGGCCTGGGCCGGTCGGCAAGCTCGCGTTGATCAGCTCCACTTCTCAGCCCGCCACTGCCGGTATGCCCATCTCGTTCACCGCGACGGCGCAGGACCAGTTTGGGAACGTCAACCCGAGTTATGCGGGAATCGTGCACTTCACCAGCAGCGACCGATCGCCCGGGGTTGCTCTGCCGCCCGATTCCCCGCTCACCAACGGTCAGCAGACTTTCTCGGCGACGCTGGACCAGGCGGGGTCGCAGACGATCATCGGGACCGACAGGGCTCAACCCAGCGTGACCGGGGGCGTCACCGTGGTCGTGAATGCCGCACCCGCCACCCACCTCGTATTGGCCACGACGGCAGGTCCGACCGCTACCGCCGGCACACCCATCTCGTTCACCGCGACAGCGCAGGACCAGTTTGCGAACGTCGATACGAGTTACGCGGGAACCGTGCACTTCGACACCAGCGACCAATCGCCCGGGGTTGCTCTGCCGCCCGATTCCACGCTCACCAACGGTCAGCAGACCTTCTCGGCGACGCTGGACCAGGCGGGGTTCCAGACGATTACCGGGACCGATATCGCGCAATCGACCATCGGCGGGAGCGTGGGCGTCCAGATCATCCCCTTCAACGTCGTGGTCACGCTGACGGACCAGTTCGGGAACGTGGCGACCGGGTACGTTGGTGTCGTGCACTTCTCCAGCACGGATTTCCTTGCGGCCCAAATGGGGGACCTGCCACCCGATTACACCTTTAACAGCTCGGATGCCGGCACGCACACGTTCAGCGTCACCCTTGTGACGCCATTCAGCCAGACGATCACGGTGACGGACACCGCGAACCCGGGCCTGAGCGCCACCAGCCCACCGATAGCGGTAATGGTGGTCGGCCTCTTCTAGGTTCGTATCGGGTTGTTTTGGCTCCGGGGTGCAGCAGTCCGCGTCGTCGCGGACCATGAGTCCGAACCGTGCGTGAACTTCGCCTGAACGGTTCTTAGCGCAACCTAGTGCTTCGGCGGCGACATGCCGCGGCTCATCACCTCTCTCGCGTACTCATCGGAGTACACGTCTCTGACGCCAAGAAACTCGCTCAGCGCCTTGATCTGCTCCTTGCTCCAGTACATGGTTGGGACCGTGAACGCGATCGAGCCGTCGAGCCTCCGGAATCCAAGTCGGCGATTGGCCAGCTCGATGGCCCGAAACTCCGACCGAAACATCCATTGACGATTCGAAAAGGCCTGGTATGCAATGACACTCTCGGTTGCGTAGAGGCTCGCCTTTCTCCGAGAAGCGCCAAGGGCGAACGCTGGAATGACGAAAACCACTGTGAATACCGCCAGGGCAAGCATCGGCGACCGACTTATGAGAAAGGTTGGAACTGCAAGGATCAGCGCCAAAATTGCAAACACACCTATCGCATTGAAGATGCTCTCCGCCGTCGGCCTCAGAATCAGGCGGTCTTTCGCACGTGTTATGTCGCCTTTTTTCGCCGACCGATCACCAACGTTGGGCAATTGAATTGGAGCGTCATTAGCCGTCGGCAGAGCCGAGCTGCCCAACGGGGCGAGGGGATCAGGCAGTCGTAGCTCGGTGCGGAGCATCGCGATCTGCCTGGCAGCAAACACGGCGGGTACCAGGCGGAGCTTGGTAGTGCCGTCCTTGCTGAGAATCGTGAGGGATGGCATAGGCCAACCGGTTGTCTCAATAAAACCAGCGTCTCTCTTCGGCATGGTCTTGGCTCGCCCGAACAGGTTGGTGACGCCAACCACGTCCGTCCTGATGAATACGCGCTCGCTCCCGATGTAGCCGGCGAGGAAAAGGTCAATTGCGATCTGAAGGCAACCAAGCATTAATGCCACGGCAAGGTTGGAATCGAAGAAGGCAAAAGCCCCCTTGCCGCACGCGAAAGAGAGAACGAACAACACCACAGCCCAGCCACGGAGCGGTTTGAGGACGGTGGCGTCCTCTGGCTTCGACACTAAGAACCATGATGCAAGAGATCGGTCCCCAAGCGCAGCCGCCACATCACCTCAGCTGAGACCCCGGACGACTGCTATTCCCACCTCGCCAAGGCCAACCCGCCTTGGCTCCGGGACAGGGATTCGAACCCTGAACCTTGCTAACAGATCGGCGCCGCCCGTTCATTTCTGGTGATTTGAATTCGGCACGTGCCGCCGGGTGCCGCCAAATATCACCGTTTGCCGCCGACCCTGCTGTACGGAGCTGGCTCTGCAGCACCGATTCTCGATGCCCCAGTTAGGGGGGCTTATTGGGATGAGCGCTGGGCGTTGGCGGTCCTGATAATCCGTCGGGCGCTTTCTGCTTGCTCGTCAGGGACCATGACTCGGCCGCCGAGAACCTCCACATGCAACCCGTTAGCCTGAAGGACCGCGGCTACTAGATTGGCCATTGTCCGCCGACTGCTGAAGACTAGGGTTCGGCCTTCGACGCTCGTTGGGCCTGAATCAAAGGTTAGAGCTCAATAAGCTCGCATTATCGAG
>VBGP01000112.1 GCA_005880795.1 Chloroflexota bacterium | reverse complement strand
ACGTGGGCTGGGAGTGATCTCATCGGCCAGGACCTCAACCACGATCTCAGGCTCGAGCCACGCGTCGGGGACGATGTTGGAGTTCACCCTCGCCGGCTTCTCGGGAACCTCGAGGTTGGCCAGCCGCTTGTGGATCGCACGCCACCCTTCGTCAGAAAGACCGGTGCCCAACTTGGTGATGGTCACGAACTCGTCCTTCTCGGTGTCGTAGACACCGGCGAGCAGAGCACCGGCGCCGAACTCCGCGCGCTTGCCTTTGCCTCCGTAGTAACCGAGCAGGACGACATCGATGGTGTCGGTCAGCTGGCCGCTCGTGTTGCGCTTCAACTTCACCCAGTTGAAGTTGCGCGCACCCGCCTGGTAGGGCGAGTCGAGCCGTTTGGCCACGACTCCTTCCAGGCCGCGGCTGATGTTGTCCAGCAGCTCGCGTGTGAGCACCTCGGCTGAGTCGGTTTGCATAAGCGGCGCGGTCAGCAGCGTGTCGGAGCCCTTGATCAGCTCCTGCACGATCTCGAAGCGCCGCTCATAGGGCAGCGGAGTCAGGTCGGACCCGTCCCGGAACATCACGTCGAAAACGAAAGCACGCATCGGCGCTCGGGCGGCAAACTCCTGGATGCCCTCTTTGCGTCTGCGCGCGGTGGTCTCCTGGAACGGCACGTACTCCTCCGACTCAGGGTTGTACGCGATCGCTTCGCCGTCGAGGATGACATCGTCGACCTGCAGCTCGGAGGCCGCCGCAACCAGCTCCGGGAACATCTCCGTCATCGACTCCAGGTTTCTGGAGAAGAGGCTGACCTGGTCCCCGGCCTTGTGGATCTGGACTCTGAGGCCGTCGTACTTCGGCTGGACGCCCACCGTCCCAAGCTTCTTGATCACCGCCTCTGGGTTGGGAAGGCGTTCCGCCAGCTGAGGCCTCAGAGGGTGGCCGGCGCTCACCTTCAGCGCGTCGAGCCCGGCCTCTCCTTCCTGCCACAAGGTGTGCGCGATCAGGCCGAGGTCGGAGGTGCGGTTGTAGGCCGCTTCGAGGACCGGCCGCAGCGACCGGTCTCCCTTCTTGGCGTAGGACATCGCGTCGAGCACTGTCGGGTCGCCGATTCCGAGCCGCATCTTGCCCAGGGTGATCCGTACGAGGTGCTTGGCCGAGGTGGAATCGAGATCGCGGAGCAGGCCGGTGAAGACATCCAGCTTCTGCTGCTGGCTGCCCGCCCCGCCCGCCGCGGCGATCTGGGAAAGACGCTGGTGCACCTCGGCCACCGAAGGCGAGTCACCACGCGAGGCCGGCGCCAGGCGCTGCGCGGTGATTCCGAGGTCGCCGGTCTGGCGGTTGAGCTTGACGACCTCATCCTTCGGAGTGGCGTAGGCGACCGCGATCGCTGACATGAGCAGCCTTTCGCCGAGACCCATCTCAACCGGCTCGAAGAAGGGCGCGAGCCGCCCCTGGATCAGGTAGGTGATCGGCTCGAGCTCGTCCGGCTCCGAGGCCCGGTACACGTCGGAGAGGATGCGGACCAGCTCGTTCCGGCTCTTGGTCGCCTCCATCTGGTCCAGGCTTGCGGCGAGCTTCGCGAACTTCACGATTGCTCACGTTAGTCAGCTGACGAGCCGAACGCGGGAGACTAATCGCGCGATGTCGGATCGGCGCGACACGGCCAGTCCTGGCCAGGCCATGGAATTTGCCATCTGGTCAGATCTGATCAAACAGTCGCATGGCGCCTTGCACATCTTTCTTCCGCTTCTCGACCGAGGCCTCGATGCGGTGGTGCACCGGATGACCGACCGCCGCTATATCCCGGTTCAAATCAAAGGCCGAACGGCGCTCGAGAAAGGCAAGGTCGAACTAGTGGTCCGTGCCGATAGCCTCGTGGACGACAACGCGCTGATCATCGCGTCGCTTGTGTTCGATGTCCCGGACCAGGTCGACCTGGTGGTGACCGAAGGCAATTTCAAGCAGCTGGCCGCCCATGACGTTTCGGAACGCGAGGACGTGTACGTAGCCGCTTTCAGCATGCATCCCCGACACAGCCACTGGCTTCCGTTCCTGGTCCCTCGCCCGCAGCTTGCGGAGCGAATCCTCGAGAGGTCCGTTGCTCTGGCCATCGAGCAAATCGCGCCCGATCTTCTGAAGCCCAGCGAACGACGCAACGGCTGGCTCGGCTTCCTCGGTGAAGCAGAGGTCATCCGGCGGCTGGCCGAAAGCTCGCGGCTCGATCTATTTCGTCCGTTCCCCGACCTCGAGATGGTCGAGGTGCTGGCTCGAGACAACGTTCTGCGCAACTTCGCCGGGCTGCAGGTCAAGGCGGCAACCGTGTCGCACCTTCACGGCGAGGCCGCGATTCACATTCGCACCGCCACTTTGACCGATGACCCGACCACATGGGTTGTGGGGCTGGCATGGCGGCAAGAGACGAACGCATTCGATGGAGAATGCCTGCTGATTCCCGCCGCAGCCATACCAAGGGTGGCCATAGACGACGGCTCGATGATGACGATCAACTTTCATCCTGCGAGTAATCGGCGGACGCTGATTGATCCTTATCGGCGGCGATTGGCCGACCTCAGCCGGCTGATTCTCGAACTCACCTCCGCCGGCTAACTCTCAGCCGGCTGCGCGTCGAGGAAGGCCAGGGTTACCGCTGCGAACAGTGGCGAGACACCGAGGTTGTAGTGGGTCAAGCCTGGCAAGATCGCCAGTGCGTGACCGCCCGCCGGCCGGCCCTCGCCCATCCAGCCACCGTCGCGCACTCCGCCGCCGAGCAGCTTGAAGACCTCGACGTAGTGGCTCGGCGGAGCCATGTCGGCGTCGGCGGCGACGATCAGGGTGGGGACCTGGAGGCCGCGGACCTCGTCGGCGAAGTCGAAGTCCTTCGCCATCGACGCGCCGATCTTGTCGAGCAGCCGCGGAAAGTCCTCGGGACGTGGCGCGACCCTCTGGTAGAGCTGGTACATCGGAGTGTCTTTCATGAACTCGGCGGCCGCCGCGTTGACCTGGCCTTGCTGCGTCCGCATCTCCGCATAGATCGCGTCGGGGCGTATGTTCGCCGAGGCTGCGACCAACCGGCGGATCTTGGCCGGGTACTTCGCCGCCGTGTGAAGAGCCACGCCACCACCGAGCGAGTAGCCGACCACGTCCGGCTTCTCCAGGCCCAGATGGTCGATAAGGGCGGCGATGTCGTCGGCCATCAGCCGAACGTCGATTGGTCGATCGATATCAGCGGTACGACCATGTCCTTGCAGGTCGGGGGCGATGACCTGGTGGCGCTCCGCCAGTTGGGGTAGGACGGGACCGAACATCTCGCTCGACATGAGTCCGCCGTGCAGGAGGATCAGCGGCCGTCCGGCGCCGTGGGTCTCGTAGTAGAGGTCGATGCCGTTCACCTTGGCGTACTTGCCGGTGCCCTTCGTGTCGGTGGTCATGGTCAAGCTCCTTACGTGCAGTGGAAATCGAATGCCAAAGCTAAAGACTCTGCCTGTACCAGGAATTCATCGGTGCGGAGGACGCGGTCCTCGGTGACGGCCTAGCCGGAAAGCCCCTCGGGGCTGAAGAGACGCTCGTCGGGCTGCTCGTTGAGGCCCAACTCCTCGACCTCTATGACATGAAATGGTTTGCCGCCCTCCTCCGCTTGACTCCTCAGCAAGATTCCGATCTCGGCGTCCACCACCAGCTCATACCTGTCCGCGCCGGCGCCGAGCGCGTGCAGGACCGAGGTTTGACCGTTCCTGTCAACGGGCCCCGGTTCAGCCGAGACGACGTATGCAGAGCGAGACATGAAGGTGGTCCGGCTGACGGCTCGCATCCTTAGGAAGCTGAGGAGCCCCGGCGTATCGGTGAGTACCTCTGCCGGCCCAGTTCCGTGGGTGGAGCTTGGGTCACCTCGATTCGTCCTGAGGCCGGTGCTCCGGGTCCAACTCCACCACACGGGGCCAATCAGGAGAGCTTTGACGGTTTCAGCGCCAACCTGAAACTCGGTCCGGATCTTGTCGGGCTTGGCTTGCCACAGTCGCCACTTCACGACGGTTTCCTCGGGTTCCTCCCCTTCGGCCATGGCCCTGACCGCCGCGAGACGCATGACCGAGCCTCGATTTGAATCGCGCTGCCAGGCTGTCACCCAACGCTCCCACGCCTCCTGGTGCCGAGCTAGATGTCTCCAATCGCTGCCCGCCAGCCGCAGGGAATCCCAACGCTCAGGACTGGTATGGAGCAGTTCCAGGACGTCGCCCAGGTCACGCACGTTGAGAGGGTAACTCGCTCCGGATTCCCGCTTTGGGCTACCCGGCGGCGCCTGTTTTTCGGCGATTGATGTACTTGCCCGGATCCTTGTCGAAGGCTTCCTTGCAGCCCGCCGAGCAGAAGTAATAGGTCTCCCCCTTCTGGAACGAGCGATATTCCGCGTGGCCGGGATCGACACTCATGCCACAGACCGGATCGATCGCTGACGGATGTAGTTCCATTTTTCCTCCTGGCCTTGCAGCCATCACGCGTGAATCACCCAGGTGGCCCGCATGCTCGACCTGCACCACCTGAGACGTGTACCGAGCCGGGTCCTTCTCAAACGTTGACCGACAACCGGCCGAGCAGAAGTAGTAACTGGCGCCCATGTACTCGACCTTCTCATGGCTGGTAGCCGGGTCGACGCTCATCCCGCAGACAGGATCGCGAACCACCTTCGCCCCAGCCTCCGGCCGGCGTGCGTGAGCTCGCAGCATCTCGATGCCGCCCGTCGTCACGAAACGCCAGGCCAACACCGCCATGAGGACGAGAAAGGCGACGTCAAGAAAGCTCGTGTAGTTCCAGGACGGCTGGGTTTCGAAGACCGCGACGTGGTGATTGGTCGGAGCCAGGCCCAGGAGCTGGAACGCGCCCCCGATCAGGAAGCCGGCAAGCGCCATCGCCGCGTAGGAGACTGCGAGCAGGTAGAGCGCCGTCCGGCCGCCGTAGTACTTCCGATAGATGTTCAGGATCGGCAGGATGATCAGGTCGGCAAAGATGAAGCTGATGACGCCGCCGAAGCTGATCCCGCCGTTCCAGAGCACCACCGCCAGGGGTACGTTTCCAACCGAGCAGACGAAGCTGAGCATGGAGATCACCGGGCCGATCAGCGGGCTCCAGAACTCGTTCAGCGCGGGATGGTTGGTGAGGAAGAACGCCTGCCACCAACTGTTCGGCACCCAGGCGGCGAGCGCGCCCGCGATCAGGAAGCCCAGCCCAATGTCGACATAGAGGGCTTTCAGGTCCATAAAGAAGGTATGGGAGATCGCGGTGAATGCTCGCGGCGAGAAGACCCGGGAAAGGAACCGCCCATCTGTGATAGACATGTCCATCTCGCCGTGGGCCTCGTGGGTCGAGCCGAAAACTCCGCGCTCTGCCTGACGCCTGGCCTCATCGACCATCCGCTGCCGCAGCGTCACCTTGAACAGGATCCAGAGGATCACGGCCATCAAAAGGCCGCCTGCGAACTCAGCGGCCACGAACTGCCAGCCCAGCAGGATGAGGAGGACAAGGCCCAGCTCGAAGACCAGGTTGGTGGACGCGAACTCGAAGATGATCGCGTTTACGAGACTGGCCCCCCTGCGGAAGAGCGCCCTGCCGACCGCGACCGCCGCATAAGAGCACGAAGAGCTCGCAGCGCCGAACCCGCATGCCAGGACGAAACCCTTCAGGTCGGGCTTGCCCAATGCGCCCGCCACGGCCCGCTTCGAAACGACCGTCTGGATCATTGCCGACAGCAGGAAGCCGAAAGCGAGCGGCCAGAGGACCTCCCAGAGCATGAAGAGCGAGATCTGCAGGGCATGCAGGATCGCGTTGACCACGAACAATCCGACCTAGCTCCTCACCAAACGCTCGACGGCGTCGTTGAGCTCTCGGACCTTCTTGCTTCCGCCTCCGGACCGGATGGCCTCCATCACACAATGCTCGGTGTGGTCGGCCAGCAGCCGCAGCGCCACGCTTTCGAGTGCGGCCCTGGTTGCGTTGACCTGGGTGAGGACGTCGATGCAGTACCGATCCTCCTCGACCATCTTCTGGATCCCGCGGACCTGGCCCTCGATGCGCCGCAGTCGCGTCTCGATCTTCTGCTTGTCTTTCGTATAGCCTGGCATCCGTCAATCATACCCCCCAGAGGTATAGTGATGTTGTGAGGGACCATGCAATGGTGATGGGCTCCCAGCACGAACTCATGGGCCACGGCGGCCAGCCCGGGATGTCTATGGACGGCATGGTCCAGGACATGCGTAACCGCTTTCTGGTCGCCGCTGGGCTGTCGGTGCCAATCCTGCTCTGGTCTTCGATCGGCCGCCAGGTGCTGCACTTCAGCGTTCCAGCTCCCCTTGGCCTTCGCGACGACGTCTTCCAGCTGGTCCTGAGCCTGCCCGTCATCGGGTACTCGGCGTGGGTCTTCTTCGACGGCGCGATTCATGCCCTTCGCGCGCGAACCCTCGACATGAACGTCCTGGTCGCGATCGCCATCGCCGCCGGCTGGACCTACTCGGTCATCGTCACGCTGCGTGGCGGCGGAGACGTGTTCTACGAGGCCTCGACGGTGCTCAGCGCCTTTGTGCTCCTGGGCCACTGGCTCGAGATGCGAGCGCGAGGCGGCGCCAACGACGCAGTCCGCGCTCTGTTAAATCTCGCCCCGCCGCAAGCTCTCGTCATAAGAAATGGCGCGCATGTCGAAGTGCCGACCTCTGAACTCCAGGTCGGTGACGTCCTTCTGCTCAAGCCAGGCGCCAAGGTCCCGGTTGACGCGGTGGTCGAGGAGGGCGCCAGCGAGGTGGACGAATCGGTGGTCACCGGCGAGAGCCTGCCGGTTTCCAAAGCGCCGGGCGCTGGGCTGATTGGCGGTTCGATCAACAAAAACGGGACGCTGCGTGCCCGCGCCACAAAGGTCGGCTCGGACACCGCGCTGGCCCAGATTGTGAAACTCGTCCAGGAAGCCCAGAGCTCGAAGGCGCCTGGGCAGCAGCTTGCGGACCGGGCTGCCTTCTGGCTGGTGCTGGTGGCGCTGGTCGGCGGCACGCTGACCTTGATCGTCTGGTTGCTCGCCGGCCGAAGCTTCAGTCAAGCAATCCTCTTCGCCATCACCGTCGTCGTCATCACCTGTCCGGATGCTCTGGGCCTGGCGACGCCGACCGCGATCATGGTGGGTACCGGCCTCGGTGCGAAGCGCGGAATCCTGTTCAAGAACGCAGCAGCAATCGAAGCCGCCGCTCGAGTCCAGGTTGTGGTCGTGGACAAAACGGGCACGCTGACCAAAGGCGAGCCGGCGGTGACCGACATCCACGTCGACGGACTGACTCAGGACAAGGTTCTCGCCTTTGCGGCGGCCGTGGAGCGAAACTCGGAGCACCCGCTGGCCGAGGCAATCGTTCGCCGCGCCGAGTTGGAGGGTGCAGGCCGGTTCTCCGCGACCGACTTCGAGAATGTGCCTGGACATGGCGCGCTGGCCACCGTCGACGGCCATCGGGTAGCGGTCGGTAACGCACGGCTGATGGCGCACGAGAACATCAGGCTCGAAGGCTTGGCCACCACACGCGACAACATGGCAACGGAGGGGCGAACGGTCGTCCTGGTTGCGCTCGACGGGCGGGCTTCGGCGGTGATCGGCATCAGCGATGCCCCGCGTCCAACGGCCAAGGCGGCGGTTGAGGCACTCCAACACGAGGGCGTCGACGTCGTGATGCTCACAGGCGACAACCAGGCCACAGCCGAACGGATCGCCCGTGAGCTTGGCATCCGTGAGGTGATGGCCGAGGTCCTCCCCGCCGACAAGGCCGCCAAGATCGCTGAGCTGCAGCGAGCCGGCAAGAAGGTGGCGATGGTCGGG
>VBGP01000111.1 GCA_005880795.1 Chloroflexota bacterium | reverse complement strand
CTGGCTGCTCGAAGGCGCCGGACATCGGGTGGTTTCGAATCGCGCGGGCGCCAACCTGATCTTCGGCGCCACGGCCGCGGCGCTGAACAGGGCGGGGGCCGACGGAAAGCTCAAGGCCGACTGGGGGGTTTTCGAGATCGACGAAGCCAGTCTGCCCAAAGCCGTAGACGAGATCCAGCCCAGGACGACGTTGGTGCTCAACCTGTTCCGGGACCAGCTCGACCGCTACGGAGAGCTCGAGTCGATCGCCAAGAAGATCGAGCAGGCGCTCAGCACCCTCCCCGAGAGCGCCCATGCGGTCCTCAACGCGGACGACCCGCGCGTGGCCGAGATCGGACTCGGACTGCCGTACCGCCCACTCTGGTACGGCCTCGACGATGTTTCGATCGCGTCGCGCTCCCTGCCTCACGCGGCCGATGCGCGCACCTGTCCGCGATGCGGCTCGAGCCTCATCTTCGACGCGGTCTACGTCGGCCATGACGGCGTGTATCGCTGCCCCAACGGCGATTTCGCGCGACCGCAGCCCGACCTCACCGCGACGGACATCGCGCTCAACGCATTCGAGAGTCTTGCGTTGACCATCGCGGGTACGCGCATCGAGCTCCAGCTCGGCGGCCTGTACAACTGCTACAACGTGCTCGCCGCCTACGCGGCCGCGTACAGCATCGGTCTCGAGCCCGCCTACATCGCGGAGCGCCTCAAAACGTTCAAGGCCGCTTTCGGCCGCCAGGAGCGGGTGGACTTTCGGGGCCGCCACCTCGTGCTCGTACTTTCGAAAAATCCGGCGGGCTTCAACGAAACCGTGCGCACCGCGGTCGACCTCGCGAAGGGGACCAATTACATCCTCGGCCTCAACGACCGCAAGGCGGACGGCACCGACGTGTCGTGGATCTGGGATGTCGATTTCGAGCAGCTGAAAGACAGGGCAAGGGTCGTGATCCCGGCCGGGGTCCGCGCGTACGACCTGGCGGTGAGGCTGAAGTACGCCGGCGTCAAAGCCGAGGCACCTGAGACGGACCCGGGCAAGGCGCTGGACCTGCTGATCAAGAACACCGACGAGGGCGACACCGCGTATGTCTTGTGCACCTACACCGCGATGCTCGACCTGCGCGCCGAGCTGGTGAGGCGCGGATGGGCGCAGCCATACTGGGAAACGTGAAGTTCACCGTCGGCTGGCTCTACCCCGACCTGATGAACATCTATGGCGACCGCGGCAACATCCTGACGCTGCTCAAGCGCGCCGAATGGCACGGCCTCGAGGCGCGGCTGGTCGAGCTGGGAAGGGGCGCCGCGACCGAGATGCAAGACGTCGACGTCTTTTTCTTCGGCGGCGGGCAGGACCGCGAGCAGGCCCTGATCTACGACGACCTTCGCGAATTCAAGCAGGAGTCACTTCAGCGAGCGGTCGACGACGGCGCGCAGATCTTGGCCGTGTGCGGCGGATACCAGCTGCTGGGCCACTACTACCAGACCGCAGAGGGCGAACGATTCGACGGCATCGGGATGCTGGACGTGAAAACCGAAGCCGGCAAGAAGCGGTTCATCGGCGACGTGATCGTGCAGACGGGCTTCGAAGGCATGGTCCACGACACGCTCGTCGGGTTCGAGAACCACAGCGGGCGCACCTTTCTCGGCCCTGGCGCTCAGCGGCTCGGCAAGGTCCTCATGGGGAAAGGCAACAACGGATCCGACAAGACCGAAGGGGCGGTGCAGGGCAACATCATCGGCACCTACCTGCACGGCTCGCTGCTGCCGAAGAATCCGCACCTGGCCGACCACCTGATCGGCAAAGCCCTCAGGCGACGGGGCGACGGCGCCCTTTCCCACCTCGACGACTCGGCGGAGCTGGCCGCCCACGGGTGGATCCTGCAGCGCGCGCAACGACGGTAGTCGACCGCGCGCCGTTTCCATTCAACGCGACAGGCCGGCGCGGCACCAGCGCCTCGCGCAGCACCTGGTCGATCGTGTCGAGCATCACGAACTGCATCTGCTTGCGCAGGTCGGCGGGGATGTCGTCGAGGTCGGCTTCGTTGTGCGAAGGGACGAGCACTCGTCGCAACCCTGCGCGGTGAGCGCCCAGCACCTTTTCCTTGATGCCGCCGATCGGCAGCACGCGGCCGCGCAGCGTGATCTCGCCGGTCATCGCGACGTCGTCGCGGACGGGTCGCCCGGTGAGGATCGACGCCATCGCGGTCAGCACCGTCACGCCGGCTGACGGCCCTTCCTTGGGCTGCGCGCCCGCGGGCACGTGGACGTGGATGTCGTTCTTGTCGAACAGCGTGGGGTCGATCCCGATCTCGGTCGCACGCGATTTGAGGTACGACAGCGCCGCCGAGGCCGATTCCTTCATCACCTCGCCCAGCTGACCCGTCAGCTTCAGCTCGCCCTTGCCCGGGGTGAGGGTTGCCTCGACGAAGATGATCTCGCCACCGGTCGGCGTCCACACCAGACCGGTCGCGATGCCAGGCCGGTCGATGCGCTCCGCCACGTCGTCGAAGAACCGGCGCTTGCCGAGCGCGGCGCGCACCTTCTTCGCGCCGTCCATCAGCTTCAGCTTTTTGCCGGAAGCGATCTCGGCCACGTCGCGTCGGATCAAAGACGCGATCTCGCGCTCCAGGTTGCGCACGCCCGCCTCGCGCGTGTACTCGCGGATGATCAATCGCAGCGCGTCCTCGGGGATCGTGACCTCGCCCGGCCTCAATCCATGAGCCAGGACTTGCTTCGGGATCAAAAAGCGCTCCGCGATCTGCACCTTCTCCTCTTCGGTGTAGCCCGAGAGGTGCAGCACCTCCATGCGGTCGCGCAGCGCGGGCGGGATCGTCTCCAGCGAGTTGGCCGTGGTGATGAACATGACCTTCGAGAGGTCGAACGGCACGTCCAGGTAGTTGTCGCGAAAGTCCTTGTTCTGCTCCGGGTCGAGCACCTCGAGTAGAGCCGAAGACGGATCGCCGCGCCAGTCGGCGCCGATCTTATCGACCTCGTCGAGCATGAACACCGGGTCGTTCGACTCCGCGCGGCGAATCGCCTGGAGGATGCGTCCGGGCATCGCCCCGATGTAGGTGCGGCGGTGACCGCGGATCTCGGCCTCGTCGTGGACGCCGCCCAGCGAGGCGCGCGCGAACTTGCGGTCCATGGCTCGCGCGATCGACTGGCCGAGCGAGGTCTTGCCGACGCCCGGCGGCCCGACGAAGCAGAGGATCGGCTCGCGGCCGCGGTCGGTCGAGCCGCGCACCTGCTTCAGCCGGCGCACCGCAAGGTGCTCGACGATGCGCTGCTTGACCTTGTCCAGGTCGTAGTGGTCGGCGTCGAGGATCCCCCGCGCCTTCTTCACGTCGACCTCGCCGCCGGTGGACAGGTTCCAGGGCAGCGACACGATGAGCTCGAGGTAGGTGCGGATGACGGAGGACTCGGGCGAGGCCGACGGAATGCGCTCCAATCGGGCGATCTCGCGGTCGGCCTCGCGCTTGGCCTCCGGCGGCAGTCCCGCCTTCTCGATGCGCTCGCGCAGCTCGCTCAGCTCCGCGTGCTCGGTGTCGAGCTCGCCCAGCTCGCGCTGGATCGCCTTGAGCTGCTCGCGGAGGAAGTACTCCCTCTGCGCCTTGCCCATCTGCTCTTCGGCCTGCGACTGGATCTTGCGCCCCAGCTCCAGCACCTCGAGCTCGTGGGCCATGTGGCCCAGGAGCTTCTCGAGCTTCGCCTTGGCGGAGTCGAGCTCCAGCAGCTCCTGCCGCTGCTCCGTGGTCAAGCGGATGTGGTTGGCGATGTAGTACGCGAGGTGCAGCGGATCGTCGATCGCGCCCGCCGCGCCGGCAAGCTCAGCGGGCAGGTGCGGCGCGAGCGACACGAGCTGCTGGAACGACGCGATCGCGCGGCGCATCAACGCCTCGCGCTCGATGGTGAGGATGTCCTCCGAGAACTCGGGATGCATCTCCACCGCGCAGGTGAGGTATGGCTCCGCGGACTTCACCTCGGTCAGGCGGATCCGGCGCAGCCCCAGCACCGCCAGCTGCACCGTGCCGTCGGGCAGCTTGAGCAGGTGCTGCACGCGGACCATCGTCCCAATGTGATGGAGGTCCTTGAAGTCCACGTCCTCGGCCGATTCGTCGAGCTGCGTGGCGACCGCGATGTGCCGCTCGACGCCGGCGAGGTCCTCGAGCAGCTGGAGCGATCTCTTGCGGCCCACGGAGAGCGGGATGAAGATGCGCGGAAACACCACCGTCGACTTCAACGGCAGAACCGGCAGATGCGATGGCACCGCTCCTTCGAGGTTGGGTGCCGGAACCTCGCTCATAAGTAGGTGATCCTACGCCGTGCGGACTGAGTTCCTGTCTGTTGTCCCTACCGGCCGATCGGGATCGGAGTTGGCACGGGGAGCAGCTGCGTGACGCCGCTCGGATCGATCCCGCCGGGCCCCGCTTGTGACTGTTGGTCGTTTCCCGACGGCGTCTGGTCGGTGGATTGCTGATCGGTCTGCGAGTCTGGCGATGGAGTTGCGCCCGTGTCGAACGTGCCGGCGGAGCCTTGTGCGTTGTCTGCCGCGGCGCCGCCACTTCTGGCGTGGGGCGCTGAAGCGCCCGCCCCACTGTCGGCGCGCGGGAGGTGCACGCCAAAGACAGCCCCTTCGGAGATGACGAGTGCCAGAGCTGCGATGCCTGAGCACGCAGCCGACACCAAGAGCGGCCGCATCCGCATGCCTACTTTCGACTATAGAAGACGAGGCGCGCCGGTGTGTGGCGCCCTCAGGAGTTCGGCCAGAACTCCGCGGGACCCCATCCCGACTGAAGCGAGGTTGGGCTTTCGCCGGCCGCGAACACGACCGGGGTCTCGACCCCAGTGGTCAGGTCCATTACGAACACCTTGCCCGTGGGCTGCGTTCCCCAGGGAGGGCAGGTCGATGTGCCCGGTGATTCGCACTTCGCTTCCTCGAGGTACCAGACCCAGCGATTCTTGACGAAGATGACCTCCGAGCGCATCTGGTCGGTCAGGCTGCGGGTCGTGTGGCTCGTCAAGTCGTACACGTACACGCGGATGTCGGCGGAGTTCGCGGGGTCGAGGTAAGCGGTGTAGGCAACCTGCGACCCGTCCGGTGAGAGGCCGGTGAAGTATGGCCATGCGCCGGCGCCCGCGAGCACGCTCCAACCGTCCTCGGGTGTCCACGAGTGGGCCGGGCCGGCATCGCGGCCTGACACGTAGAGGCGATGTCCTGTCCTGTCCCACATCGCGAAGTCGTAGCTGACGTCGAAGGTCGCCAGGGACGTGCCGTCAGCAACCTTGAAGACGCGAAGGCCCGAGGCGCCCTTGCCGATGGGCCAGCCGGCCACCAGGTACTGGCCGTCAGGGGAGAACGCGAGCACAGGAGTCGCGAGGCCGAATCTGCATATGCAATCGGTCAGCGGTTCGAAGAATTCATAGAGCATCTTCGTGCTGGGTTGGGAGAAGAGCAAGATCTGGATCATCTGGTTGCCCGCCGGGTCCGTTGCCTGTACTGCCGTTGCCGCGGCGTTGCCTTCCGTCGTCCAGGCGCCGACCTTGCCGAATGGCGTTTCGAGCAGCTTGATCGGCCAGCCGGCGACCACGCTTTCATTGCCGCTGCCGATCGAGTGCAGCACCACCTCGGTGCCCGTGTCTCCCGAGCGGCGGATGTACTGGAACGTGTCGCCCGTGTAGAGGTGCGTGACGGTGTTGCTGACCTGGCACAGCAGCCTGGGATGGACCGGATCGGCCACGTCATAGAGGGCCTGGCCGACCAGCGCCATCGGGCCGCCGGCCGGCTTGGCCACGCAGCGCGCGTTGGGCGCCGGCACGCCTGGGATAGGTGGCGGCGATCCGCCCTTGGCCCCGACCGGGCTGGGCGAGAATGCACTTGGGGGTGCGTCCCCCTTTCCCGGAGGCGACGTCGACACCGCCACCGGCGACCCGGCGCAGGCGCTCGCGACCAGAAGCGCAGCGGCGAACTGGCATAATCGGCTTGATCTGAGCCCAACCCTGACTGCGGTCATACTCGCCGCCGGCCACGGTACACGCATGCGGTCGCGGATTCCCAAGGTCCTCCATCCCATCTGCGGGCGGCCGATGATCGATTGGGTGCTCGAGGCGGTCAACGAAGCCGGCGTGACGGACGTTACGGTCATTGCCAATCCACACCACGCCGACGTCGCAGCGCACCTTTCTCCCTCTCCCCACAGGGGAGAGGGTCAGGGAGAGGGGCGTGGCCCCGTAAAAGTGGTCTATCAGCGAGACCCACGCGGCACCGCGCACGCGCTGCGGCAGATCCCGGCCGGCGAGCTGCGCGGGCGCCAGGTCCTGGTCGTCAACGGCGACTCGCCTCTCTTGACCGCGAGCAGCATCCTCAAGGTCCTGCACGCGCACCAGGAAAATGAGGCGCCGGCGACCATCGCGAGCGTCGAGGACCGAACCCGCGACGACGGCCGGATCGTGCGCTCGCGCGACGGCGCTCTGGACCGCATCGTCGAGCGCAAGGACGCGACGTCGGAGCAGCGAGAGGAGATCCACGAGTTCAACGTCGGCCTCTACTGCTTCGACGGCAGCCGCCTGGCCGAAGAGCTGGAAAAGATCACAGACGACAACAAGGCCGGCGAGTTCTACCTGACCGACGTGTTTCTGCACCTGAAGCCGGTCACGGTGGTCAAGCTCGACGACCCGCACGAGGCGATGGGCGTCAAAGACCGCGTGCGCCTGGCCAGGGCAACCGACATCCTCCGCCGCCGTGTCCTGGAGCGACACATGCTCGGCGGCGTGACCATCGTCGACCCCGACAGCACATTCGTCGACGTCAGCGTCACGATCGGCGTGGACACGGTCATCGAGCCCTTCACGGTCCTGAAGGGCACCACGAACATCGGTTCAGAATGTCGCATCGGACCGCATGTGTATATAGAGGACGCGAGGGTCGGCGACCGCTCGGACTGCGGCCCGTTCGCCAAGCTCAGACCGGGCACCGAGATCGCCGAGGACGTCCACATCGGCAGCTTCACCGAGCTGGTCCGGACGAAGGTCGGCCGGGGCAGCAAGGTGCCCCACGTTTCCTACCTGGGCGACACCGACCTCGGGGCGGACGCCAACATCGGCGCCGGTACGATTACGGCCAACTTTGACGGCACGAACAAGAACCGGACCGAGATCGGCGACGGCGCGTTTGTCGGCGTGGACACCATGCTGGTCGCGCCCGTCAAACTTGGCAAGGGATCGCGCACCGGGGCCGGCTCGGTGGTGACCAAAGACGTGCCGGACGGCGCGACAGCCGTGGGAGTTCCAGCTAGGGTGGTACGGAGGAAAGCTTGATAGGGAGGCTGCAGACCGCGGTCGAGTACACCGGGACTGACGCTTCGCCGTGGGGCGAGCTCAAGCTCATCTCGGGGAGCGCCAACCCCAAGCTCGCCGGCCGGATCGCCGAGATCCTGGACGTCCAGCTGACCGATCCCCGTCTGCGCCACTTCCCGGACGGCGAGATCAACGTCAAGATCGAGGACTCGATGCGCGGCCACGACGTGTTCGTGATCCAGCCCACGAGCCCGCCGGTCAACGAGCACCTGATGGAGCTGTTCATCATCCTCGACGCGCTCCGCCGCGCCTCGGCCGGCCGGGTGACCGCGGTCGTCCCTTACTACGGCTACGCGCGCAAGGAGCGCAAGACCCAGCCGCGGGAACCCATCTCTGCCAAGCTCGTGGCCAACTTCATCACGCTGGCGGGCGCCGACCGGCTGCTCCTCTTCGACCTCCACGCCGAAGCCATCGAGGGCTTCTTCGACGTTCCGACCGACCACCTCTCGCCCCACCGCATCTTCGCCGAATACCTGAAGCAGCTCGACCTGAAACACATCACCATCGTGGCCCCCGACGCGGGCGGCGGGCGCCGAGCCGAGGCGGTCGCCAGCGACCTGGCCGCGCCGATCGCGTTCGGTTACAAGCGGCGGGATGACGACCAGTCGGTCGAGGTGATCGCGATCTCAGGTGACGTCAAGGGACGCGACTGCGTCGTGGTCGAGGACATCATCACGACGGGCGGCACCGTGTCCAAGCTGGCCGTGGCGCTGCGCAAGCAGGGCGCCAACCGGGTGCTGATCGCCGCGACGCACCCCGTGTTGAGCGGCGACGCGTTGGAGAAACTCAAGAGCGCTGACGTGGAAGAGGTGATCGTGACCGATACGGTGCCAATCCCGGCGGAAAAGATGGGATCACCGCTGAAGGTGCTGTCGGTGGCACCCCTCCTCGCTGAGGCGATCATCCGGGTACACGAGAACCGGAGCGTCAGCGAGCTCTTCAGATAACCCCTTCGTCATGAACGGTCAGGAAACTGTTGAGCTCTTCGTCCTAGTCGTCTGCTTTTTCATCGCCGCTCTCGCCAGCGGCACCGAAACGGCGCTGACCTCTGTGGGCCGCTTGCGCGTCCGCTTCCTGGCGGAGCAGGGAAGCCAGGCGGCGCAGATCCTGCAGCGTCTGCGCGCGGACCCCAACCGATTTCTCTCCACCGTGCTGTTCACCAACACGCTCGCCCTGATCGTCGCCTCCACGTCGACCGCGCTGATGAGCGATTCGATCCTCACGAGAGCCGGCGTGCCTGACGCTTGGCGGCTGTGGCTCACCCTGTTCGTGTCGCTGCTGCTGTCGGTGGTCCTGCTGATCGTCGCCGAGGTGACGCCGAAGACGCTCGCCATCGCGCACGCCGAGCGCTGGGCGCTCGCGGCCGCCACTCCGGTCGAACGGGTGGCGACCTTCCTCAGCCCGATCCTGTGGGCGGTGACACTCATCTCCCGAGGCATCACGGGTGGCCGTGCCGCGCGAGCCCCGTACCTCACTGAGGAAGAGCTGCTCACGGTGCTGCACGTCTCCGAGGAGCAGGGCGTGATCGAGGAGCAGGAGCACCAGATGATCCACGGCATCATCGAGATCGGCGACAAGACGGTGCGCGAGCTCATGATCCCACGCACCGACATCGTCGCCGTCGATCGCGACGTGCAGCTGCGCGAGATCGTCAGGCTGTTCAAGCAGTACCGGCACACGCGCATGCCGGTCTACGAGAACGACATCGACCACGTCGTCGGCCTCATCCACACCAAGGACCTGCTGCTCTTCTACACGCTGTCCAGCTCGCAGAAGTTCGATATCGACAAGGTGCTGCGGCCGATCGAGTTCACCCCGGAGCAGAAGAAGGTCGACGAGCTGCTGAACGAGATGCGCTTGAAGAAGCAGCACATGATGATCGTGGTCGACGAGTACGGAGGCACCGCGGGTCTGGTGACTCTCGAGGACCTGCTCGAGGAGATCGTCGGCGAGATCCGCGACGAGTACGACAGCGCGGAGGAGGAGCAGCTCGTCCTGGTCAACGACCACGAGGCACGTGTCGATGCTGGATTCCCGCTCGAGGAGCTCAACGAGCGACTGCACCTCAACATCGAGGAATCGGGCGACTACGACTCGGTGGGCGGTTACGTGCACGCGATGCTCGGCAAGATCGCCGAAGCGGGCGATTCGTTTCAGGCGGGCCGCGCCAAGTGGCTGGTCGAGAAGGTGAAGGGCCGGCGCATCGAAACCATCCGGCTGGTCGCCGAAGAGCCATGGCCGTCGGAGGCGATGGCCCGCGAGGGTGCGCACAACGCGGCAGTGGAGGAAGGAACTGGCCACATATCGTGATCGCGCCGTCGTCCTGCGCAAGCTCGACTACGGTGAGGCCGACCGCATCTTCACACTCCTGACGCGCGACCACGGCAAGGTGGGCGCGATCGCGAAGGGCGTGCGCAAGCTTGCGTCGAAGCTGGGCCCATCGCTCGAGCTGTACGGGCACATCGACGTGCTGCTGGCTAAGGGTCGGGGCGACCTCGACGTGGTGGCGCAGGTCGAGCGCGTGCCGGGCTACCGGATCGAGGGCGACGTGGAGCGAATGGCGCACGCGGCCTTGATCGCCGAGCTGGCGGAGCGCGTGTGCGAGGACCGCCACCCGGTGGACGGGGTGTACGAGCTGGCGGTGGGCGCGCTGTACGAGCTGGGCCATGAGTCCGACCCGCGCCGCGCGTCAGCGTGGTTCATCATGACCGCGCTCGACCTGCTGGGCTACGCGCCGCAGCTGATGGCGTGCGTGTCATGCGAGCGGCCGCTGGCGGCAAAACCGGCGGCGTTCAGCGCCGCAGCGGGAGGATTCCTGTGCGACCAGTGCGCGCCGCCGGCGATGGACCTGGTCCCCGTGGCCACAATCAAAGTCCTGCGCCTGATGGCATCAGGAGACCTGGCCACCTACAGGCGCCTCAAGCTCGACGCCCAACTGATGGGATCAATCGAGGGCGTGCTGCAGTCGCAACTGGAGCACCACCTCGACCGGCGCTTGAAGTCGCTGGCATTTCTCAACCAGATGCGAGCTTAATGACCATTAACCGCGACCTAGCGATGGACAAGGTGGTAGCCCTCGCCAAGCGAAGAGGGTTCATTTTTCCCTCGAGCGAGATCTACGGCGGCCTGTCTGGCTTCTACGACTATGGCCCTTATGGTGTCTCGCTGAAGCGAGCGATCCGCGACCTGTGGTGGCGCCACATGGTCGAGCTGCGTGACGACGTCGTCGGCCTGGAATCGACGCTGATGATGCCAGCGGCGGTGTGGGAGGCGTCGGGCCATCTGACGAACTTCGTCGACCCTCTGCGCCAGTGCCTGGGCCGCTGCAAAAAGCGATGGCGCGCCGACCACGTCACGGGCGAGAAATGCCCCGAATGCGGCGGCCCGCTGGACGACGCGCGTCTGTTCAACCTGATGTTCAAGACGTTCGTAGGCCCTCTTGAGGACCGCGCGTCGGAGGTCTATCTGCGACCCGAGACGGCGCAGGGCATGTTTGTCGACTTCAAGAACGTGATCAGCTCCAGCCGGGTGCGGGTGCCCTTCGGCATCGCGCAGCAGGGCAAGGCGTTCCGCAACGAGATCACGCCGGGCAACTTTGTCTTCCGGGTGCGCGAGTTCGAGCTGATGGAGATGGAGTACTTCGTCCGCCCCAACCAGGACGACGAGTCATTCGACTACTGGCGCAAAGAGCGGCTGCGCTGGTACACCGACGTGTTAGGAATCAAGCCCGAGCGCCTTCGGATGTACGACCACCCGAAGGAATCGCTGTCGCACTACTCGAAACAGACAACCGACATCGAGTACGAGTTCCCGTTCGGCTGGGGCGAGCTGGAAGGAATCGCGGACCGGACCGACTACGACCTGGCGGTCCACCAAGAAAAGTCGAAGCAGGACCTGACCTACCTCGACCCAGAGACGAACGAGCGTTACCTGCCGTGGGTCATCGAGCCGGCGGTGAGCGTGGAACGGATCTTCATCACGCTGCTTATCGACGCCTACGACGAGGATGTGGTGAACAACGAACCACGAGTAGTGATGCGCCTACACCCAAACGTGGCGCCGGTCCAGGTCGCAGTGGTGCCACTGTCAAAGAAGGACGAGCTGATCAAGGTGGCCAAGGAGGTCGTCGAGTCGTTACGCGGCCAGTTCCGGGTGGAGTACGACCAAACGGGCGGCCACATAGGCCGGCGCTACCGCCGCCAAGACGAAAT
>VBGP01000039.1 GCA_005880795.1 Chloroflexota bacterium | reverse complement strand
AGCGTTGCTCGTACGCGAGGGCCTCAATACCGTCCTGTGGGCCGCAGCCGCGGTTTCTGTGATCGCCGCGCTGCTGACCACAAGGTTGCCATCACCGGCGCGGGCCGGCGTTGGTCCCGGCGACAGCTAGTTGAATGGAGGTGCGCACGCGGATGCCGTTCGTCGGTCGCGGGTGGGCGCGGCGCCTCAGCGGCCGCCACTGATGCGATCTTCGAGCGCCCACATGGCTTCGCACCGGCGCACAACTTCGAACATCGCCTCCAGCTGGCTGCTTAGCGGTCCACCCGCCTCGCGCGCAGCGCGTCGCTCCGCCATCTTCTTTTCGTACATCCGGTAGTTCTCGCTCATCTCGGGTGACTCCTTCTACTTCGTAGTCGGTCTCATCGACCGCGTCCGCAGGTTCCCGCGGGCCACTCAAGGCCGAGACAAGGGCTGCTCAAACCACCGCTGAAAATGGTCCGGCGCCCCCGGAATCGATTCCAGGAGCGCCGGCCAGGGGTAGGGGTGTCTTTGGTTTCAGTCGTCAGGCTTTCGCAATCCGAAGGCGCGGCTGGCGCGAGCGAGTTGGCGGATCGACGGCGCGGCGCCGGACGCGGCTCTCCGAACGAGGCGCAATCGAGGGCTTCTCGCCCCTCAGCAGCGCCAGCCAGCTGTCGCTGCCCAGGGCCAGCTCGAGCTCGAGCTCACGTGCGGTCGGCGCCCCAAAATCGGCGCTCAGGTTCCATCCCGCCAACCTGTCAAGTTCGTCGTTCGCCATCGGGTTCCTCCTGCGTTGATGTCGGTCCGATCGACCGCAGACGCAGGTTCGGCGAGGCCGCTCAAAGGCGACCCAAGAACGACTCAAACCTTGCCGCGCCGCCACCCGCGGTTTTCAGAGCGCCCGAATCAGGCTCACAATGGCCACGGCCTCGATGAAATTCAGGGTTCTCGGCCCGTTGGAGGTCACGCGTGGGGACCAGATGCTTGCCCTCGGCGGGGCCAAGCAGCGTGCCCTCCTGGCCATCCTTCTGATCGAGGCCAACCACGTCGTCGGTCTCGAACGGCTGGCCGAGCTCCTGTGGCGCGACGAAGCGCCGGCGACCTCCGACCACATCATCGAGGTCTACGTGTCCCAGCTCCGCCGCGCCCTGGAACCCACCGGAGCGCCCTACCGCGTGCTCCTCAGGAAGCCCTCCGGCTACCAGCTCCAGGTCTCGTCCGACGAGCTTGACGCGGCCGAGTTCCAGCACCTCGTGGAGGCGGCGAAGTCGGCGCCGCCGGAGCAGGCCGAAGGGCTGTTGACCAGGGCGCTGGACATGTGGCGTGGGCCGGCGCTGGCCGATTTCACAAGCGAGCCCTTCGCCGTCAGCGAGGCGGCACGCTTGAACGAGCTGCGCCTGCACGCGCGAGAGGAGCGAATCGAGAACGAGCTGGCGTTGGGCCGGCACGGGCAGCTCATCGGGGAGCTGCAGTCGCTGGTCGATGAGCACCCGCTTCGCGAGCGCCTTTGCGGACAGCTGATGCTGGCCCTGTATCGCTCCGGGCGGCAGGCGGAGGCTTCCGACCTCTATCAGCGAACACGGGAGCGGCTTGTCGATGAGCTCGGCATGGAGCCAGGTCCGGACCTGCAGATGCTGTTGAAGCGCATCCTCCAGCAGGACGCCAGCCTGGCCGCGACCGCGAGCAAGCCCTCAACGCACGAGCTTCCCACCGGGACCATCACCTTTCTCCTCACCGACGTCGAGGGGTCGACGCGACGCTGGGACCGGAATCCGGCGGCGATGCGCGAGGCGATGGCCGCGCACGACGCGGTGCTCGGGCGGCTGGTCGGCGCGCACGGCGGCATGCAGGTCGAGTCCGGACGTGAAGGCGACAGCGTGCTGGCGGCATTCACCCGGGCGAGCGACGCGGTGGCGAGCGCGGTGGCGATGCAGCGGGAGCTCGCCGCCCACGCCTGGCCCGCCGGCGCTGACATGCACATCCGGGTTGCCATCCACAGCGGAGAGGCAGAGGTGCGTGACGGTCACTACTACGGGCCGGCTGTGTACCGCTGCGCACGCCTCCTGGCCACGGGGCATGGCGACCAGGTGCTGCTGACCCAGGCGACGCGTGACCTGGCCGTCGACGCTCTGCCCGAGGGCGTTGCCCTTCGCGACCTGGGTGCCCACCGGCTCCGCGACCTCGAACGGCCCGAGCGTGTCTTCCAGGTGATCGCTCCTGGCCTGCGGGCGGAGTTTCCGCCAATCAAGGCGATGGATCCGCAGCGCCACAACCTGCCGGTGAGCCCCACCGCCTTCATCGGTCGCGACCTCGAGCTGGCCGACATCAAAGAGAGGCTCGCAGCGAACCGAATGCTGACCCTGATCGGAGCCGGCGGGACAGGCAAAACCCGTCTGGCTCTGCAGGCGGCCGCCGACCTGATCGAACGATTCAAGGATGGCGTCTGGCTGGTTGAGCTGGCGTCGCTGAGCGAGCCCGACCTTGTCGCCCAGACCGCCGCCGAAGCGATCGGTGTCCGAGAGGAAGCCGGCCGGCCCATCTTGAAGACCCTGTGCGACTGGCTGAAGGACAAGAATCTCCTGCTGCTGGTCGACAACTGCGAGCACCTCGTCCCTGCGGTGGTGAGCCTCGCCGATCGCCTCCTGCGTGAATGTCCTGAGGTGCGCCTGCTCACCACCAGCCGCGCCGCGCTGCGGGTGAACGGCGAGGCGATTATGAGGGTGGGCCCCCTGGACGAACGGGATTCAGTCGTCCTGTTCGCGGACCGCTCGAGCGCTGCGCAGCCGGCCTTTCGCCTCACCGAGGACAACTCCAGATCGGTGACCGAGATCTGCCGGCGCGTGGAAGGAATTCCACTAGCGATCGAGCTGGCGGCCGGGCGTGCGCGAATGATGGCGCCCACAGAGATCCTGAAGCGGTTGCAGGAGAGCTTCGGCGTGCTATCCGGCGGGAGCCGGTCAGCCGACGCCCGCCACGAAACGCTCCGGGCTGCAATGGACTGGAGCTACTGGCTGCTGAAAGAAGATGAGCAGCGCCTTTTTCGTCGTGCCTCGGTGTTCACAGGCGGGTTCACTCTCGACGCCGCCGAGGCGGTTTGTGGTGGCGACGGTGTTGCGTCCGTCCTCGAACACGTCGGGCAGCTCGTCGACCAATCCCTGCTCGCCCCGCAGGAGAGCGAAAGCGGGGGAACTCGCTACGCGATGCTCGAAACGGTCCGCGAGTACGGCAGGTCTCACCTCGAAGAGCACGAGGAGCTGGAGACGCTGCAGGAGAAACACGCCACCTACTTCGGCCAGCTCGTCGAGGCGGCGCGCGAGAAGATTGCAGGTCCGGAGCGGCGGAGATGGCTCCAGATTCTCGGCGCGGATGTCGACAACCTGCGGAGCGTGTTCGAAGTTGAAAGCGTGCTCCCGGAAATCAAGCTGGCGCTCGCCTCAGGGTTGGCTGATTTCTGGGAGGCACGCGCCGAGTACAGCGAGGGGCGGGGCCGCCTCGACGCTGCCCTGGCACGCAGTCCGGAGTCATCGAGGGTTCGAAGTGAGGCGCTGCAGGCGGCCGGACTCCTCGCCTGGGCGCAGGGCGACCAGGCGGCGGCAGCCGCATATACGAACGAAGGCCTGGCACTGAGCCGCCGGCTTCACGACTCGGAGGGGGAGGCACGCGGCCTGCAACAGTTGGGTCAGATCGCCGTGCAAAGCGAAGACTTTGCCGCCGCGGGCAGCCACCTGGATGCGGCGCTGGAGATAGCGAAGCGGCATGGGTATGGCCAGATTCAGGCGTACTGCGAGTGGCGGCTTGGGTTGGTCGCGCTGTACACGGCGGACTCGGAGGGCGCGGCCGCGCATTTCGAGGCAAGCCTGGATATCTCGCGAAGTCTCGGCGACCTCGAGACGGTAGCGATGTCGCTCTTGATGCTCGGCAACATCGCTATGCGGCAAGACCGGCTCGACGAGGCGAAGGCCCACCTTCGCGAGAGTCTCGAGATTCAGCGCCTCGAGGGAAGCTCCCGGTCGATAGCCAACCTCTTCGAGTCGCTGGCGGCCGTAGCCATCGCCGAGGGCCAGAGCGATCGAGCCCTCAGGCTTGGCGGTGCGGCCGAAGGCTTGCGTAGGAGAATCGAGGTGGTGTCCACGTCGCCGCTGCATCGCGAGATGAGTCGCCGGCTGGAGTCGGTGCGGCAGGGCCCGAAGGCGCAGCAAGCGTGGCTTGCGGGCGCCGCGATGTCACGACACCAGGCGATCGCTTACGCGCTGGCTGAAGTGGAGGTGGATTCCTGAGGAGCGAGCGCTAGATGCAGCAGATGTTCGCGTACGGCGGGATCTCGTGCCACTTCTTGTTATAGAGCGCCATCGCGGCGTCAAGGAGCGTCTGCCAGTTCGGTGGCGTGGTGGGTGTGTGATGGAGGAACTGGCCCTTGCCGAACATCGCCTCGCTGTCCTGCTGATATTTCTGAGTCCAGGTTATGTGCTCGTGCCAGATCAGGTCCGCGTCTTTGTCGAGTCCGAAAACGGCCACCACCGGCTGCCCCCGCTTCTGCTGCTGTTTGGTCAAGAACAGGAAGCGTCGGTACCACTTCTCGGCTTCATAGGCTCTGGTTGCCGACCAGTTGTTGGCGGTCCTGACCGTCGTAACGATCGAAGTCACGTCCATGCTGTCGATCGCGGGATCCCCGGTCAATAAGTCGGGCGGAAGATTGATCATTTCGCGGCTACTGTAAATCCAAAACCGACGCTGTGAACGGGTGCGTTTAGGGAGCGCTCAAACCATCCGGCCGGCTGGGTCCTTGAGCGTCGCTTGAGTGGGGGTTGAGGGGCTGGCCGGAAGCTCGTGCCGGCGGTCGACGAGACCGACTAAACGACACGAGGAGACAGAGATGGAAGCCAGGCAGACACTGAGAGGAAGTGGCGTTCCGAAGGGTCTTGTGATCGCGCTCGCGGCGTGCGCGGCCGTTGCCGTGGCGATGGGAGCTTCGGTCATCGCGAAGGACATGTCGAGCGCGAGCTCGGCCGGGACGACCACCTTCCACGCAGCGCCCGGGACGGTCCTCAGGCAGGACAGCCCAGCCTCAAGCGGGGCTCCGTTCGTCATCGAGCAAGCACCGTACGCCTCCCCCGTTCCAGCGCCCGCCGAGCAGCCGACCCTGGACCCGAACGGCTTCACCATTCCGATCTAGACGCTGACTGCCGGTCCACCGAGTGGGTCGCCGAGGAGAGGGACCAAACCAGGTCCCTCTCCTCGCTTTTTCACGTCCATGCCTCATTGAGCGGCGCTTGAGTGGGCGTTGAGGGGCTCGTCTGAAGCTCATGCCGGCGGTCGACGAGACCGACTAAACGACACGAGGAGACAGAGATGGAAGCCAGGCAGACATTGAGAGGAAGCGGCGTTCCGAAGGGTCTTGTGATCGCGCTCGCGGCGTGCGCGGCCGTTGCCTTGGCGATGGGAGCTTCGGTCATCGCGAAGGACATGTCGAGCGCGAGCTCGGCCGGGACGACCACCTTCCACGCAGCGCCCGGGACGGTCCTCAGGCAGGACAACCCCGCGGTCGGGGCTCCGCTGCTAGACCGCGGAGCGGACAGGGGCTCGGCAGCGCCGGCGGCGCACAACGGCCGCAGCACCGGCAGCACCTCGATTCAGGACGACGGCAACTCAGCCAACAGCTACAGCCCCGGGTGGGACGCCAAGTCGGTTCGCGAAGGCCACGGCGCGTAGGGGAGAGCCGTCATCGGCCACCACCTCGCTCCCGTCGCCACATGAGAGGGACCAACGCGGTCCCTCTCACTGCGTCTGTTTTAGGGCCGAGCAAATCTGCTGCTCGCGCCCCTCACCCTCACCCTCTCCCCTGGGGGGAGAGGGAATCCTTAAGCCTCCAGCACCTCGCGCAGCTTTGCGGCGAACTCGGCCGGACGGCCGTCGAACCCGCCGTGGTCGCCCGGAAACACGACCGCCTGGGTGCCCAGGCGCTGGGCCAGACCGAGCGCGCCGTTGTGTGCCAGCTGTCCCTTCGACTCCTCGCCGACGGCCGCGACTATGCGGCAGGGGCTGGCCTTGAGCGCAACGATGTCTGGCTCGTAGCGCGCGATGTTCCGGATGTAGCGGCCGAAGAAGAACTCCATGTTTTTCTGCATCATGGCCATGGCCTCGAGCGCTTCGGGGGTCGGCTCGCCTTCTTGGGCGGGTGGCGGGCCGCCCTGGATACCGACCAGGACCATGAATTTCTGCATCGCCGGCCACAAGCCCTGGGTTGCGCACGTGTCGCAAACGTCTTCCATGGCAGCGCGAGTCTCCGCGGTGTTTGGCAGCAATGCCGGCGAAGGCGGCTCGTGAGCAACCACCATGTCGAGCTGCTCCGGGTGGCGCAGCGCGAGCTCGAGCGCAATCGAGGCTCCGCCGCTGCTGGCGAAGATGCATGCCTTGGAGTCAGTGACTTTGGCCAGGAGTCGGTGGACGTCGTCAGCAAATATCTGCACCATCCGCGAGTCGTCGATCGGTTCGGTGACCTTGCTGTGGGAAAGCCCGCGCGGGTCGTACGTCACAACGGTGAACCGCGATGCGAGGTCGTTCTCCATCCGCCGGAACGTCGTCGCGTCCGCCGGTCCGCCGGGCATCAGGAGGAGCACCGGGCCGGATCCGCGCACCTCGTAGTAGAGGCTGGCGCCCGGAACGGCGAGGGTCTCAGCTTGGTAGATCGATGTTGTCGCCATGGTTCATAACCTCCGAACAGCTTTGTTACATGTTCTGACCGGTCCTGATCTCAAAACTAATCGCCTTGAGCGCGTCCGTAACTCGCTCGATTACCTACTTGTATGAAAGCCATCGGCTGCGCTCTCAGCGCCTCGGTTTTGCTGCTGGTCGTCCAGGCGTGCGCAGCACCTCCTGGCGTCGGGGCGGCGGCACCGTCGCCAGCCGTCTCGTCGCCTGCCGCGGAGCCGGTTCCAGCGCCGTCGCCTACGGCGTCACCGGTCAAGGCTGGGGCTCCGCCGGCCGCGCCGGCGACCTTGCCGGTGGCTTTCTTCGGCCAGCCGGCGGGCACCTACCCGGTGCATCTCCACTCGGCTTGCAACGGAACGCAAAAATTCCACCTCACGGTCCTACAGGGCCTGTCCGTCGGTGGTGACGGCAGCGGCTCGATCGAGGTCCCATCCTCTTACTTTGGCCGCGGATTGTGCGTGATCGTGTACACCAACACCGCCTTATCGCGTGTCTTGACGACGCGGGAGATCTAGGGCGTACTGTCTCCCGGGATGGGAGAAGTCCGAAAGCGGCGGACGCAGCCGCACTCATGCCGTTTCTTATCGATGCGCCAGGAACCCTAGATGATCGACGATCCCGTCCTGGTCAACGATTGGCACCCTGTGGCCGGCGTCGACCAGCTCGCGAGAGGCGGGCCGCTCGGCGCACGTCTTCTGGGCGAGGACATCGTCCTGTGGCGCTCGGGCGACGATCACTTCGCGTGGCGCGACCTGTGCGTCCACCGTGGTACCAGGCTGTCGCTCGGCAAAGTCGTCGCCGGCGGCGCGCTCGAATGCCCGTATCACGGCTGGACCTATGGGACCGATGGGCGCTGCGTCCTCATGCCCGCGCACCCTGAGCAGACGCCTCCCGCCAAGGCCTGCGTCCAGGTCTATCGCACGGCGGTCGCCCACGGTCTGATCTGGGTGAGCCTCGGCAGCCCGGCCGGCGGCGTGCCTTCGTTCGAGATGCTCGAGGATCCGGCCTACCAGGTCTTGAGGGCGGGGCCATATCGCGTGAAGGCCAGCGGACCTCGGATCGTCGAGAACTTCCTCGACGTCGGCCACTTTCCTTTCGTCCACGAGGGGATCCTTGGAGACCGGGCCCGGCCGGAGATCGCCGATTACGAGACGAGCACCGATTCGAATGGCGTGCTTGCGACCGGAGTCAAGGTCTTCCAGCCCGATCCCTACGCCACCGGACACGGCTCGGTGGTGACGTACACGTACCGGGTGCACCGGCCGCTGTCCGCATCCTTCATCAAGCACGGGGAGCATTCCTTCGGGATGCTCCTGTCGGTGACGCCACACGATGCGGTCGACAGCACGGCGTGGATGTGGATGGCGATGAACTACGAGCCCGAGTCCCCGATGGTCGAATTCCAGGACCGGATCTTCGCCCAGGACAGGCCGATCCTCGAATCGCAGCGTCCGGAGCTTCTTCCGCTGGACCTGCAGGCGGAGCTTCATCTCAGGAGCGATCGGACGGCGATCGCATACCGTCGGTGGCTCCGCGAGATCGGGGTCCGAACCGGCACAGCCTGATCTGGGCGACCTCCAAGGTTGGGGGTTGCCGCGTGCCCGGACGTTCACCTAGCGCACCGAGATGGCAAGCGCCCACCACGTAGCCCGCCGCGCAAAGACAGCCACCAAACGCGGCGCCTCCAACTCCTGGCTCGAGTTCCTCGAGCGGGCCGGGTATGTCGTTCGGGGCGTGCTCTATGGGGCTATGGGCACCTTCGCCCTGGGGCTGGCACTGGGTTTGGGGGGCACTGCGACCGATCAGCCGGGCAGCCTCGTGATCCTCACTGGAGGACCGATCGGCAAGGTCCTGTTGTTCGCGGTGGTGATCGGCCTCGGCGCATATTCGATCTGGGGTTTCGTCCGTGCGATATTCGATCCCCTCAACCGCGGCGACGGCCCGAGCGGGATCGCCGAACGGCTCGGCTTCGTGTGGAGCGGAATCGCCTACGCCGCGATCGTTGTTTTCGCCCTTCACCTGATCGCAGGCAGCGGAACGTCGCCTTCACACGACAGCACCCAGGACGCGATCGCGAGGATCCTCGCGCTGCCCGCAGGCCATCTCGCAACGATTGCGATCGGCATCGTGGCCATCGTCGTGGGGCTTGGACAGTTTGTCGACGCGTACCGGGCGATCCTCAAGAAAGACCTCAAACGCACAAAGATGAACAAGCCAGAGAAGAAGATCGCCGACGCGCTGGGCCGTCTGGGCCTGGTCTCGAGGGGTGTCATCTTCACCGTGGTGGGTTGGTTCGTCCTGCAAGGAGGGTTGCATCGCGATCCCTCGCAGGTACATGGCTACGGAGGCGCCTTCCTTCTCCTGCTGGCACAGCCATATGGCCGCGTGCTGCTCGCCGCAGTGGCTGTCGGCTTCATCGCCCTGGGCCTGCACTCGTTGGCATGCGCGCGGTGGATTCGTTTGCTCGGCAGCGACAGGTGAGCGCGGTCAAAACCCAGACCAAGGCGACCCGGGTGCTGGTTATCAGCCACGGAGCAGGCCGTATGAACCAAGACGTCGAGGCCAGGCTCAGGAAGGCATTTGCCGATCACCTGGTCCTCGACTTCGACCCGGACAAGGACATCGAGAAGCTCATCTCCACTCGCGCCCGCATCGTCGTGGCGGGCGGCGACGGCACGGTGGAGTTCATCGTCCGTAAGTTCGCCGACTCCAAGCATCCAGTCGGCATCGTGGCGCTTGGCACCTACAACAATCTCGCCCGAGCCCTCGGCTTGCCGACCGAGATCGAAAAGGCGATCGAGGTGGCGAGAGATGGGCGCTCCAAGGCGATCACCCTGGGCCGGGTCAACGGCCGGATCTTCGTCGAGGCGTGCGCAATCGGGCTCTTTGGAGAGACCATCGCGCTCGGCGATTCGGCCAAGGACATGGAATTCGGCAAGCTCGCTGCCAAGTTGAAGCTCGTCGTCTGGGCCAAGCCGTTCCGGTACGAGCTCAGCGGCGACCTCGAGGGCAGCGGGTCGGCCATGTCGCTCGTCTTCAGCAACACGGCCACCATCGGGAGCCAGCTTCGGGTCAGCGATGCAACGCCAATCGATCGATACCTTGAGTTCACGGTCCACGCGGGCCGAACCCGCAGCGACATCGTGGGTCGTGCCATCAAATCAGCGTTGAGTCTCGAGCGCAGCGAAGATGGAGCCGCCCAGGTGTTCCGATTCAGCAAGCTCGAGGTCAAGACGAGGCCGCGGGTGCGGGTTTACGCGGACAACTTCCAGGTCGGCCGGACACCGGCCACGATCACGGCCGAAACCAGCGCGCTGAAGGTCTTGCTGCCCAGGTGAATTGGTTTAGGGGAAAGCGCAGGCGCGCGCCCTGATCAATCGCCCGCTGTTCGGGGTTGCGGTGCTCACCGCCGCCGTCGCGACGGCACTGTCCATTTATGTGGCGGGTCACCCTTTCATACCGCAGGACGCGGAAGTGGAGCGCGACGTCCAATCGACGAACTGGGGACCCATCGCTCTGAGCTTTCCATTCTTCAGCTGGATCGGCGACGCCAAGGGCTTCGTTTTCGAGGTCGTCATCTTCGCCGCGATCCTGCTGTTCAATCGCCGCGCTTGGATCTTCGCTGCGGGGGCCGTGTTGAGCGGCGGATGGTACGTCCTGGTGAGTCATCTGATCAATCGCCCGCGGCCCACCCCAAGCCAGGTGCTGCGGGTGACCGAGCATCCAGGCGCTTCGAGCTATCCGAGCGGACACACCATCTTCATCGTCACCGTCACCGTCGTCCTTCTGCTGTGCCTGGGGTATCGATTCCTGCCCCGATGGGGAAGGTTGGCGGGCTGGGTCGTCGTCGCGTTTCTGGTCACGACCAACGCGGTCGGGCGCATGTACACGGGCGCCCACTGGCCGACCGACGTGCTGGGCGGATTCTTGATCGCGGTCGCCTGGCTGACCTTCCTGGGGTCCTTCCGCTGGGTCTCGAGCCGAGTTTTGGGCTTAGCTCATCGGTCGAGCTCAGCTCGCACGTAATCGAGGAACTGGTTGCGGCGCGCCTCGCTCTGGAAGGTTCGGAACGAGAACAGCTGTGCATCGGCGACGAACTCCGTCTGGGCAGCTTCCAGGTGCCGGCTCAGCTCAACTTCCTGCGCCGATTTCTTCTCAGCCTGGCGCCGCAGCCTCCGGGCTTGCCCATCCGCCTGGGACACCTGGCGCGACTTGGTGAAGCTGAGGACAACGATGCCAAGCCAGACCATCATCGTCGTGAAGATCGTCAGGGCCGCGGCCTCCAGCACCGCCGCGAGGGCGTCGCCGGCCGTGACCCAAAGGAACCAGTAGCGCAAAGCCCCGATCGAGAGAAGACCAAGGGTCAGCGCGAGGATGGTCACCGTCCGCCGCCAGCCTGACTTGTAGTGGACGACTGCCCACATCCCCGCCGCCAGCGCGCCCACGATCACGGCCGTGATTCCCCACGTGGGCAGTGGATCGAGGCCGAAGGTCTGCGCGGCGAGGTTTGCCGGGAGCGCATCCAGGGCGACGAACAGAGTCGCCAGAAAGGCGCCGACGCCAAAGCTCAGCCGGTTGTGGCGGTGCTGGTCGTGCGCGCGAGCCCTGCGCCCGGCCTCGAGCTCCGCCTCCGCCGCCCGTTCGTTCAGGCTCCGGCGGTCGCGCTCGGTTGACCTGAGCTTCTGGGCGTCTGTTTTCAAGTCCTGAAATTCCCGCGCCACGCGCGGCTTGGCCAGGAACTCGCGCATCGTCACGATGTGTCCGTCCGTTGCAGCCAGGTCGCGCTGCGACGGCGGCGCGATTCTCTCGATTGATTCCATACGTCCTCCTCTGGGTTCTACTGATTGACGATCTGAGCCAGCTGCAGCTGCGTGAGCGCAGGATCCAGCGCATTCACCGACGGTGCCCCGGCCGCCACTCCCGCAGACTTCCACGCCGCCACCGCTTGCGGGTCGGAGACGTTGGCGATGACCAGGGTGACGTCGACCAAGCTGCGCGGCGCGAGCGTCGCCGGGCTGTCGCCGCCCCCAAGCAGGAGCAGAGTGCGGCGGCCGGAAAGGCCGGACAGCGTTGTGAGGCCTACACCGATCGACGTCGACAGGGCCGGCCCACCCGAGGAGCTCGTGACGAGAATCTGCGTGCCGGTCTTCTTCTCGAGCTGGCCGACCACCTGGCTCTGCCAGGGTTGGACCGCCCTGTCGGCTTCCGCGCGCCACGCGGCCACTCGCGACGCATTGACCGCGTTGTTGTTGGCGACCGTGTGCGAATACTGGGCGCGCTGATAGTCGGTCGGGTTACTGGGCGCCCGCGGAATTCGCATCAACTGCGGAGGCGGAGGCCCCGCCGGGGCGCGCGTCGCCAGCAGCAGCGGGTCCCGCGCCGCACCATCGGGAAGCGTCACGCGCTCGCCAGAGTGGATCACGCTCCAATTGCGGCCCGAGACGGGGCCGAATTGGGGATTGACGGCCTCGACCGTCGAGAGAGTCAGCCCGTTGGCCGCTGCAATCGAGCTCAGGCTGTCACCAGGCCTCACCACGTACTGACGCGCCGATCCCGTCTGCAGCATCATCACCACGACGGACTCGTTGGGACTCGCGCTGGCCCGAATCACATCTTCGAGCTGCCGGAGCTGATCCGCCATGCTGCCCGACGAAGGGTCGACCAGGACGACCAGCGCGAGGGGGGGAGGTGGCCTGTACTGCTCTGTGTTGGCGAGCGCGCCGCTGCTTCCGCACGCGCTCGCGCTCAAGGCGAGAATCGCCAGAGCCGTCCGTGCCCGCTTCACGAACCTCATCCGCTGCCGCCCTCCTGGGACCGCGCCGAGCTCGCGTGCCCGCCCATTCGGTACCCAAGCGACAACGCCCCGGCGAAGCCGGCTACCGACTCAGCGTTCTCTCAGGATCGGTGCTTCAGGTTCGGTTGGTCAGCAGCCCACCCAGCCGAAGAGCTGCTGCAGCTTGATGCGGTCGAAGCCTCGGACGATCTGGTTGTTGCCGACCCGAAGCATCGGAACCCGGTCGCCGTCGAGCTGCTCCCATTCGCGCATCGCACGGGGATCGTGGTCGATCGCCCGGAAGTCGAATTTGACGCCAAGCTCGTTCAGAAGCTCGACCATGGCGGTCGACTCGACGGAGTCGTCGGAGCCGTAGAGGACTGTTTCTGCGTCACCCATCTGTGTAATCAACGTGAGGCTAGGTCGATTACCGCGATAGAGCCAATCAATTGTTTCGATGAGTTGCATAGGCGAACCTGATGGGTAGCCGGCCGTGCACCTCTTCGTAAGTCTCGGCGTTGCCGTGGGCTGCGCGGTGCTGCCGTGGACGGCGGTTCGCGTGACGACCCGCTGGGTCGTCATCGCGGCGGCGCCGGTCCTAGCTCTGATCGTGGCCGGTGCGGTGTTCGGCCTGCCCTTCTATCCCTTTACCGACGTCGTCGTGCTTGGGTTCGGCGTCCTCGCCGGCATCGTGCTGGGCCGCGCCATGCCGCCCAGGTTCAGGCCGTTTGTTGTCCTTCTGCTCATCCTGAGCGCGCTCGACGTGGCCCAGAACATCGTCTTCTCCGGACCCTCGGTCGCACCGTCGACTGTCCCATTGACGACTCCGGACCCGCACCTCATCTGGCTCAACTTTCGGATTCCGCTCCCGGGCGGGCACTTCAACATCGGCTTCGCCGACCTGCTCCTGATCGCGGCGGTCAGCGAACAGCTCCGGCGGCGGCAGGTTCGCCTTGCGCTCGCGGTGCTTCCAGGCGTGATAGGTCTGGGCCTCGGCGAGGCGGTGGTGGCCTCACTGCCCCAGTCGCCGCCTGCGCTGCTGGGCGCGTTCGTTCAATCGGTCATTCCGTTCCTGACCGCCGGCTACCTCTTGACGGAGCTTGCGATAGACAGGACCTCGCCGGAGTCCTGAGCCGCTAGCGCCGGTCGGCCGCCCAGCCGCAAGCGGCGCGCACGGCTTGCGCCAGAGACTGGAGATTGCTCCACTGGGCCTGGGTCGTCGGGCGTCCCTGCGCCCACGCGGCCTTCAGCGCCTGCAGGGCGGAGGTGCACTGCGCTGAGGGCGTGAAGGTGCTCACCTTCGGTGCGGTCTCAGCCGCAGGCGCGCATGCGCTGCGCGCGATGCCGAACAGGGTCTTGAAATTGGCCAGCTCGTCGCCGTCCTCGGAAACATCGGTCGCCTCGTCGGGGTTGGTCTTCGCGATCGAACGCTCCGACGCATCCTCCTTCGAGTCATTGATGGCCGCGGTCTTGATGGTCTGGATCGCCGCGGTGCACTCGGCGCTTGGTGCTGACTGCATCGTGGCCGGCTGATCGCCCACCCGGCTCGTAGGCGCTGCCGCAACAACGGCTTGTGATGCCATCGCTAGCGCGATCGCGGCGGCGATGCCTGCTGCGGCACCGGTGTAACCGACGAACTTGCGAATCGAGATCATTCGTAGCCTCCTCGTTTGCCCCGATTGGGCCCGGAGAGACTAACCGATCACCGGTCCGGTGAGCAAGGCCTTCAGCTGGGCGGGACTGATGTTTCCGCCACTGCAGATCAGCGCGATGGTGCGGCCCCGCATCCGATCCCGCAACTTCAGCGCCGCCGCAAGCGCGGCTGCGCCGGCGGCCTCGACCATCGTGCGCGTTTTTTCGATCATCAACGCAGTCGCGGCATCGATCTCGTCGTCGGAAACGAGCACGAAATCGTCCAGCAGCCGGCGCATGATCCGCTGCGGCAGCTCGAAAGGCGTCGCCGTCGAGAGGCCCTCCGCGCGCGTCCTGTTCGGCGACTCCTGAAGCTTGCCGGACTTCCAGCTCAAGTAAGCCGCCTGGGCCTGGTTGGACTGGACGCCGATGACCTGGATGTCCGGGTTGACCGCCTTGGCGACGATGCACGCGCCGGCCGCGCCCGATCCACCGCCGATCGGCACGATGACGGTGTCGATGTGGGGCAGCTCCTGGAGCACCTCGAGGGTGTGCGTTCCCACGCCTGCTATGAGCAGAGGCTCGTCGCCGGAGTGGATGTAGCGATAGCCGTGCTCGCGGGCAAGCTTCTCGGCGTTGGCGCGGGCGTCGTCGTAACGCTCGCCGGCGAGGACGACTTCGGCGCCGAGGTCCTGCATCGATTCGACCTTCACCGGGTTCGCCGCCTGGGGCGCACAGATGACGGCGCTCACGCCAAAAAGCTTCGCCGCGTACGCCACGGCCTGGCCGTGGTTGCCGGTCGATGCGGCGATGACGCCTCGCCTGCGTTCGTCGTCGTCGAGGCGGCTGACGAGGTTGATGCCGCCGCGCACCTTGAACGCTCCGGTCGGGTTGTGGTTCTCGTGCTTGACATGAACCTCCGCCCCAACCACGCGGTCCAGCGCGGCGTATCGCCGCAGCGGCGTCGGCTGGAGATGGGGCCGGATCTGCCTGGCCGCGTCGAGGACGTCCGCAAAGTTCGGCTCTTGCATATAGACCAGACAGATTAGGCTTGCTCGATGCCGGTTGCCGAGGTCCGCGGCCAGCGGCTGCACTACTCCGACTCCGGCGGATCGGGCATGCCACTTGTCCTGGGCCACGGCTTCCTGATGGACGGCGATATGTTCGATCACCAGGTCGAGGCGCTCACCGACCGCCACCGCGTCATCACGTGGGACCAGCGCGGTCACGGCCGCACAGTGTCGACGGCGGAGGCGTTCAGCTACTGGGACTCGGCGGATGACCTCGCGGCCCTGCTCGACCACCTCGGAGTTGAGCGCGCGGTGATCGGCGGCATGAGCCAGGGCGGCTTCGTCGCGCTCCGATTTGCACTGCGTTATCCGGCACGGACAGCGGCACTCGTCCTTATCGACACGCAGGCAGGCACCGAAGACCCCGAAAAGGCGCTCCAGTACGACCTGATGCATGAGGTCTGGGTCGGCTCGGGCCCCAACGACCAGCTTCTCGAGATGGTGGCCGCCATCATCATCGGCAACCAGCGGCCGGAGTCGGCGGCGTGGATCGCCCGATGGAAGGCGCTCGACCCGAACACTCTCACCCAGATCTACCGCCCTCTGATGGCCCGGGACGACATCACCGACCGGCTCGGCGAGATCAGCGTGCCGGCTATCGTCATCCACGGCAGCGACGACGTGGCGATCGACATGTCGCTGGCCGAGAAGCTGTGCGACGGGCTGTCGGGCTGTCAGCGCGTCGCCCGCATCGAAGGGGCCGGCCACTCCAGCAACGTGACGCACCCTCAACCGGTCAACCGCGCGATCGAGGCTTTCCTGGCGTCCCTGCCGGAGCACGTCCGGGCGGCGGGGAAACCGGCCTAAGCCCGATCAAATCGCCGGCGCGACCCTCAACATAACGGCCGTGCCCAAGACGATCGCAAAGGTGATCCTGACCGCGGCGGTGGCCGTGGCCGCGGCTGGCTGCGGATACGACACCAGCACCACCTTCAACGCCGACGGCTCGGTGACGGTCGGCCTGAAGCTGCTCTTCCCCAAGGACCTGATGCAAGGCTCCAACGGCGTCTCCGTCTCAGGCTTCAGCGCATCGGACATCGCCGCGGCGAACGCCAGCCTGCAGAAGCAGTACCCGGGAGCCAAGATCTCGATCGTCACCGAGGGCGACGACTCCGGCGCCCTGATCACGGTCCCCTTCAAGACCGAAAAAGACGCCTTCAAGTTCCTCACCGCTCCTTCCAAGCTGTCGCCATCGGGCGTCACGTCTGGCTCGGGCGTCTCGATGAATCTGTCGAACACGGGCGGGCTATTCTCCTCGGCGACCCACACCACAGCCGGCCAGACCGACACCTACTCATTCACAACGGTGCCGCAGCCCATGGCCTCACCTTCGCCCGGTACGCAGCAGGTCATCTCCGACGCCGAAGTTGCCTCGATCTTCGTGATCACGTTCTCGCTGACCCTCCCGCACGAGATCACCTCGGCCCCAGGCGCCCTGTTCACTCTCGACCGCAAGACGGCCATCTGGAAGCTGAGCTGGACCAAGGCGCAGACGCTGACGGCCACGACCGGACCCGAGGTGGGCCTGGTCGCCAATGTTTCCCCGGCGCCGGACTCGCGCCTGGTGATCGCGGTCGGTTTCGTCGCCGTGGCGGTCGGCTTCCTGTTCGGGGCGCTGATCCCATGGCGAAGGATGCGGAGGGCCGTTCCCCAGCCAGCGGGCGAAGCCGTGGCGGTGGAACCGGTGGTGCCCGACGCCGCGCCGGCCGAATCGCCAGGCTCATGGCCCGGACCGCCGCCCACAGCGCCGCCTCCCTCCACGTCCGGCTAGCCAACTTAAGGAGCGAACCCACAACCAACGAGGTGAGCTTGCGGCAGGAGGTCTGGCGCGAAAGCGAGCCCGTCGCGCAGAACACCGCTCCGCAGGAGACGCCTCCGACGCCCTCGGACTGAGACAGCCGACAATTAGCCCGTGGCGGGCAGCGAGCTGAAGCTCGGCGTCTTCGTGCCCCAGGGCTGGAGAATGGACCTGGCCGACGTACCCGACCCGGGCGAGAAGTACGAGACCATGAGCCGCTGCGCGAGGGAAGCCGAGACGGCAGGCTTCGACGCCATCTTTCTCTACGACCACTTCCACACCGTTCCGACGCCGCAGCGCGAGTCGGTGTTCGAGTGCTGGACTTCGATGGCCGCGCTCGCTCGCGACACAAGGAGCATCCGGCTGGGCCAGATGGTCACCTGCAACAGCTACCGGCCGCCCTCGTTGCTGGCGAAGATGGCGAGCGGGATCGATGTCATGAGCCGCGGCCGGGTCATCCTCGGCATCGGAGCGGGGTGGTACCAGCACGAGTACGAGGCCTACGGCTACGAGTATCCGGACACGCCCGACAGGCTTCGCATGCTGCGCGAATCGCTGCAGGTCATCAAAGCGCTGTGGACGCAGGACGAGGCGCACTTTGACGGCCGCTACTACAAGCTGCGCGGCGCCATCAATGAGCCGAAGCCGGTGCAGAAGCCGCACCCGCCGATCTGGATCGGTGGAGGTGGGGAGAAGGTGACGCTGAAGCTCGTCGCGCAGTACGGAGATGCGTGCAACTTCAACGCCGACGTCGAGACGGTCCGGCACAAGCTGGAAGTGCTCCGGGAGCACTGCGAGAGCGTCGGACGCGATTACGACTCGGTTTTGAAGACGATCGAGTTCTACACGATGCTCGGCGACCGCCGCGAGATCGACCGCGTGGTGTCGGACACCGCCCGCCGCACCGGTCAGGAGGAGGCGTTCATCCGCTCCTGGCACCCTCTGCACGGCGATGCCGACCGCATCGCAGAGCTGATCCACAAATACGCCGAGGCGGGAATCCGGTATTTCATCGTCAACCTACCCAACGCGTTTGAGGTCGGCGCGATCAGCCGCTTCGCCGAAGAGGTGTTCCCGCGCGTGGGATTCCATGCGTTAACGGCATGAGGCATGGCGAACGCCGAGCGATTCGGTCCAGGCGCTGACGCAACCGAATTCGTCCCCGGCGATTTCATCCTGACCCATCGACACCATCTCTTCTCGAAGCTGATCAGGCTGGCGCAGATGCGCCGCTTCAAAGGGCCTGACGCGCCTTACGCCCACTGGAGCCACTCGGCCATGGTCGTGGGCCGGGACGGTGCCCTGGTCGAAGCCGAGACGATGGGCGTGCGGCGGAGTCCGATCTCGCGCTATCGCGACGACGAGTACCACCTCGTGCGGTTGGGCGCCGAACTCGACTCGGATGGCCGCGCGCGGACCGTGGCCTACGCCGAGAGTCAGGTGGGGCAGGCGTTCGGATACCTGGACATGCTGGCCGCGGGTCTCCATCTCCTGTTCGGCTGGCCGCTCCGATGGGTCCGCCGCAACCATGAGATCTGCTCGAGCCTGGTCGTCAAAGCGCTGCAGGCCGGTGGTCTGCTGCACGAGCTCGACCCGGCGCTGACCCTGCCGGCCGACCTCGCCAAGAGGTTCGACGTTCGACCCTGAACGGCACGCGACGTACCTCCTGCCAGAATGCTGTATACCAGCGCATAGATCGCCGTCAGATTAGGGGGGAGTCGTGATGATGCAACGGTTTTCTGCATCGGTGATGGTTGCCATTGCCGTCCTCGTATCCGCCGCGTGCGGCGGCGGCGGCACCTCTGGGTCCGGCTCGAATGTCACCTTCGCCGCTCCGGTTTCGCAGACCGGGGCGTTCGGACAGGCGGAGGGCCTGTACACGCTCCAGGGCTACAAATTCTGTGTTCAGACCCTGAACTCGAAGGGCGGCATCAGCTTCGGCGGCCAGTCGCACAAGGTGAACCTGGTCACCGAGGACGACCAGAGCGTGGCCGCGACCTCAGCCCAGATCGTCGACCAGTTCAACGACCAGGGCGACAAGCTGATCCTGAGCCCGTACGGTTCGGCGGGCACGACGGCGGTGGCGCCGGTGGTGGAGCGGAACAACCAGGTGATGGTCGACAGCAACGGGGCGGACACGGCGATCTTCAGCCACGGTTACAAGAGCATTTTCGCGGTGCTCTCGCCCAGCAGCTCTTACGTGACGAGCATCATCGACGCGCTGTCGGCACTCAACCCCGCGCCCAAGACGGTGGCGATCATCGCCGCCAGCGATGGGTTCAGCCAGCACGCCGCCGAGCAGGGCGTGGCGGAAGCGAAGACGAAGGGCATCACCGTCGTGCCTTCTGCGACGGCCTACACCTCCTCGACCAAGGTCACGGCCAACACCACGGACGTGTCGAGCGCGCTGATCGCGATCAAGGGCACCAACCCAGACGTGATCATCATCTCTGCGCACCTGAACGAGGCGGTCGCCGCCGTGAAGCAGAGCTCTGAGCTGGGGGTGAAGCCGAAGGACGGTTTCGCGGCCACGGTCGCTCCGCCCACCCCGGCGTTCATCTCCGCGCTCGGCAAATCGTCAGAAGGGGTCTTTGGCAGCACCCAGTGGGTGCCCGAGATCTCCGCGTCGGACTCCGTGTTCGGCAGCGCGCACGAATTCCTTACCAACTTCACCAACACGTACGGCTGGTCGTCGGAGCAATACCCGTACCAGGCGGCCGACGCGGCTGCCGGGTGTGAGGCCCTCGCGCTGGCGATCGAGAAGGCGGGCTCAGCGGATCCGGCTGCCGTGCGAACCGCGCTGGTGGGCCTGAAGGCCGACACCTTCTACGGCCACATCGAGTTCGACTCCACCGGGATGAACACCGCGAAGCCCATGTACGTGATCCAGATCCAGAAGTCGGCGTTCGTGACGATCTACCCGAGCAACCTGGCGACGAAGCAAGCGATCTGGCCCGCCGTCGCGTAGATGTCGCAGTTCCTCCAGGCGGCTGCCTATGGCGTGGTCCAGGGCGGCCTCCTGGGGCTCGTCGCCGTCGGGTTCTCCCTGGTCTGGGGAGTCATGAACGTGGTCAACTTCAGCCACGGCGCGCTCGCCGTGACAGGGGCCTATGTCGCCTGGGTCCTGAACGTCCGATTTGGCCTCGATCCGTTCCTCGCCATACCGGTCGTAGCGATAGCGCTCTTTGCTTTCGGTTACGTCGTGCAGCGAGGCCTGATCAATCTCGTCATCAACGCGCCCATCTTCCTGACCCTTCTCCTCACGTTCGGCTTGAACCTGGTCATCCTCAACGGGCTGCAGCTGCTGTTCAAGGCCGATGACCGGACGATCGACACCTCGTACGCGTCGCAGAGCTTCGCGATCGGCGCTGTCAATGTGCCGTACGGCCGGCTCGCGGCTTGTTTTCTGGCGCTCGGCATCACCGTCGCACTCGCCCTGCTGATGTCGCGCACGCGTCTGGGCCACGCGATCGGCGCCACCGGCATGGACCGCGGCGCCGCGCGCTTGATGGGCATACGCGCACGTCATATCTATGCGGTGACGTTCGGCATCGCAGCGGCGCTGGCCGGAGTTGCCGGGACCATGATCGCGACGGTCGGGTCATTCAACCCGACGACGACTCCCGGTCAGCTCACGCTCGATGCGTTTGTGATCTCGGTCCTGGGGGGCCTCGGCAACATGTACGGCGCTTTGGTCGGTGGGCTGGTGCTGGGCATCGCCGAGTCGCTCGGAGGTCTGCTGCTGACGGGAACCTGGGTCAACGCGATCGCGATGGCGGTTCTGATCGTCACGCTGATCATCCGCCCGTCAGGGCTCATCGGAAAGGCCCTGTACAGCGGCCGCGTCGAGGTATGAGTATCCCCACGAACTCAGAGCCTGCGGCGTGAGTTCGCGGGGGCCCCTGAGTGCCGCCCCAACGCCGGGCCCGATGGCCGACATCCTCCGAGGTCGCGCGCGCAGCCGCCAGGGATTGTTCGTGGGTTGGATCCGCGCACTGACCCCGGCCAACTCCTGGCCCGCGCTAGCCGGCCTTCTGGTGTTTGCCGCCATGCTCGCCTTGCAGCAGCTGATCGAACCGGGCACGCAACGCCTGCTCACCTCTGTCTTCCTGTTCGTAGCTCTGGCCCAGGCCTGGAACATCATCGGCGGCTACACGGGCTACGCGAGCTTCGGCCAGGTCGCTTTCTTCGGTCTTGGCGCCTACACGGTGGCCGTGCTCATGAACAACTATCACGTCTCGTTCTGGGCGGCGCTTCCGCTGGCGGTGCTTGTCGGGGTGGTGTTTGCGGTGGCGATCGGCCTTCCCCTGCTGCGGCTGCGAGGTCATTACTTCGCGATTGCGACCCTCGGCGCCGCCGAGGGTGCTCGCGAGGTGATCAACAACCTGACCTCGGTCACCGGCGGTGGGGGCGGCATCACCATCCCGACCTTCGGCTCCGATGCACCGACGCCGTACTTCGGCAAGCCCGGCTTCTATCTCGCGTTTCTCGTGCTCGCCGCGGTCTCGGTGGTCGTCGCAGCTGTCCTTGCCCGGAGCCGTTTCGGCTATGCGATGGTGGCCGTCCACGAGGATGAGGACGCGGCGGGAGCAGTAGGCATCAACACCACGGTTGTCAAGGTCGTGGCGTTCGGCGTGTCGGCTGCGATCGTCGCCTGCGCCGGCGCGTTCTACGCCTTCCAGCAGATCGAGTTCTATCCGACCGACGTGTTCGACGCGAGCTTCACCGTGTTGATGGTGATCATGGTGATGATCGGCGGCAGCGGCTCGGTCGTTGGCCCGCTTGCGGGCGCCGTCGGCCTCCAGCTGCTGTCGCAGTTCCTGCGTGTCAATCTCGGCAACTTCAATCAACTGATCTTCGGGGCGATCATCGTGCTGGTCGTCGTCTTCTTCCCACAGGGAGTCGTCACATACCTTCGAGACGCCTGGCGGACGCGCCACTTTTCGATCCTCGACAACGTGAGGCGGTACCGCCTGTGATCGCTCCCTCCGAAGTCCCGTCCGTGCCGGTCCTCGAGGTCCGCCACCTGGCGAAGCGATTCGGTGGCCTGTGGGCCCTTCGGGATGTCAGCTTCTCGGTTTCCGAGGGAGAGATCCTCGGGGTGATCGGCCCCAACGGTGCGGGCAAGAGCACGCTGGTCAACCTGATCACCGGCCACGCGCGGCCCACCACCGGCCAGGTCCTGATCGGCGGTCAGGACGTCACCGGTCAGCGCCCGTGGGTGATCGCCCACGACCGGGTCGCGCGCACGTTCCAGATCGTCAAGCCGTTTCGCGGCCTCACGGTCCGCGAGAACGTGGCCATTGGCGCTATGCACGGCAACGAGCGCGACCGCAGCGTGCGCGATTCGCTCGCCACAGCAGACGAGCTGCTCGACCTGGTCGGAATCGCCAAGCATGCGAACGCGGCGCCGATGCAGCTCAGCGTCGCCGACGCCCGCCGGCTGGAGCTCGCCAAGGCGCTCGCGACGCGACCACGGCTGCTGCTGATCGACGAGGTCATGGCAGGGCTTCGCCATCACGAGATCGAGTCGGCGGTCGAGCTCATTCACCGCCTGCGCGACGCCGGCATCACGGTCGTCGCCGTCGAACATGTGATGAAGGCGATCGTCTCGGTGAGCGATCGAATCCTGGTCCTGCACCATGGTTCGATCCTGACCCTGGGATCGCCGCGCGAAGTCCTGTCCGATCCCCGGGTGATCGAGGCGTACCTTGGCCACCGCTACGTCAAGCGGAGGTCCGAGTGAGCCTCCTCCAGGTGGGCAGCCTCAACGCGGGATACGGCCGGATTCAGGTCCTGTGGGACGTCAGCATCGCCGTGGAACCGAACCAGATCGTGGCCCTCGTGGGAGCCAACGGCGCCGGCAAGACCACGCTGCTGCGCGCGCTGACCGGCATGATCCGAATCCGGTCCGGCAGCATCACCTTCCAGGATCACGAGATCGCCGGCTCGTCGATCGAATCGATCGTCGAGCGGGGGATCGCCCACGTGCCGGAGGGCAGGCGGCTCTTCATGGGCCTGACCGTCCGCGAAAACCTGCTCCTCGGCGGTTGGCGCAGGAACAACCGCGACCTCGCACGAGTCCTCGAACTGTTTCCCGCGCTCGGTGAGCGCCTGAACCAGACCGCTTCGACGATGTCAGGCGGCGAGCAGCAGATGTGCGCCATCGGCCGGGGCCTGATGAGCACGCCTAAGCTGCTCTTGATCGACGAGCTCTCGCTCGGCCTCGCGCCGAAGACCGTGGACGAGATCGTCGCGCGGCTACCCGAGATCGCGGCATCCGGCACCGCCGTTCTGCTGGTGGAGCAGGACATCGATACGGCGTTGTCCGTCTCCGAGCGCGCGTACGTGGTCGAAACCGGTCGGGTCACGAGATCGGGGTCTTCGAAAGAGCTGCTCGCCGATCCAACCATCCAGGAGGCCTATCTCGGTCTGGGCGTAGACACCACGTAAGCGTTTCTACGGGTGAGGTGCATCTGGCGGTTTTGGCAATTCTGGGGCTCGAAGCAGATCTCACGCTGACCGCCGTAGTCATCGGGCTCACGTTGCGGAGGCGACACACCCGGGCGACTCTCGTGGCGACCGCGCTGGCGGCGCTCGCCACTGCCGCGGCCATCTTTCTTGTCTGGGCGCTGTGGGTGGTAGCGCCGCTGTGCCTCGGCGACAGCGCCCCCACGAGTTGCATCGCTAAGCGCGCCGCCGTCGGGTCTCCGTATCTGATCCAGGGGGCCACTGCTCAATGGGCCTGGATGCTTGCGGTGGCGTTCTGCGCAAGATTTGTCTCGGAGAAAAATCTTGCGCATGTTTCGGGCTGAAATTGGGTAAGTAATTTCTAATCGCCCGCGGCTCGGGCGAACCCCGCATTCAAGGGCAAGGATCGAGCCCTCGGAGGCAGACACAGATGGGTGTTCTGCTGGAGTCCCTCCTCGTTGTCTTCGTCGCGCTCGCGATGTACGTCGTCGGCAGATCGATCGTGGCGATCGGCCCGGCCGAGATCGGGTTGGTCATCAAACGGGTGTCGCGCCGGCAGAACATGACCGACACGCCGATCGCATTCGCCGGCGAGGCCGGCTACCAGGCCGAGCTGCTGATGCCAGGCGTCCGCTTCAAGCTGTGGCCGACCTACGTTGTCATCCGGTTCCCCTGGGTGCAGGTCCCGGCGGGTGAGATCGGGGTCGTGATCTCGCAGATCGGCGAGCCGCTTCCGACCGGCGCCAAGTCGGCCGTCTACCGCCCCGAGTTCGGCAACTTCACCGACCTGCACGCCTTCGTCGACGGCAAGGGCCAGAAGGGCGTCCAGCGCCAGGTTTTGGCGCCCGGCACCCTGGCGCCGATTCACCCGATCGCGTTCCTGGTCGTGACGGCGTCCAAGGCGTATGGGCTGCCGGTCGACCGGCAGATCGTCGCGCGCGGACCGCTGGCGCCCGCTTCGTTCGGCATGCAGCCGGAGCAGTTCCGGGTGACCGTCATCGCGCCGAACGGCAACCAGGACACGGTCGGCATAGTCACCACGCTCGAGGGCGAGCCGCTCGGCCCGGCCGACATTGCGTGCCGGATAGGCGGCTTCAGCGACATCGAGGCCCTGGAGCAGCAGGCCGGGATTTCCGACTCGGAGCTCATCGAGGCCTTGCTTGGAAAGAAGAACGAGCTGCACAACAACTACCAGGACTTCCAGGCCTTCCTCGACCGGGGCGGGCGCATCGGGCTGCAGCACGACCCGCTGCTCTACGGGGCCTACCTGCTCAACCCGTTCCTCGTTCGCGTCGAGCTGGCCCCGATGCTGGTCGTCAACCAGGGTGAGGTGGCCGTGATCAAGGGCTACGTCGGCCTGCCCACGCTCGACACGTCCGGGCCGGAGTTCAAGTTCGGCTCGATCGTGCAGCCCGGTCACCGTGGCATCTGGCGCGAGGCGCTTCGCACCGGCAAGTACCCGCTGAACCCGCGGATCTACGCGGCGGAGAAGGTGCCGACGTTCATCCTCACCCTGAACTGGGCGGAGGCGAACTCGGTCGCGCACAATCTCGACGCCCAGCTCAGCCCGATCGAGGGCAAGAGCCGCGAAGGGTTCATCTTCAAGATCGACCTGCAGGTCCAGATCCACGTCCCCGACACGCGGGCGCCGAAGGTCATATCGATGGTCGGCTCGATGCAGAACCTCGTCAACGAGGTGCTGCAGGCCGCGGTGGGCAACCACTTCCGGAACACGCTGCAGGGCCTGGAGGCGGTGCGCTTCATCGAGACGCGCGACCAGGTGCAGGCCGCGGCGCTGGAAGCGATCTCGCGCTACCTGGCCGCTTACGAAGTCGAAACCCGGGGCGTCTACATCCAGGACGTGACGTTTCCGCAGGAGCTGGTCGCCGTCCTGACGCGCCGCGAGATCGCCAACCAGGAGAAGGCGACGTTCGAGGAGCAGAAGGACGCGCAGACGGTGCGCATCGACCTGGAGAAGGCGCGCGGCACGGCCGACATGCAGGCCGAGCTGGCCAAGGCCCAGGTGTCGGTCGACATCAACCGGGCCCGAGCCAACGCGCGCAAGGCCGAGGCCGACGGCGAGGCGGCGTTCGTCCGCGTCACCGGCGAGGCGGAAGGCTCGCGACGCCGGGCGATCGGTGTCGGCGACGCGGCGGCCGTCGAGGCGCTCGGGCTGGCCAAGGCAAAGGGCTACGACGCCCAGGTGCGCAGCCTGGGCTCGACCCCCACGGCCGCGGTGGCCATCGCCAACGCGCTCTCCGAGGGCAAGCTCGACGTGATGCCTGAAGTCCTCGTGACGGGCGGCGGAGGCGCGCTGGAAGGACTGGCCGCAACGTTCATGCGGTCGCTGAACGGGAACGGCGAAGCCAAAGCCAAGAAGTAAGCGAACGACAGACCAGGGGGCTCGCGCCCCCTG
>VBGP01000110.1 GCA_005880795.1 Chloroflexota bacterium | reverse complement strand
CTCGAATGGGACCAGGAGACCTACATGCCGCCCGGTGGCGTCCAGTCCCGTGCCGAGCAGATGGCGACGCTGTCGCGGCTGGCCCATGTGAAGTTCACCTCCGATGAGGTGGGCCGGCTGCTCGACCAGCTCGAGGACGAGGTCGCCAAGCTGCCGTTCGACTCCGACGAGGCCAGCCTGGTCCGAGTCACGCGCCGCGACTACGACGAGGCGACCAAGCTTCCACCCGACCTCATCTCAGAGATCGCCCACGCCGGCAGCATGGCGCAGCCGGTCTGGCAGAAGGCTCGCCGCGAGGCGAACTTCAGCCTGTTCGTGCCGTACCTCGAGAAGAACGTCGAGCTGAATCGGCGAATCGCCGATGCCATCGGTTACGACGAGCGTCCCTACGACGCCCTGATCAACCGCAGTGAGCCGGGCATGACCACGGCGCAGCTGGAGGGAATCTTCGCCGAGCTCAAGAGGGCGATCGTCCCTCTCGCAGCGGACATCGCGCGCCACGCCGATGCGGTTGACGACCGCGTCCTCTATCGCGGTTTCGACCCAGACCTGCAGCTCGCATACGCCCTCGGGCTGGTCAAGAGGCTCGGCTACGACCTCGAGCGCGGGCGCCAGGATATTTCGACGCACCCTTTCTCGACCGCATTCGGACCAGGCGACGTGCGAATCACAACTCGCGTGTCGCGCGATTTCTTCAACGAGTGCCTCTTCGGCTCGATCCACGAATCAGGCCACGCCATGTACAACCAGGGCATGGGCCAGAACATCGACCGCACTCCTTTATGGGGTGGGGCGTCGCCTGGCGTGCACGAGTCGCAATCCCGCTTCTGGGAAAACCTGGTCGGGCGGAGCCTGCCCTTCTGGCGTCATTTCTTTCCGAGCCTCGTGGCGACCTTCCCCGAGCCGCTGCGCGGGGTCGACGAGGAGGCTTTCTACCGCGCGGTCAACCGCTCGTATCCGTCCTTGATCCGCGTGGAGGCCGACGAGGTCACTTACAACATGCACGTGCTGCTCCGCTTCGAGCTCGAGAACGAGATGCTGGAGGGCACGCTCAAAGCGAAAGACCTGCCGGAGGCGTGGAACTCGCGCTTCAAGTCTTACCTTGGCCTCAACGTGCCAAACGACCGCGAAGGCGCGCTGCAGGACATCCATTGGTCGTATGTGAGCTTTGGCATCTTCCCCGGCTACACGATCGGCAACCTCATCAGCGCCCAGCTGATGGAGAAGATCCGGACCGAGATCCCGGACCTCGAGGCCCAAATCGACAAAGGCCAGTTCGCCGCATTGCTGGGCTGGCTGCGCAAGAACGTGCACCGGCACGGCCGCAAGTTCACGCCCAACGAGCTGCTCGAACGCGCCACAGGCAAGACTTTGAGCGCGGCGCCGTGGATCGCCTACGTGCAGAAGAAGTTCGGCGCGCTTTACGGGCTCCAAGAAGCCCGTAAAGCAGCGCCTTAGCCCGCTCGACTAGTCGTTTTCCCCGTGCGGAAGTGTGATCCTCAGCACGGATCCGGTAGCGCCGAAGCATGGAGGTCCAGCCACTCCGGTCGATCCGCAGATGGCGCCGGCGCTTACGTACAGGTTGCCGTCAGGCCCGATGGCGGCCATGTTCGGGAACATCAGGTGGGACGCCAGCACCGAAGCCTTGCCGGTCTCAGTGTTGTACTGGACGACGCTGCCGAAGAAGAAGTTCGACGTCGGCGGCGGAGTGAATGGCGCACCAGAACCAAACATGTTGACGAAGTAGACATTGCCTCTTCCGTCGCTCGTACACCCGGTGACGTGAGTCAGCAGCGAGTTGCCCGCTGCATCTTTCAGCACGAGCGGGGAGAACGATGCGCCGTTGACCCGAAGCAGCCGCCCGGACAGCTCTCCGACCAGCAGTCCGTGTTCACCACGGACCACGCAGGTCGGGACCGCGTCCGATGGAAAGTTGTTCGGGTTTGGGTCGCGCCACAGATCGTGGATCACGATCTTGGTCTTGCCGTCTTCGCCCACGCGGTCCAGAGTGTTCGATCCGGCGTCCGCGACGTACGCGCCATCTTCGGTCGCCAGCACACCGTACGGGTTGGAGTCGTGCTCCTGCGTATTCGGGCTATAGACGCCCGGAGTCGGCTCGGTGAACTGCGTCGTGTACGTGAAGTCTGTCGCGCCGATTGGAGCGACCGAGGTCCACGTACCGTTCGTGTGAACCGAGATCAAGCGGCCCGCCTGCTGTTGACCAATCGCGACGCCCGGGTTCTCAGACGGCGTCGAGCCGATCTGAGCGAGGATTCTGCCCTCGCTTACCGAGAGTCCGCTAACCCCTAACACTCCCTCGGGTCCCAGGCTGAGCGAGAACAGTCCGGAGACCAGGACTGTATGTGCACCGCTCGTGGTGTTGACCCATGAGATTTGCGAGCTGTTGCCGGCGCATCCATCGAAAGGCAGGCCCGGAATCTTGAAACAGGTGGCGCCTCCATGCCCGGCCTCGCCGACGAGCAGCCTGCCCTGATAGAAAGCTACTCCGCGCGGACTGTCCAGCCCGGTTGCAATCGGAGTCACCGATGTTGCCGCCGCAGCGGGAATCGGCAGCAATACCGCCACGATCCCAGCCGCAAACAACGCAAACAAGTGTCGCCTTCGCAAATTCACACCCCTCCATGGATACGACCCGGTCCCTATCGCCAGGCTCCCGGAATGGTGGCGTGGGCCCGGGCGGCTGTCAATGGGACAGATGGTTCAGGGGCGGCTAGCCGAAGTCGATCGGGGCGAGCGCCTCTCGGTTGACCTCGAGCTTGAAGATGTCCGGTCGCCCGTAGTGCCCCGCCACGTCCAGCGTTCGCTTCGCCGCGGCGGCGCGCGCCGGGTCGCAATCCGAATAGAGAATCCCGTGCTTCTCGTGCAGCGGCCCCGCAACGACGGTGCCGCTCGGATTGACGACCACCGAGTCGCCCGCGTTGTACCACTCCTCCAAATTGGGAAACAGCTTCGCGCGATGCGGAAAATCCTTCGGGATGTCTTTGCCACGCATCGAGGATCCGGTGCCGACGACCCAGCACCGTCCTTCCGCGGCGATGTGGCGCATCGTGGCCAGCCACCTGTCCCCGAAGTCCCACGTCGGCGCGAGGTAGATATCGCAGCCCTGGGCGAACACTGCGAACCGAGCCAGTGGCATGTAGTTCTCCCAGCAGATCAGCCCGCCGACTCGCCCTACCGGAGTCTCGATCACCCGTAGACCGGCCGCGTCCCCAGTCGCCCACACCATCCGCTCCGGGTTTGTCGGCACCAGCTTGCGGTGCCGGTTGAGCACGGCGCCGTCGGGCCCGATGAGCACGACTGTGTTGTAGAGGGTTCCGCGGCTGTACTCCCCGTCGCGTTCGTGAATCCCCACCGACACCGTCACCTTGTGCTTCCGCGCCGCCGCCTGCATCGGCTTCAGGTCGCCCGTCTTGAGGTCGATGGAGTTCTCGATGAGCCGCTGGTGTATCTCCGAGGTCAGGTCGTGGTCGTCGCCTGGACGCAACCGCCACAGCCACTCGGGATAACCCGGAATCCAGGTCTCTGGGAATGAGATAAGAGCAGCGCCGCCGGCCACCGCCTCCTCGATCAGCTCGACGCCTCGCTGGAGCGTCTTCTGGCGATGAAGCGTCACAGGCGGATGCTGGACGGCGGCCACCCGATCCGGAGTCGCGCGCTTAGGCATGGCGGACAGGGTAGTCCCCCGCACGCGCCACCATTCCGGGCATCTCCTTGCCGAGCTGCTCACCCAACCAGTGCGAGATCGCGATCAACCGGTCGAGGTCGACGCCGGTCTCGACGCCAAGGCCGCGCAGTAGGTAGACGAGATCTTCCGTCGCGATGTTGCCGGTGGCTTTCGGCGCGAACGGACATCCCCCCGCTCCGCCGATCGACGCATCGAGCGACACCACGCCATCCTCGAGCGCTGCCACAGCATTCGCGTAACCGGTGTTGCGCGTGTTGTGGAAGTGGGCGCCGACGGTGGCACCCAAGGCGCGCGCCCCGCGCACAAGCTCGTGGACCTGCGACGGGACCCCCACGCCAATGGTGTCAGCGAGGCAGATCTCGTCTGCCGGGATGACCATCAGCCGTTCGACGATCTGCAGCACGCGCTCGGCCGGGACTGGACCGTCGAACGGGCTGCCGAACGCGACGCTTATCGTCACCGTGATCGGCATCCGATCGCTGCGCGCTCGGGCTACCAGGGCCAGCGCGGTTTTCAAACCCTCTTCCGTGGTGGCGTTTTGGTTGCGCCGGCCGAACTCGTCGGCGGCCGAAAACGCGTAGTGGACCTCGTCGACGCCAGCCGCAACTGCACGTTCGTAGCCTTTGTCGTTGAGTACGAGTCCGGCGTACGTCGTGTCCGGCTTGCGGTGGAGGGCGGCCATGACCTCTTCAGCCCCAGCCATCTGGGGTACAAGCTTCGGGTTGACGAAGCTCGCGGCTTCCATGCGCTTGAGCCCGGCCGCGGCCAGCCGGTCGCACAGCTCCGCCCGCGCGGCGGGCTCCAGGGTTTTCGACTCGTTCTGCAGCCCGTCGCGCGGACCGACGTCACAGATGATCAGCGCCACATAGATAAGGTAGAGGGACTACTGAATCAGGTCGGTCATCGGGGTCGCGTTCGCGGCCTCGCCCAGCCGCCCGACTCCTAGCAGGTCCTCGATCGTCGCCAGGAGCGAGTAGTGCGTGTAGTTCTTCTGGCTCGATTTGTGGCCCATGCCTGGCGCGACGACCAGGGTCAGCACCCTGTTGTCCGCGCTCCCGTCATCCTCGTCCCAGGTGATGAAGAGCACCCCGTTCGACTTCCAGGCCGCAGAGGCGGTAATCATGCCCACCTCCTGACGAAGCCAGTCGTCTCCCACCGAGACCCTGCAGTCGTGCGTGTCGTGGCAGCGGTCTGGCGTGATCCAGGTGAACCGCGGCGTCGACCCGGCAAGGTCGCCTGACAGCGCAGTCAGCGGGACCACGTTGGAGGGGCACTGTCCACCGTAGTAGGCGAAGGGATTGTGGCCTGGGTCGTAAGGCACAGGGCTGTTCAAGCAGCCGGCGCTGCCGAGCCCCTCCATGTACGCGCGCCAGCTGATGGAGGCCGTGGTCAGCTGCGAACCGAGGTCGCTCTTGGGCAAGACGCGATAGCCGTCATCCCGCATGCCCCAGGTGCTGCCTGACGTGAGCGCCAGGTAGTTGGGCACACTTGGATGGGCCACGGCGTGATAGTTCTCGGCCACGCCGTATTTGGCGACCAGTGAGGAGGTGAAGGGAGCACTCGCTGCTTGGTCGAAGGAGTGGTTCTCCATCACGATCACAAATACGCTTCGTGGTTGAGAGCTCGAAGGGGATGGCGATTGGGTGCAGGCCGACCCGAGAAATGCGCACAGCACGAGCGCGGCCCACGGCCTCATCTCTCCGCAGGTTACCGCGAGTTTTTCTCAGGCGGCTTTAAGGCGGACGATCGGTATCTCGCGGTCGGTCTTCTTTCGGTATCCGCCGTAGCGCGGTGAGGTCGCCACCACTTTCGCGAATGCGGCTTCGCGCTGCGGACCTTTCAAAAGCATCGGCTGCACCTTCAACTTGCGGTTGCCAACCTCGAGCCAAACCTGGTCAGGGTTTTTCGCCATGTTGATGAACCAGTGTGGATGGGTCGACGCACCGCTGTTGGAAGCGACCACGATCCAAGCGTCGTCACCGTCCTGGAATCCACCCAACACGTTCGTGTGCTCGGTGCCCGTGCGAGACCCGATCGTGGTGAGCAGCACGGTTGGCATGCCCATCATTACGGGCTGGGTGGGACCCGTGGCTTTCCGGTAGCGGGAGAGCTGCCCGCGCATCAGTGGCCTGAACAACCGGACCAAAAGGGGCCAAGGCGTCCAGGCACCGCGTGTGCCGCGGGGCGGGATGTCGAGCTGCTTTGTGGGCTCAGCCATCACCCACGCTAATCGAGCGGCGCGGCGTCCTTATTCCTACGGCGCGGCTGGCTCCAGGCCGTCCCAGGACCAATGAGGCATCGCCATGTCCGGCTCGACCTGCGTGCCGGGAGGCGCATATGAGTTGACCTCGCGGGTCGCCCACTGGATGTAGGCGCGCATGGCGGCCCGGAACGCCGGATCGTCGGGTAGCTGCGCGTCGTCCATCGCCCCTATGAAGCACGCGGCAAACCGGTCCCCCATGTCCTCAGGGGCGCCTTCGCCCGCGTGGATGGAAAGCATCCCGGAGTGGCCTCCCAGGTTCTCCGAATACCGGGTCGGGCCGCCAAGGACCTCGGCCCAGTAGGCGGCCAGGTTCTCGGTGTGCCGCGGGCTCACGTGATGGGAGAAGGGGTGGTTGAGCTCGGGGTCTCGGAGGCACCGCTCGTGGGTCGCCGCCGCGAGGGCGAGGAAGGCGTCGTCACCTCCGGCGAACTCGAACAGCGAGGGTCGTGTCGCCATTTCTTCGGTTCACGAATCGTACCGATCGAATCGCGGTCAGTCCCACGCGAGGGACGTGAGGAAGGCTGGGAAGGGGGTGACGGAGGAGGGCCCTGGTGGCTGGTGGGTGGCGCTCCGTGAATAAGAATGCGTAATTCTTAACTTGATATTTGCTACGAACATGTGTACGATTTGAGGAGTGATCCAGCTCTATCCCACGACCACTCCTGACGGTGCTTTGGCTGCCGAAGAGCTGGTCGATTTGCAGCACCAGATCAGCCTCCTCCAGCTAAAGTCGGCGGCTTGCGCCGCCCGGCTGGCCAGGAGCGACTACTGGGACTACGCCGGCTCCAACAGCGCGATCGACTGGATCCGCTTCAACTGCCACCTGACCGACAAGGCCGCCGGCGACCTGGTCGCCGTGGGTCGCACTTCGGGTTCTTTGGCCGAAAGCACGCAGGCCATGGAGGCCGGAGAGATCGGATACAGCCACCTGGTCGTGATGGCCAGGACGGCCGAGGCGACGGGCAAGGCCTTCGACGAAACCAAGCTGCTCAAGCTGGCTCGGGAGCACACCCCGGGCATGTTCTATTTCAAG
>VBGP01000109.1 GCA_005880795.1 Chloroflexota bacterium | reverse complement strand
AGCCCGAGCTCGCGTACTTCGAAGTCCTGCACGAGCTGAAGCTGATCGTCGACCTGATGTACCGGGGCGGCCTCGGATTCATGCGCTACTCCATCTCGGACACGGCCGAGTTCGGCGACTACGTCTCGGGTCCGCGGGTCATCGACGACCACGTGCGGCAGCAGATGCGCCAGGTGCTGGCCGAGATCCAGGACGGCACGTTCGCAGAGCGCTGGCTGGACGAAAACTCAAACGGAAGGGAGGGATTCCTCGAGATGCGGCGCAAGGATGCCGGCCACCAGATCGAACAGGTCGGCCGCGAGCTCCGCTCGATGATGACCTGGTTGGAGCCTGTAGAGAAATGAAAGATTCATCGCCCGATCGCGTATTCATCTTCGACACAACGCTGCGGGACGGCGAGCAGTCGCCCGGGTTTCACCTCGACTCGAACGCCAAGGTCCGCATCGCGCGCCAGCTCGAAAAGCTCGGCGTCGACGTGATCGAGGCCGGGTTCCCGATCTCATCGCCCGGCGACTTCGAAGCCTGCCGGCGGATCGCCCGCGAGATCCGTGGCGCGACCATCACCGCGCTGGCTCGCGCTGTGAAAGAGGACATCGACGCGGTGTGGGGCGCGATCAAGGAAGCGGAGACGCCGCAGATCCACATCGTGCTGTCGGTCTCCGACGTGCACATCAACCGCAAGCTCGGCATGACGCGTGAGCAGGTCTTGAAGCGCGGAGCGGAGATGGTCGCGTACGCGCGCTCGCTGTGCGAGAACGTCCAGTACTCCCCTGAAGACGCGGGACGCGCCGACCCGGACTACCTCGTCGAGACGGTTGAGACGATGATCGCGGCGGGCGCCAACGTCATCAACATCCCTGACACGACCGGCTACTGCCTGCCGTGGGAGTTTGGCGAGATCGTGCGCCGCGTCATCGGCGACGCACGCGGCAGCAACAAGGCGTTGTTCTCTGTGCACTGCCACAACGACCTCGGACTCGCGGTCGCCAACACGATTTACGCGATCGACGCCGGTGCTCGGCGCGTCGAATGCACCATCAACGGCATCGGCGAGAGGGCGGGGAACACTTCGCTCGAGGAGGTCGTGATGCTGCTCAACGTGCGGAAGAAGAAGCTTGGGCTCGAGTGCGGCGTCAACACGACCGAGATCACACGCACCTCACGGCTCGTTTCGGAGCTGACCGGCACGCCGGTGCAGCCGAACAAGGCGGTGGTCGGCGCCAACGCGTTTGCGCACGCGTCCGGCATTCACCAGGACGGGGTTCTGAAGGACCGCCTGAACTACGAGATCATGAAGCCGGAGGACGTGGGTCTCGCCGACTCACGCATCGTGCTCACCGCGCGTTCGGGCCGCCACGCGTTCCACCACCGCCTCAACCGGCTGGGCATCGCGCTGGCAGAGGGCAAAGATGACGAGGCGTGGCAACGTTTCCTGCAGCTGGCCGACACGAAGAAGGAAGTCACCGACGAAGATCTTCGGAAGATCGCAGCGATGTCCGATTCGAACGGCACCAACGGTCATGAAGGAAATGGACATCCCCCCGTGACCGATCAGTTGCACGACCACAATCACGTCGCGGACACGCTTCGACACATGATCTTCGGGTGAGGGTCGCCTACCAGGGCGAACCCGGGGCCTACTCGGACGAGGCGGTTTCAGCCTTGTTTCCGGGTGCGGAGGCAGTGGGTTTCCCGACCTTCCGCCTGACCTTTGACGCGCTGGCGATGGGCGCCGTGGACGCGGCGGTGCTGCCGGTCGAGAACAGCAGCGCCGGCGTGGTGCAGGAGGTCTCCGACCTGCTGTGGGAGCTGCCCGGGCTGCGCGTTGTGCGCGAGCACGTGCAGCCGGTTCGCCACTGCCTGCTCGGTTGGCCGGGCCCGGTGGAGCGCGCGCTGTCTCATCCCCAGGCGCTCGCGCAGTGCGACCGCTACCTGCACTCCCGCCAGATCCGATCGGTGGCCTTTCACGACACGGCGGGCGCCGCTCGCGCGGTCGCCGAGCAGAGGCAGCCGGGGACCGCGGCCATCGCCAGCAAGGCGGCGGCCGCCCGCTATGGGCTGTACGTGCTGGCCGAGTCGATCCAGGACGATTCGGAGAATCGCACGCGGTTCGTCGTGGTCGAGAAAGGCGACCCGGCCCGGCCGCGCGAGGCGACGGCAGGCTGGAAGGGGTCGATTGCGTTTGTCACGGCGCACCGTCCGGGAAGCCTGGCGCACGCGCTGGACTGCTTTGCCCAGCGCAGCGTCAACCTCACGCGGCTGGACAGCCGGCCGATCCTGGGCCGGCCGTTTGAGTATCGGTTCTACCTCGACTTTTCGATCAATGGGGAGGTGTCCGCGGCGGCGGCGGCGGAAGCCGCGCTCAGCGCCCTCGAAGAGGCGAGCGCGGAGATCAAGTTGTTCGGGGTTTATCCCGCCTCTTAGACGGGTTTGGGTCAGCCCCTCCGTCGGCTTCGCCGACACCTCCCCATGAATGGGGAGGAGCAGAGATCAAGCTCTCCGAAACGGGGTTTGGGTCAGCCCCTCCGGCGCTTCGCGCCACCTCCCCATGAATGGGGAGGAGCAGCCGGCGCCAGTTGCATAGCATCATCGAGTGCGACTGACCCTCATCGGGTACTGGTTGGGCAACTCTGCTACCGGTTGGCCCAAGGCTGAGGACTTTGTCGACACCGATTGGAGTCCTGAGGAACGTGAAGGCGTGGTTGCCTGGCTTGAATTTTGGCCGCGAGTTCGCATATTCAGGGGATATTCGAGTTGTCGCTTTTGTGGTCAACGCAACGGAGCAAGCGAGTCGTCTGACGGAACATTCGTATGGCCGGATGGACTTGCTCACTATGTTCGAGACCATGGCGTCCGACTTCCGCGAGCAGTAGTCGAGCACGCTCTATCCAGACCTCTCACAGATCGACCTCAACTTGAACGCACCGAGCCCGACGACGCCGACGTGGACTATGAGTGGTGGCGCAAGCAGTCCCCAGACTGGTCGCGTCACCAGGCTCTGTAGGCCTCGACCCACTGCGTGGCCCTTCGGGCCACCTCCCCATGAATGGGGAGGAGCAAGAGGCTCTTCGAACGGGTTTGGGTCAGCCCCTCCGGCCCTTCGGGCCACCTCCCCATGAATGGGGAGGAGCAGAGCTCAGCCCCTCCGGCCGCCATGAATTGGGAGGAGCAGGCCGCGGCGGGAAGCACTCTGACCGCGACCTGCGTAGGGCAAGTTTAACTTAACAACGTTAAGTATGTTTTCGGGTTGGAAATTTGGCTTAAAGGGCGACCGCCGATCCTGAAACGCGCGTTTCAAAAAGGCATGCCGCCATCCCGCCCGGATTTCATATAAAGTGACGAACCGTGGCTAGCGGCCGTTCAGACGCACCAGTTGCGGCTGATGCGCAGGCCAAGAGACGCCGCCTTCCGGGCATCAACCTGCGGCCAGGTTCCGTCAAGCAGGCTCGCGTCGAATCGGGGTTCAGCCTCGCCCAGCTGGGTAAGGGCCACGTCACCGCACCGGCGATCTACCTGATCGAGACCGGGCGGACCAGGCCGTCGCTGCCCACCCTGGAGCACATCGCACGCCGCACCGGCAAGCCGGTCGAATTTTTCCTGGCCGAGCCCGTCGGCGCCGCGGACGATGCATCGGCAAGGCTCATCGAGCTCGAGGCGATGGTCGCCGACGGACGGAACCAGGATGCCATCGCGCTGGGCAGCTCGTTGCTCGAGCGCGGTACGTCCGCATTCCGCCTCGGACGCATCAGGTTTTTCCTGGCTCAGGCCTACCTGGCTTCGTCCCAGGCGGAGCGAGCCTCGTCCCTCCTAGCGGAAGCGCGCGCGCACTTCGAGGCGGTCAACGATGGCGTGATGCTTGCCGAATGCATCGGTGCGCAGGCGTCCCTCGCGAACTCCACGCAGTCGAAGGACGCGTTGGCGCTCGCGGAACAGGCGCTGACCGTCTGTCGAGCATTGAAACCGGTACCTGCGCCCACCGAGGCGCGGCTGCTCGGGATCCTCGCGAGCGCCCTGGCTGCCGATCGTGAATGGGACCGCGCCGCGGCCGCCTACGAGCAGGCGATCGAGGTGGGCGGTTCGGTCTTCGACCTGCGTCGGGTTGCCCGCGTGTACAGCACGCTTGGCCTGGCCTACCACCAGGCCGGTGAGGTTGAACCCGCGGCCAGGTACTCGATGCGTTCCGTCGCGCTGCTCGAGGTGCTGCGCGACCGGGTCGCGCTGGCGAGGGCCGAGAACAGTCTTGCGATGGTCCTTATGGCGAGGGGGGATTTCGCGGGTGCGCGAGGCCACCTCGACCGCTCGCTCGAGCTCTGCGACGAAACCGACCTCGAGTCCGGCCGCAGCCGCGTGCTGCTGAGCCTGTCCGAGCTCTCGATGCAGCAAGGCAACGCGGCCGACGCCCGAGACGGGGCGCAGCATGCACTCGAGCTGGCAGAACGCTTCGAGGAGGGAGCCGACATCGCGGAGGCGCACGTCTTGCTGGGGCGGATCGCCGACGTAGGCGGCGAGGATGAGTCCGCCGACCACGAGTTTGAGCAGGCCATCCGCGGGTTTGAGGCGCTGGGCCTGCACGAGAGGCTGCTGCAGTGCCACGGGATCTATGCCGAGATCCTGGAGCGGCGGGGCGAGCTGGCCAAGGCGTACGTCCATATGAAGGAAGCACTGCAGGCCACCCGGCCGGGCCTGCTGCGCCGCGAGCAAGAAGAGGAGCGCGTCAGCTCGGCCTAAGGTGGGTGGGGCTCTGCTAAGTTAGATCCGCCGCGCATGCGGCATCTATGGCGAAAGCGCTTCGCAACTCCAAGTTCTCTCTGACCGCCGAAGCCATCATCGCCGACTATCGACTGGCCTTCAGCAGCCGTCGGGCGAGCGTGATCGGCCGAGCCGAAGTGCTCCGCGGCAATGCGACCTTCGGCATCTTCGGCGACGGGAAAGAGGTCGCTCAGATCGCCATGGCCAAATCGTTCCGGCCGGGTGACTGGCGCGCCGGGTACTACCGAGACCAGACCTTCATGTGGGCGACGCGGATGTCCAACGTCCGCGACTTCTTCGCCCAGCTCTACGGCAACGCGAACCTCGAGGCGGAGCCCGCGTCGGGAGGTCGCCAGATGGGCAACCACTTCGCGACCCGTTTCCTCGACGACCGCGGGGAGTTCGCCCGCTCGATCGACATCCCCAACTCGAGCGCCGACGTGTCGAACGTCGCCGGTTGGATGCCGCGGCTTGTCGGTCTCGCCTACGCCTCCAAGCTTTATCGCGCGAACCCGCAGCTGAAGGCGGCGCAGGACGGTTTCTCCGTCAACGGCGACGAGGTGGCTTTCGGCACCATCGGCGACGCGGCCACCAGCGAGGGCCTTTTCTGGGAATCGATCAACGCCGCGGGCGTCCTCCAGATTCCGATGGCGATGTCGGTGTGGGACGACGGCTACGGGATCTCCGTCCCGATCACCGCCGAAACGACCAAGGCATCGATCTCCGATGCGCTGCGTGGTTTCATGCCCGACGACCGGCCGGGAATCGACATCTACGTGGTCCGAGGTTGGGACTATGCGGCCCTGATCGAGACGTACGCGAACGCGATCGACAAGGTCCGGCGCGAGCAAAAGCCCGCGCTGATCCATGTCACCGAGATGACGCAGCCGCAGGGCCACTCGACGAGCGGCAGTCATGAGCGGTACAAGTCCAAGGAGCGCCTCCGCTTCGAAAGCGAATACGACTGCCTGGCGCGGATGCGCGACTGGATCATCGAGTTCGGGGTCGCAAGCGAGTCCCAGCTCGAGGGCTGGGAGGCTGCCGACAAAGAGGCGGTGGAGGCTGCTCGCGACCTGGCGTGGGATGCGTTCCAGTCACCGATTCGAGCCGAGCGTGACCGCGCGGTGGCGATTCTCCGCCGCGTCGACATGCCCGAGGTCGCCGAGATCACAAGCTCTCTCGATGAGGCGCACAAGGTCACGCGGTCTCTCGTGATGTCGAGCACCTCTCGCGCCCTGCATCAGCTTCGAGGCATCGAGTCGCCCGCGCGCACCGAGCTGGCGCAGTTCGTCGCCGACTATCGGCGCGTCAACGATGAGCGGTACAACTCGTACCTGTACAGCCGGTCACCCGAGTCGCCGCTGAACGTTCCGGTCGTGCCGGCCGTCTACTCCGAGAAATCGCCCGTCGTCGACGGCCGCCAGGTCCTGGTGCGCAATTTCGACGCCAACTTCGCGCGTGACCCAAGGATCTTCGTGATCGGCGAGGACGTGGGCCGGTTGGGTGACGTCAACCTCGTCTTCGAGGGCCTGCAGGCCAAATATGGGGACCTGCGCCTGACCGATACCGGCATCCGGGAGGCGACCATCCTGGGCCAGGCGATCGGCTCGGCGATGCGCGGGCTGCGACCGATCTGCGACATCCAGTACCTCGACTACTTCTTCTATGCGCTCGAGACGGCGGCGGACGACCTGGCCACGCTGCACTGGCGAACGGTGGGCGGACAGAAGGCGCCTGTCGTGATCCGGACCAAGGGTCACAGGCTGGTGGGAATCTGGCACTCGGGTTCGCCGATGTCGGTGCTGCTCAATGCCCTGCAGGGCATTTACGTCGCGGTCCCGCGCAACATGACGCAGGCCGCCGGCTTCTACAACACGCTCTTCCAGGGCGACAACCCCGGCGTCGTGATCGAGGTGCTGAACGGATACCGGCTGAAGGAGCGGGTGCCTGACAACGTCGGGTCGTTCACGGTGCCGCTGGGCGTGCCCGAAGTCCTGCGTGAGGGAACCGACGCGACGGTGGTGACGTACGGGGCGTGCTGCGGGATCGCGCTGGACGCCGCCCAGGCGCTCGAGGGTCTGGGGGTGTCGTGCGAGGTCATCGACGTGCAGACGCTGAACCCGTTCGACATCAACCACCAGCTGGTGCGCTCTCTGGAGAAGACGCACGCGCTGATCCTGGTGGACGAGGACGTGCCGGGCGGCGCGTCGGCTTTCATGCTGCAGCAGATCCTGGAGGTGCAGCAGGGCTGGTGGCACCTCGACGCCGCGCCGCGGACGCTCGCGGCGTCGCCGAACCGGCCGGCGTACGGGCCGGACGGGGATTACTTCAGCAAGCCGAATCGCGAGACGATCGTCGAGGCGGTTTACGGGGTCGTGCGGGAGCGCCAGCCGTGGAGGTTTCCGGCGCTCGATTCGTAGGGGGGCGGCGGCGTCGCGGCGTGGGATTCCGCACCGCTGACGCCACCCGTGCGGAAAAAGCACGCCGTCTTCGGATAGTCCGGACTATCCGGCGTTTGCGTCGCAATCGATGTCGCTTCGTCCGGACT
>VBGP01000038.1 GCA_005880795.1 Chloroflexota bacterium | reverse complement strand
CAGGGGACCCACCTGAGCATGCTCAGGACAACCCACCCCCGCACCCCGGAGGGAGCACTTACTGCACACGCCCCTCTCCCCGCCCTCTCCCCTGGGGGGAGAGGGTGCCTTTGTCACAACCGATGACCTCTATCCCGCCCGGCCTGATCGTCGCAGTGCTCCTCACACTGATCGTCTCCCAGCTCTGCTACGCCTTCCTGCCCTACCGCCGCCGCGCCTACATTCCGATCCTGGTCATGACCACGATCGGCTTCGGCCTCGGCCAGCTCTGGGACTTTCTCGGGCTGCCCTCGCTCCGCCTCGGCCAGGCCGACCTGCTGCCCGGCCTCCTCTTCGCCCTGCTGCTGCAGCCGCTGGCGCGGTTCGTCCCCCGGCCCAGCCACGAGCCGAAGGAACCCGATCCGGGCAACTCGAACCCGCGCACTTAAGATTGCTGCTGTGTTTGCGGTCGCCGCGCCGGGGGTATTCAGTCGATGAACAGCCAGAGCTTCATGTGGATCGCGTTCGGGGTGGCCGCGCTCATCGTGGCGCTGGCCTTGGCCGCGGTGTTGATCCGGCTGCGCGGAACCCTCGGAGCGGTTGAAGAGCTGCTCGACACGACCAACGAAGAGATGAAAGAGACGCTGCCTGAGGTGCGACAGACCATCGAGAACGTGAACGACATCACGTCGGGGGTCAACGTCGGCCTGAGGACTGGTGGCCGCGGCCTGGCCGCGGTCGGCCGCGGGATCAACTCCGCGGTGCACGGCGCGAGGGTGGCGGGTCAGAGCCTTGTTCGCTCGGTTAAAGGAGGTTAGCGGTGGCTGACGAGAGAGACGGCGGCGGCGGTTTCGGTTGGTTCATCCTCGGCGGCCTCGTTGGTGTGGCGGTCGGCGCTTACATCGCCTCAGGCCCCGGCAAGGAGCAGATCGACAGCCTGCGCAGCAAGACCATCGAGCTCAGCGGCAGCGAGCCCGTCCAGCGGGCACGCGACGCGGCGCAGAAGGCGCGCACCATGGTCACCGACCCGGATCACCCCGTCGGCAAGGCGATCCAGGACGGCGTCGCGGCGGCGAAGCGAAAGCGAGAAGAGCTCGAGGCGGCCGCGTCCCGCAGGATGCAGCAGGCCTCGACCAACCTGGAGGAATAGGCGCCGACCCATGGCCAAGCGCAACCTGGCTGAGCTGAAGATCCCCGCCACATCAGCCTTCATCCCTGTCGCCAAGCGCGTCGCCACGACGCTCGGCGGCCAGCTCGGGTTGAGCCTGATGGACCTCGACGAGCTGGCGATCGCTCTCACACAGGCGTGTGACAGCGCGATCTCGGCGGCCGACGACCTCGGCACTCCGGCGGACCTGAAGCTCACGTATTTCGCGACCAACCGGGCCCTTGTCGTCGACGTCGACCTGATGCCGACGGGGGCCGCGCTGTCGCTGCCGGTGGTCCCCCACGACTCGACGATCGACCCGGAGCTGCAGCGGCTCGCGTACGAGATGATCCGGTGCTTCGTCGATGATTTTCGACCGACCATCGAGCCGCGCACCGGTCACGTGAGCTTCCGAATGGTCAAGCACCTGGCAGGCTGATCCCAGACCGGCGGACACTTAGTACGTGGCTAGTTCAACGCGGTTGCCCCGCGAGGAGCTGCGTGCGCTCCACCGCCGGTACAAGGAATCCACCGACCCCGCTGAGCGGGATCGCATTCGCGCACAGCTGGTCGACTCCTACCACGACTTTGTGTATTTCCTGGCCCGGAAGTTTCAGAACCGTGGGGAGCCGCTCGACGACATCGTGCAGGTCGGGTATCTCGGCTTGATCAAGGCCATCGAGCGCTTCGACCCCGACCTCGGCTACGAGTTCACCACCTTCGCCACTCTGACCGTCGCCGGCGAGATCAAGCGCTACTTCCGCGACAAGGGGACGGCGATCCGTTTTCCCCGACGGCTCCAGGAGCTGCACCAGTCGGTGGTCCGGGTCAACGAGCAGATGAAGAACGAGCTCGGGCGGGAGCCGACCGTGACCGAGCTCGCCGATCGGCTGGGCGTCACGCCGGACGATGTGACGGATGCGATGGAAATGGGGCCGGCCTATGTACCGATCTCGCTTGATCAGCCGGTCGCAACCGGCGATGGTCAGGACAGCCGCTCCATCGCGGAGCAGATCGGCGGTGCGGATCCCGAGCTCGACAGGGTGGAGATGCGCGACGTGCTGGATCGAGCGATGGAGCACCTCACACCCCGCGAGCGCGCGATCATGGCGATGAGGTTTTACGAGCAGATGTCGCAGTCAGAGATCGCGCGCCGGCTCGGCATCAGCCAGATGCACGTCTCCAGGCTGCAGCGCGCGGCGTTGGAACAGCTGAGGAAATACGTGCCCGAAGAGACTGCAAGCTGATGCCACTGCTCGAAAACGAAGCGCCCGACGATCCGTACCAGCTTTTCAGCAAATGGTTCGGCGAGGCAATGGACGCGGGCGCCCCGCAACCCGATGCGATGACGTTGGCGACTTCCGGCGAAGAGGGACCGTCCGCGCGCATGGTCCTGTACAAGGGTTTGCAGAACGGCGCGTTCATCTTTTACTCCAACTACGACAGCCGGAAAGGCCGCGACCTCGGGCACGACCGCCGGGCGGCGCTCGTCTTCTACTGGTCTGTCACGCGGCATCAGGTGAGGGTCTACGGCACCGTGTACAAGCTGAAGCGCGAGCTTTCGGCCCAATACTTCGCCACCCGGCCGCGCGGCGCGCAGCTCTCAGCGCTCGCATCGCCACAGAGCCGCGTCGTGCGATCGCGCGATGTGCTGGAGAAGCGCGTGCTCGACGCTGCGGCGGCCCATCCGGATGAGGTTCCGATGCCCCGCGCCTGGGGCGGGTACGCGCTCCGCCCGATCTGGATCGAGTTCTGGGAGAACCGAGACGACCGCCTCCACGACCGCCTGCGCTACTTCCAGAACTACAAAGGCGCTTGGCGCACCGAACGGCTAGCGCCCTAGACTGATCACCTCCCCGTGACCGGGAATGAGATCCGCACACGTTTTCTAGAGCATTTCGCGAGCCGGGAGCACCTCGTCCTGCCTAGCGCACCGCTGGTGCCGCACGGCGACCCGAGCACGCTCTTCATCTCGGCCGGAATGCAGCCGCTCCAGCCCTACTACCTGGGCTTGAGCAAGCCGCCCGCGCCTCGACTCGCGAGCGCCCAGAAATGCCTGCGCACAGGCGACATCGAAGAGGTCGGCAAGACGGACCGCCACAACACCTTCTTCGAGATGCTCGGCAACTTCACGCCGACCGGCGACTACTTCAAGGAGACCGCGATCCCACTGGCGTGGGAGCTCGTGACAAATGGATTTCACATGCCGGTGGATCGGCTTCGCGTCACTGTCCATCCGTCCGACGACCAGTCGTTCGAGATCTGGACCAGCAGAACCGCCATCCCCGCCGGGCACGTGACACGGCTCGGCGACAACTGGTGGGGCCTGGGTCGCGGGCCGTGTGGTCCAGACACCGAGATCTGGTGGGACCGCGGACGTGACGCGGGATGCGGCCAGCCCGACTGCTACCCAGACCACTGCGCCCGCTTCACCGAGTTTTGGAATCTTGTGCTGCCGGAGTACGACCAGCGCGCCGATCTCTCCAGTCCTCCAACGACGGCCGAAGCGATCCAGCGCGGTGTGCAAGATGGAGCGTTGGTCCGCCTCGCCAAGCCTGCGGTCGACACAGGCATGGGCCTGGAGCGCATCAGCTTCATCCTCCAGGGCAAGAGCAACATCTTCGAGTCGGACGTGCTGGCGCCGCTCGTTGAGTTCTTTCACGAGCACAGCCACAAGCCGACGCAGCTTTCGGAACGCATCATCGCCGACCACATCCGTGCGATCACCTTCTGCATATCCGACGGCGTGGTGCCGTCAAACGAGGGACGCGGGTACGTCCTCCGTCGCCTGGTTCGGCGCGCCGCGCTCCATGCGCGGAACGTCGGCTTGTCGACGAAGCTCTCTGCGGGTGCGCAGCGCACCGTGGCGATGTTCAAGGGGCACTATCCCGAGCTGGCAGATCGCGAGAAGTTCATCGCAGAAACAATCGACGCGGAAGCCGACCGTTTCGCGAAAACGCTCGAGCAGGGCATGGAACAGTTCGAGAAGGTCGCTTCGCGGGGCGCGAAGACGGTGTCGGGTGAGGATGCCTTTCGCCTGCACGACACATTCGGCTTTCCCCTCGAGCTGACACGCGAGCTGGCCAACGAGCGTGGCATCGCGGTCGATGAGGAGGGATTTCGCTCCGAAATGACGGCGCAGCGCGAACGCTCCCGCCGCGCGATACCGCACCAGTGGACGCTGGCGAAGGACCTTCCGAAGTCCGAGTTCACCGGCTATCGCGAGCTGACGACCGCGAGCAAGATCACCGGTCTAAGGAGGGGCGGATCCCCGGTGGACGTCGCGACAGAGGGTGAAGCAGTAGAAGTCTTCCTCGAGCGCACGCCGTTCTACGCCGAGTCCGGTGGACAGGTCGGTGATGTGGGAATCATCGAAACGTCCGGCGGGCGAGTGCGCGTCGAAGACACGCAAAAGCCGATGGAGGGAGCGATCGCGCACCTCGGAACTGTCATCACAGGTGCTGTGCGTGTGGGGGAGAAGGCGACCGCCTCTGTCGATGACAAACGCAGGCGCCAGATCATGCGCCACCACTCGGCCACGCACCTGCTGCACAAGGCGCTGCGCGAGACGCTCGGTGAGCGTGTGGTGCAGAAGGGTTCATGGGTGGGGCCCGACCACACGACCTTCGACATCCCTCTAAACCGCGCGATTACCAAAGAAGAGCTCGGCCGCATCAACCGCCGCGTGATGGAGAAGGTCCGCGCCGCGCTGCCGTTTCACGAAAGCCAGAAGCCTTACAAGGAAGCCGTGGCACAGGGCGCTATGCACCTCTTCGAGGAGAAGTACGGCGACGTCGTCCGCGTCGTGTGCTTCGGCGACTGGACGTGCGAGCTCTGCGGGGGCACGCACGTGACGAACACGGCCGACATCGGGACGGCGGTCATCGTCTCCGAATCGAGCATCGGCTCCGGGTTGCGCCGGATCGACATGGTCGTCGGTGAGGCCGCGGACGATCTGGTGCAAAGGGACCGCGACCTCCTATCCGACCTCGCGAAGTCCTTCAATGCGACCCCGGAGCAGCTTCCGGAGCGGATCCACGCCCTCCGCAACCAGCTCAAAGAGGTCGAAAAGGAGCGTGAGCGCCTGCGGGACCAGCTCCGCGCGGCCCGGGTCGGCGGCACGGATGGGTTCGCCGTCAAGCACGGCCGGGTCGACTACGTGGCTCAGACCGTCGACGCGTCGAGCGACGACGAGCTCAAGGCGTACGCGGACCGCTACCTTGAACGGGTCAGATCGGGGGTCGTAACCCTTGTCGCCGGAGACAAGTTTGTCATCAAGGTGTCCAATGACCTCGTGCCGCAGATCGATGCCACGCGCCTGAAAGAGCTTTTCGGCCGTGGCGGCGGCCGCCCGAACCTGGTGAGCGGCAAGCTCACCGTCCCCGCCGACGAGGCGTTCAAGCGCCTCGAAGAGGCATTGAAATGACGAAGTTCAAGTTCCTGCGCAAACGCAGCGACTACTACCGCCATTTCACCGTGCTCGACATCGGCACCGATCTGATCAAGGTGCTGGTCGTGCGGCGCGAGGGCCCAGACGGCGAGGTGCTGGGAGTGGGGAGGGAGCCACAGGCGCCGGCCGCGATGTCAGGCGGCGCGATCGCCGACCTCGAGTCGGTCATCCGCTCGTGCAACCGCGCGCTCGAAGCGGCCGAGGACATGGCGAGGACTGTGCCGGGCCAGGTCGTGGTCGGCATCGCGGGCGAGCTGATCAAAGGCTTTTCATCGACCATCGCCTATCCCCGCGACAACTCGAAGTCGCGGGTGCGGTCGGGCGAGATGTCGACCATGCTCCAGATGGTCCAGCGCCGGGCGCTGCGCGAAGCCCAACACCTGCTGGAGATGGAGCGCAGCTACGGCCAGCTCGAGGCTCGCCTCGTGCATTCCGCGATCACCAACGTCCGCGTCGACGGCTACCCGGTCACCAACCCGGTCGGCTTCACGGGGAAGAACCTCGAGGTCACCGTCTTCAACACGTTCGCGCCCATGACGCACATCGACGCTGTGGAGACGGTGGTGCGCGAGCTCGACCTGGAGCTTGCGGCGGCGGTGGCCCAGCCCTACGCGCTGGCGCGGGCTTGCGCCAACGAGGAGATCTGGGCCGAAGGCGGAATCTTCGTCGACGTGGGCGGCGGGACGACCGACGTGGCGCTGATCCGCGACGGTGGGGTCGAAGGCACCCGGATGTTCAACCTCGGAGGTCGTGCGTTCACGCGCCGGCTTGCCCTCGCCTTCGGCCTCAGCTACGAGGAAGCCGAGGCACGCAAGCTTCGCCACTCAGAGGGTCTCCTCTCAGCGGATCAGCACCGGCAGGTGTCCGAGCTGCTGAGCGCGGACGCGGAGGTTCTGCTGCAGGGCCTGGCCCTGAGCATCAAGGAGCTTTCACGAGGCGAGCGCCTCCCCTCCAGCATCTACCTGTGCGGCGGGGGCAGCCTGCTTCCCGAGCTGACGCTGGAGATGGTCAAGAACAACTGGGCTGCGGGTCTTCCGTTCCCCCGCGAGCCGCGCGTGCGGCACCTGGTGCCGTCCGACGTCCGCAACCTGACCGACTCGACAGGGCAGCTTTCGAGCCCCCAGGACATTGCCCCGATGGGCCTCGCCAACCATGCTTTGCGAACCGAAGCCGAGGAGCGCGATACGGTCAACACCGTCATGAGACGGGTCCTAAGCGCTATAAAAGTCTGACCAGAACCTCAGGAGACCTATAAACGACATGGCAACGAACCCGATTTACGTCGAAACAGAAGAGGAGATCCCCGAGCTCGTAGAGCGGCTTCGCCGCTACCACGGCGAGGACACGATGCTCGTCCTGCCGATGCGATCGCGCATCGGGCAGAGCCGTTTCAACTTTCAGTTGCTGCGCAACTACTCGGCCCGGCTGGGCAAGCGCGTCACGGTCGTCTGCGACGACCCCGCGGTCCAGAAGATGGCCGCCGAGACGGGATTCGCCGTGTTTGGGGCGGTCGGTCCGGAAGGAGAGGGCATCCCCTCCGAGGCCGAGGCTCCCACGGCGATCAACAAATGGTGGCAGCGCAAGCGCGTTGCTCCGACCACGCATGTCGGCGTGGCCGCGCCGACCCGGCTTCTCACCAAGACGGCGACGGAGCTGAAGCCCGGCCGCTTCCTTCTGTACGTCACCGCCATCACTCTGATCCTGGTCGGCATCTTTGCGGTCGGGGTGTTCGTGCCGTCGGCGTCGGTCACGCTGGTGGCGCAGGCGGCGCCGTTCACCGAGAAGGATGTCGAGATTCCGGCCCAGCCCGGCAAGGGGTCCATCCACGTGCGCGCCGTGACCATCTCGAACTCCAACTCGCAGGGCTTCAAGGTCACCGGCTCGATCGACGTGCCGCTCGCGCCCTCGACCGGACAGGTCGTCTACACCAACAACCTTTCGGCCAATTTCGGCACCAACTCGCCCGGCCTGCTGTTCAAGTACGGCCAGCGGCTGATGAACACCAACGGACTTGAGTTTGCGCAGACCTCTGGCGACACTGTCGTGCCGTGGAACGGCGGTCAGAAGACCGTCAACGTGGTCGCGGTGAAACCGGGGACCACGGGCAATGTCGGCGATCACACGATCACTCAGATCGAGAACTGCTGCGACCCCTTCGACGGGTCGAAGATCCACGTCACCAATCCGCTGGCGACGGGCGGCGGGACCGATCCCTCGTCGACCCCTCAGATGACCGTGGCGGACTTCGACGCCGCCCGCGCCCAGCTCGAGCAGTCGCTCCACCAGTCGATCGCGCAGCAGCTGGCCGCGGCCGGCCAGCAGGGCGAGAAGCTGAGCGAGACCATCATCTTCGGCGCGCCCCAGTTCACGACCGACCACCAGCCACAAGACAAGGTGCCCACCTTCACCGGCACGATGACGGTCGTCGGTGAGGGCGATTTCTACAGCGACTCGGACGTCATCACCGCCTTCAAGACCTACCTGGCCCAGCACGTGCCGAACAACCAGCAGCTGCTGACCGAGAGCCCGATCCAGGTCACCTACCGCCTGCTCAGCTCGGCCAAGGGCGGATTCCTCGTCTTCGTCGGGAGCGCCTCCGCATACGTCGCTCCGACGCTCGACGAGGCGCAGATCCGCGCGGCGATCGTCGGCCGGCCGGTGGCGCAGGCCCGCTTCTACCTCGAGAAGCTCCCGATCCGATCGGTCGCGATCAAAGAAGAGCCGCTCGCGCTTCCGCTCATGCCGCTGCTCGACCGGCGTATCACCCTCCACTACGTGGTGGAGTCGAACGCCCCGTCGGCCGCTGCCGCTTCCCAGGGCACTCCCAAGGCATCACCGTCGCCCTCGCCACAACACTCCCCTTAGCCGTGCGGGTGCTGGCGGTCGATCCCGGAACCAAACGGGTGGGCATCGCCGTCAGCGATCCGACCGGGACGATCGCGCAGCCGCTGACCACCGTCGACGCGGAGCCGTACGCAACCCTTGCCGTGCGTCTGGTCGAGATTGCGCGGGCCAATGAGGCTGGTCGCATCGTGGTCGGCCTGCCCCGCCGGATGGACGGTTCCTACGGTCCGGAGGCGAAGGCGGCGCGAGAGCTTGCGGACGCCGTACGAAAGGAATCCGGGTTGCCGGTTGAGCTCGCGGACGAGCGGCTGACCACGGTCGCCGCCGAACGTTCGATGCTGGAAGGCGGGGCGCGGCGCGCCAAGAGGCGCGCGACCGTCGACCGCGTGGCGGCCGCGCTGCTGCTCCAGTCACATCTCGACCGAAAGAGATGACGGACGACGAAGTCACGCTGATCGACGAAGCCGGCGTCGAACGCCGCTTCAAGCTGCATGACGCTTTCGACCTCGACGGCGTGGCTTACTACCTGGTGGAGGACGCGTCGGACCCGGAGAGCGTGCTCCTGCTCCGGGAATCGGGGTCGGGCCTCGAGACCGTCGACGGCGACGAGTTCAAACGCGTGATGTTGGCCCTCGAGCAGGACCGCGTCGAGTGAGGCGCCTGATCGCCCTCGTCGTGGTCCTCGCGTTGCTCGGCTTTGGCACGTCGCGGGCGATCGACTGGTGGAACTTCAACGTCAACACGCCTGTGTCCTCGACCAGTCACTCCGTGCCCTTCCACGTCGACATCGGGGAGACGTCTTCAGAAATCGGAGCCGAGCTGTTCAACCAGAGGCTGATCCGGAGCACCATCGCGTGGGACCTCTACACGCGGGTCACCAACGCCGGTCCGAAATTCCAGGCCGGCTCGTTTTTGCTGAACACCAACATGTCGATGAGCCAGATCGTCAACTCGCTTCAACACGGACGCCCGGACGAGAAGACGATCACGTTCCCCGAGGGATTTCCGCTGCGCTACCAGGCGCAGCTCATCGATCAGAAACAGGTGACCGGCGTTACCGGCGCCGCGTATCTGGCGGCGGCGAAGGACACGGGTTGGGCCTCGCTCTACAACTTCCTGCCTCCACCGGGCACCAACGCGGACTACCCCTACGAGGGCTACCTCTTCCCGGACACCTACCTCGTCGACCCGGCCGCGGGGTCGAGAGGTCTCGTCAAGGAACAGCTGGACCAGTTCGGGGCCGTGTTCACGACCGACTGGCGCAACCAGATCTCCAGGGCCACCGACTCGAGGCCGGCAGAGGACATCCGATCCATCGTGATCCTCGCGTCGATGGTCGACCGCGAAGCCAACAACAAGACCTCGACCGACCGCGGGAACGTATGCAGCGTCTACTACAACCGGCTTGCCAGCAACACTCCTCTGGGCGTCGACGCCACGCTGCTGTACGGCCTGGGTCGCCTTTCCCCGGAGCCGAGCGGGACAGAGCTGGCGATGGACAACCCATACAACACACGCAAGCACGCCGGGCTGCCGCCCAGCGCGATCAGCAACCCGGGCCGGGCGGCGCTGCTGGCATGCATCAACCCGCCGAAGACCAACTACCTCTTCTACTTCACCGATCGCGCGGGGACGACCCACTTCGAGACCAACCAGCACGACTTCGACGCCGACATAGCGAAATACGGAACAAGCGGAAGTTGAGTCGCAAAGGCACCCTCTCCCCTTTGGGGAGCAATCAGATGGCGCGCGTGACGCGTCCTTGACGGGCTTGTCCCGCAGGGCCGGGGTGAGGGGGACTCGCTGAGGGTCTTCTTACTCGGCAAGGGAATCTCCTACTCACGCAGCCCGGCCATGCACGACGCTGCTTTCCGGGCGCTGGAGATGGACTGGAGCTATGACCTGCTCGACGTGCCGCCCGAGGGGCTGAAAGCGGCCGTTGCGGCATTGCGCGCACCCGATGTGGCCGGCGCCAACGTCACCATTCCTTACAAACAAGCAGTGATGGAGCACCTGGATGCGATCGCGCCTGACGCCATGCGCGCTCGTGCGGTCAACACCATCGTCAACGACGGCGGTCGACTCGGGGGTTTCAACACCGACATCCCGGCAATACGTGGCGCGGTCGAACAGGTAGGCGTCGAACCCAGGAGCGCAAACGCCGTGATCCTCGGCGGCGGCGGGGCTGCGCGAGCGACCGCGGCTGCGCTCGAAGGTTCGCACCTCACGTTCGTCGTGCGTCACCTACGGGGAGCGGACGTGCCAGGCAAGGTGATCGGGTGGAGCGATCCCTCCGTCCCCACCCTGACCCGCGCGGCGGACCTTCTCTTCAACGCCACACCGCTGGGGCGCAATGAGGAGATGCCGCTGCGCCCCGCGGCGCTGCCCAGGTCAGGGGCCGTGATCGACCTGGTCTACGTCACCGGCGGGACGCCGCTGGTCCGCAAGGCGCGGTCGCTCGGATTGCCGACGGTCGATGGCTGGCAGATCTTGCTGGCGCAGGGGGCTGAATCGTTCTTGTTGTGGACCGGACGCGCCGCGCCGGTCGACGTGATGCGCGACACTCTCCAGCCGTGAGCCAATACATCGTCGCCGCGCTGTGGGCCGTGGTCGGCGCGGCCGCTGGGCTTGCAGTGCGCTGGGGCTCGGTGAAGCTCGCTCGACTCGAAGAGCTGGAGCCTGGAAACAGGTGGTGGCAGCGGTACGGCCCACCCGTGCTGTGCGCGGTGATCTTTGGGATCTACGGCTTCGAGATCAGCTCCTGGCTGCTGCTGGTGGTCCGGAGCGTCTTTGTCCTCGTCCTGGTCCAGGTGATCTTTTTCGACTTCGAGCACCACCTGATCCTCGACCGGGTGATGTTCCCCGCGATGGCCTTCGCCCTCCTGGTGAGCCTTTCCCCGCTGCTCGGCGGCGGCCTGGGGCTGTGGCACCAGGACTGGTGGGTCGGCATCGTCATGGGGCTCGGGGCCGGTCTCCTCTTCCTCTTGCTCTCGATCGCGGGCTCGGCGATCTTCAAGGCCGAGGCTCTTGGTTTTGGCGACGTCAAGCTCGCCGTCTTCATGGGCCTCCTCCTCGGCTGGCCCTTCACGTTCAGCGCGCTTTTCTACGGCGTTTTGCTCGCCGCGATCGGCGCCATCGTGTTCATGGTCACGCACCGCTCGATGAAGGGCACGATCGCGTACGGGCCCTACCTGGCCCTGGGCGCGCTCCTGGTGCTCCTCCAGCTGCCCTAATTGGTGGACAATGTCGCGCCATGAGCAAGCTCCTTCCCGGTGAGAACCTCGTCCTGAAAGACCACCCGCACTGGATCACGGTCGTCGGCAGCTTGATCCTGCCCGCCGTACTGGTGATTGCCGTCGTGATCGCCGACTTCACCATCTTCAGCCCGAACAACGTGAACAGCATCTACGTCCCGCACCTGCGGACCTTCTTGAGCCTCGGCATAGCCGCCCTGGCGCTGCTCTGGCTCATGGTCGTCTGGATCGGCTGGAGATCTATCACCTACACGTTGACCGATCAGCGGATCACGATCCAGACCGGCGTGTTCAGCCGGCAGGAGAAGATCATCCCGGTCGACAGGGTGCAGGACTGCACGACCAGGCAGTCCATCATCGGCCGGATCTTCGGCTACGGCCGAGTGGAGATCGACGCCGCGGGCGCGCAGGGCGCCGAGGTGCTCGACTATCTCCCCAAGCCCGGTGAGTTCCGCGACCAGGTCTTCATCCAGTCTGAGAAGCGCCGCGGCGGCGGCACGTCCGCCGCACCGACGGGCGCCCACGTGCCGGCCAACTCCAGTGGCGTGTAGGCGATAACCGAACGCAAACCGCTCGCGCTGCTCGGATTCATGGGCGCGGGCAAGACGCTGGTCGGAGCCCTGGTCGCGGAACGTTCGCATGCGCCGTTCTTTGACCTCGATCACCTGGTCGAGGACAAGGCGGGCATGTCGGTCCAGGAGCTGTTTGCCACCCACAGCGAGGAGGCCTTCCGCGCGTTTGAGAAGGCGATCCTGCCCACGGTGCTGCGGCCGGGCGCCGTGGTGGCGCTGGGCGGCGGGGTCACAATCGACGACGGCAACTGGCGCCTGGTTGCCACGGAGGCGACGACGGTCTACCTCGAGGTTCCCTTCACCACGATCTGGGAGCGCATCCACCATCTCCCCGGCCGCCCGCTGGCCTTCAACCGAACCTCGGCGGAGGTCGAGACGCTGTTCGAGCGCCGCCGGGCTCGTTACGAGGAGGCGGCGCACCGGGTTGACGGAACGCGACCGGCAAGCTCGGTCGCGGACGAGGTCATGAAGATTTGGTCCGCCTGATCCTCGACTCGGCTTCCGGCGGTTATCCGGTCCTCATCGGGACCAACCTGAACCGCGAGCTCCGCAACGTGATCACGCGACTGGATCCGACGGGCGCCGCGATCATCACCGACACCAACGTTCGGCCGTACGCCACCAAGGTCGCCAAGGCCATCAAGCGGGCTGGGCTGAAGACTTCGATCCACGTGATCCCGGCGACCGAGCGCTCGAAGTCGATGACCCAGCTGCAGTCAGCGCTTGCATTCCTCGAGAGGAATCGGATCGACCGCGGAGGCTGCGTTATCGCGGTCGGCGGCGGCACAGTCGGCGACCTTGCCGGCTTCGCGGCAGCCGTTTGGCAGCGAGGCGTGCGGTTGGTCGCGGTGCCGACGACTTTACTTGCGATGGTCGACTCGAGCATCGGGGGCAAGACCGGGGTCAACGGGCTCCGCTCCAAGAATGCGGTGGGCGCCTTCTGGCAGCCGTCGGCGGTGGTGGCCGACCTGGCGAGCATCGAAACGCTTCCCGCAGCGAACTACCGAGACGCCTTCGCGGAGGTTGTAAAGTACGCCGTCGCCATGGATCGCGGCCTGTTCGACCTGCTGCAGCGCAACAGCCCACGCCTGCTCGAGCGCGATACCTCCATGCTCCAGCGCGTCGTTTTCCGCTGCGTCGCGGCCAAGGCGCTCGTGGTCGCCAAAGATGAAAGAGATCGTGGGCCCCGGGCCATCCTCAACTACGGGCACACCGCCGGCCACGCCCTCGAAGCGGCCACCGGGTTCCGCATCGCCCATGGCCGGGCCGTGGCGTTTGGCATGAGGGTCGCCGCGCAGATCGCGCTGGCCATGGACCTGTGCAGCAAGCGTGTGGTCGAGTCGCAGGACGCGCTCCTGGATGCTTTTGAGCTGCCGCACCGGCCGCCGCACGCCAACCTTGACCGCGTCCTCGCGGCGATGGCGGTGGACAAGAAGGCGCGCCGCGGCAAGGTTGCGTGGGTGATGCCGCGCCGGATCGGCCATGCCGAGATCGGGCACACCGTTCCCGGCGCGCTCGTGCGGCGCGTCGTCAAGAGGTCGCTGGCATGACGAGGCGGGTGGTCGTCGTCAACGGGCCCAACCTCAACCTGCTGGGCAAGCGAGAGCCGGAGATCTACGGCACGAGGACCCTGGACGACCTTTACCAGGTGGTGCGGGCAAGGGCGGCCAAGCTTGGGCTGGAGGTGAGCCTCTTCCAGAGCAACGACGAGGGCGCGATCATCGACTACCTCCACCAGCACGGGCCCGGCTCCGCCGGCATCGTCATCAACCCGGCCGCGCTCACCCACTACTCGGTCGCGCTCTACGATTGCCTGCAGGCCCTCGCGCTGCCGGTCGTGGAAGTCCACATCTCCAACATTCACGCGCGCGAGGAATTCAGGGCCAAGAGCGTGACCGCGCGCGCCGCGCGGGGCGTGATTACAGGCCTTGGATTTGTGGGATATGAGCTGGCACTGGAGTATCTGGCCGCACAAGAATGATTTCAAGCAACGACTTCCGAAACGGGACCATGTTCGAGATGGATGGCCAGCTGCTGTCCATCGTGAGCGTGGAGCACATCAAGCTGGCGCGCGCCGGTGCGGTGATCAAGGCCAAGCTGCGCAACGTGCTGACAGGCTCGATCTTTGAGCAGAGCTTCCGCAGCGGTGACAAGTATCGCGTCGTGCGCATCGACAACACCGAGGCGACCTACTCGTACTCGGACGGCAACCATCACTACTTCATGGACACCAAGACGTACGACCAGGTCCCGGTCGATGACGACATGCTGGAGTCGGTGCTCCCGCTCCTGAAAGAGGGCAGCACCGTTTTCCTGCAGCGCTATGAGGACCGGCTGATCGGCGTGGAGCTGCCGATCAACGTTGACCTGAAAGTCGTTTCAACCGATCCCGGTTTCAAAGGCGACACCGTGTCGGGAGCGACCAAGCCGGCCAGGCTCGAAACCGGGGCCATGGTCCAGGTGCCGCTGTTCATTCAGTCCGGGGACGTGATCCGCGTCGACACCCGCGATCATTCGTACGTCGAGCGCGCCTAAAGCGGTTCAGCAGGAACTGGAGGCTTGCTGCGAGGCGTAGGATCTACCGGTTATGAGTGAGAACGGTTCCCTGGGGGCGGTCCGTGTGGCCAACGAAGTGATCGCAAGCATCGCTGCGTTGGCCGCATGCGAGGTCGAAGGTGTGGAGGGCATGGACGAGGCTGCGGCCCGTCACTTCGGTGACTTCGTACGGCGACAGGCTGCGCATCGTGGAGTCCGCGTGCACATCGAGGGCGATCGTTCGATCCATCTCGAGGTGTTCATCACCGTCGACTCGGAAGCGAAGCTCGCCGATGTGGCGGCGGCCGTACAGGCCAACGTTGTCGAGGCGACCGAGCGCATGCTCGGCCTCGAGGTCGGTGAGGTGAACGTCTTCGTATCGAGCGTCGCCTTCGCCACCTAAGCGGGCGGCGGTGGGCAAGCGCCACCAGGCGCGGGAGCTCGCGCTCAAAGTCCTCTTCCAGCTGGAAGGCACGAGCGATGATCCTGCGGAGGTGCTCGCCTACCACGCGTCCGAGAACGCCGCGACGGATGACGTGGCTGGCTTCGCCGGTCAGCTCGTCCGGGGCGTGATGGCGAACCAGGACAGGCTTGACGCCATCCTCAGCGAAGCCTCCGAGCACTGGAAGCTCGACCAGATGGCCAAGGTCGACCGCATCATCCTGCGCATCGCGGTCTACGAGATCGCGATCGACCGCCGCGTCCCGACCAAGGCGGCGATCAACGAATCCATCGAGCTTGCCAAGACTTTCTCGGGTGACGAAGCCGGACGGTTCGTCAACGGCATCCTCGGCAAGGTGGCCGCGACGGCGACTTGAGCGAGCGTGAATTCGACGACATGCTCGCCGACCTCGAGAAGGCGATCGCGAAGCTCGCGGACGGGACGGCCCCGCTGGAGGATCTTGTGAGGGCCCACGAGGTGGCGGTGCGGCTGCTCGCCGAAACCCAGTCGCGGCTGGTGGAGCTCAAGGCCCGCGCCGACGCTGCCGCACAGTTGCTGTCGCAATGACGTTCCTCCTGGCTCCCCTGGTCGCGTGGGCGATCGCACAGGCGGCAAAGCTGACGCTTACGTCGGTCCGCGAGCGGCGGCTGAACCTCAGGGTGCTGGCTGTGACGGGGGGCATGCCAAGCAGCCACAGCGCGATCGTGATGGGCCTGACCACGGCGATCGGTAAACATTCCGGAATAGCTTCCGCTCCATTCGCGATCGCCCTTATCTTCACCTTCGTGGTGATGTACGACGCGGCGGGATTGCGGCGTGCCGCGGGCCGCCAGGCGGAGGTGTTGAACCGGCTGGTCGAGGACCTGGTGCATATGCGAGGCGTCCAGGAAGCCAGGCTGCGCGAGCTGCTGGGGCACACGCCTTTCGAGGTGCTCGTCGGCGCGTTGATCGGTCTCGTGGTCGGGCTCATCCTTTAACCGGTGCCTCGGCTTGACGTGCTGGTGACGCGGAGCGGGCTCGCCGAGTCGAGGGAGCGGGCGCAGGCGCTGATCCTGGCCGGGAAGGTGCGCGTCGCGGGGGAGACCGTCCGGCGCCCGGATCGGACCGTCAATGAGGGTGCGGCGATCGTGGTCGACAGCGAGCCAGGGTACGCAAGCCGCGGCGCGCTCAAGCTCCGGCCGGCGCTCGATACTTTTCACGTCGATCCGGCGGGCCGCATTTGCGCGGACATCGGGGCCTCGACCGGCGGCTTCACGGACGTGCTGCTTCGCCGCGGAGCAGCGAAGGTGTATGCGCTCGACGTCGGGCGCGGCCTTCTCCACTGGCGCCTGCGCCAGGATCCGAGGGTCGTGGTCATCGAGCGGGTCAACGCGCGTGACCTCGCCGAGTTCCCCGAACCAGTGGACCTCGCCGTCATCGACGTGTCGTTCATCAGCCTGCGCAAGGTCCTGCCCGCCGTTCGCAACGCCGCGCCGCAAGCTGAAGTCGTCGCACTGTTCAAGCCGCAGTTCGAGGTCGGGCGATCCGAGGTGGGGAAGGGAGGCATCGTGCGCAGCGCCACTGTGATCGAGGAAGCGGCGATGAGCTTCCGCCGATGGTGCGCGACCAACGGCTACACGGTCAAAGCCGAAGCCGCATCAGAGGTCACCGGCGCGCAGGGCAATCGGGAGATCTTTTTCCATCTCTTGCCGGAGCAGACGTGAAGATCTGCTTCCTGCGGGGACCGGGAGCGGAGCAGTCGGTGGTCGACCGGGCCCTGGCCGTGGCACGGGCCCGCAAGGCGGAGGCGATCGAGGTTCACCGCGACGACGGTGCGTCGGCGGTCGACCACACCGACCTCATCGTCACGCTCGGTGGAGACGGCACCTTCCTCGCCGGCGCGCGACTCGCCGTGCCGCACGACATCCCGGTCCTCGGGGTGAACCTCGGACGCCTCGGCTTCCTCACCGAAGTCGAAGAACCGGAGCTGGAACGCGGCCTCGAGCATTTCCTCGAAGGCTCGTATCGCATCGAAGAGCGGAACATGCTTCAGGTCACTCTCTTGAGCGGCGACCGCGCGCGCGGCCACACCATCGGCCTCAACGAGGTCGTCGTCGAACATTCGGGCGAGGCGCGAATCCTGCGTCTCGAGATCGACGTCGGCGGGCAGGCGGTAGGCGTCATCGATGCCGACGGGGCAATCGTCGCGACGGCCAGCGGATCGACAGCCTACGCCCTGGCCAGCGGCGGCCCGATCCTCGAGCCGACGCTGCGCGACCTCGTCCTCGTACCGATGAATCCCTTTGCTCTCACGGTGCGCCCCATCGTGTTCGCGCCCGGCCAGGACATCACGCTCAAGGTCGTGCGCGGGCCGGCCGAGATGCGAGTCGACGGGGGGCGCCGGGGCCGCGCGGTGGCGACGGGCGATGCGGTCCGCTGCGGGTCTCACGAGCGCAGCCTGAAAGTGGTGCGGTTCAGCCCGCCAGAAAGCTTCTACCTCCGTCTCGCCGACAAGCTGGGCTGGGGCCGCCCACTGGTCCCGAAAAAATAGTTGTTGAAGGAGCTCAAGGTCCGCGACCTCGCCCTGGTCGCGGAGTCGACGGTGCGCTTCGGTCCGGGACTGAACCTGCTCACAGGCGAGACAGGCAGCGGCAAGTCGCTGATCATCGATGCGCTCAGCCTGGCCCTCGGTTCGCGCGCCGATCCGGGCCAGGTCCGGCATGGCGCGGATCGCGCGACTGTGGAGGCGGTGTTCGATTCCGTCGCCCTGCAGCGCGAGGTCGGCAAACGCAGCGTGGCGCGCGTCGATGGCCGTCCCGCTTCTCCAGGCCAGCTGCGCGAGCTCGGCGGCAACCTCGTGGCGATTCACGGCCAGCACGCATTCAGTGGGCGCGGGCAGCGCGTCCTTAACGGGCTTGGCCCGCAGCACCACGCTCTCCTCGACACCGAGACGCAGACCGACCTGCTCGATGCGTACGCGGGGGCGCTCGACATCCGAGCCGCGGTGGCGACCGCACATGGCGCCTGGGTCGCCGCCGCCGCGGCGGTGCGCGACCTCGAGCAGCTGCGATCGCGTGGGCAGCGCGAGCAGGAGTACCTGCGCTGGCAGCTCGACGAGCTGCGCGGGGCCGACCTGAAGCCCGGCGAGGATGAGGCGCTGAGCGCGGAGCGCACCGCTGTGCGGCACGCGGCGCGCCTCGCCGAGCTGGGACGGCAGGCGACAGACGCATTGCACGAGGACGGTCTGGCCCGCGCCGCCGCTGCCATCTCTTCGGCCGCCGCGATCGATAACAGGCTGAGCGAGCAGGCAACGCGGCTGGAGGCGCTCGCCGAAGAGCTGACCGACGTCGCGGCCGACGTCCGTCGCTACGTCGAGCTGCTGGACGCCGACCCGCGGAGGCTGGAGGCGATCGAGTCGCGCCTGGCCGCGATCGAGGGCATCAAGCGCAAGCACGGCGGTTCGATCGAGACTGCGATCCAGGAGCGGGACCGCCTCGAGCGGCAGGTCGGCGCGACCGAAGACCTCGACGCGGCAATCACCGCCGCCAAGGCCGAGAGGCTGAAGCGCCGGGCGGAGCTCGAGACGGCGAGCGCCAGGCTGTCGAAAGCTCGGACGGCCGCGGCTCGACGCATGGAAAAGGCGGTGGCGGCGGAGCTGCTGGGGTTGCGGCTGGAAGGCTCCCGGTTCGAAGTCCCGCTGCGGCCTCAGGCCGAGATCGGACCGGCGGGCGCGGAGATCGCCGAAATGATGTTTTCGGCCAACCCGGGCGAGCCCATCGCGCCGCTGGCGAGGGTCGCGTCCGGGGGAGAGCTGGCGCGCGTCATGCTCGCGATCAAGACGGTGAGCGCCGATGCTGACCAACTGCCGACGCTGGTCTTCGACGAGGTTGACGCGGGCATCGGCGGCGAGGCAGCGATCCAGGTCGGACTCCGGCTGAAGGCGCTGGGCGCCCGCCACCAGGTGCTGGTGGTGACGCACCTCGCTCAGATCGCATCCTTTGCCGACCATCATCTTGTGGTCGAGAAGGCGCCCGACAGCGCGGGCCGGAACGTGGTGGTGGTCCGTGAGCTGGCGAGTGAAGAGGAGAAGGCGCGAGAGCTCGCGCGCATGATGAGTGGAGGCGTCACCGTCAAGGCCGTCGCACGTGCCCGCGAGCTGCTCGAAGAAGCGCGCCGTTAGCGCGAAACTCCGCACCGCCCGCCAGACTTGCGGAATCCGCTGCGCGATCTGAGATAGGCTTGCCCCTCGTGGAAGCTGGCGCCGGGCGCGCGCAGGGCGCACCCCTCGAACGGACCAGCGGGCTTACCGTCAACACAGCCGTTTTCGAAGGTCCACTGGAGCTGCTTCTCGCGCTGGTCGAGCGCGAGGAGGTCGACATCTTCAAGGTCTCCCTCGCGAAGGTCACCGACGGCTACCTCGCGGAGCTGGCTTCGCGTGAGATCCCCGACCCGCAGGAGATGGTCGAGTTTCTCTGGATGGCTTCGCGCCTCCTTCTTCTCAAGTCGATCCGGCTGCTCCCGGGCGAGGCGCCCACCGATGAGGAGACCGAGCTGCTCGGCTGGGAGGACGAGGTGCGCCAGCGCCTGGAGGAGTACCGCGCTTACAAAGAGATCGCCGGCGAGCTGCTGGAGCGCGCGGTGCAGGAAACGTTCGCCTTTCCGCCGCCCGCGCGCCCGGTCGAGGCCGGGGGCCAGGAGCAGCCGCTCGACATCGACTTCCTGGTCGCGGCGTTCAACAGCGTGCTGGCGCGGATTCCGCCACGCCCGATCGTCGTCATGGGCCGGACCTGGACGCTGCAGGAGAAGCTCGACCTCATCAACGATCGCCTGCGCCAAGGACCGCTGGAGCTCGTCGAGCTGATCCTCGAATCGGAGGATCGCCTCGAAGCTGTGATCACGTTCGTGGCCCTCCTCGAGCTGATCCGGCGGTCCGCCGTGCGGGTGCGGCAGAAAGAACGCTTCGGCCCCATCCACGTAGAGCTGCGGGAGCCCGCGGCGTGACCGATGTTTCGGCTGCGCTGGAGGCGATCCTGTTCAGCTCGAACCGGCCGCTGAAGGTCCGCGAGCTGCAGCAGGCGACGGACAGCGATCGCAACAGCGTCGAGGGCGCGCTCGAGAAGCTTCGCGAGGCGCTGGAAGGCCGGGGCGTGATGCTGATGCGGCACCACGATGAGATCCATCTCGCGACCAGGCCCGAGTACGCGCCGGCCATCCGCCGCGCGCTTCGCCCAGACGTATCAGGCCGCCTGTCACAGGCGGCCTACGAGACCCTCGCGATCATCGCCTACCAGCAGCCGGTTTCTCGAGCGCGGATCGAGGAGGTGCGCGGCGTGAACTGCGAGAGCGTCCTGGGAAACCTCGAGCTGCGAGATCTCATCACCGAGGTCGGACGTGGATCGGGCCCCGGGCAGCCGAAGCTGTACGGGACGACGATGCGGTTCCTCCAGGTGATGGGCCTCGAGTCCCTCGAGCACCTACCTACGCCAAGCAACGAACACGCGGAGATTTCCGGACGAGCGAACGGCTGAACCGCTATCTCGCGCGGGCCGGCGTGGCCAGCCGCCGCGCGTCCGACGCGTTGATCGCCTCGGGTTCCGTGCGGGTCAACGGGGAGCGGCCGCCGGCGTCCGGGATGGTGATCGACCCCGACCACGACCGGGTCACCGTTGACGGCAAGCCCATCAAGCCGCCGGCGTCGCATCGGTACCTGATGCTGAACAAGCCGCTTGGCGTGATCACGACGGCGAAGGACGAGTCTTCGCGGACGACGGTCCTCGACGTGGTGGGCCAGGAAGGCGGCTCGGGCCACAGGATCTTTCCGGTCGGGCGGCTCGACGCCGACAGCACCGGGCTGCTTCTCCTCACCGACGACGGAGAGCTCGCCTACCGACTGACCCACCCGCGATACAAGGTCGCGAAGGAATATGAGGTCGTGACCGCCGGCATTCCGACCACCAGGGACATTCAAGCCCTGCGCGGCGGTGTGAAGCTGGGCGATGGCATGACAGCGCCCGCGGAGGTCGAGGTGATTCGCGCCACCACCGGTGACCGCGATTCAGGGCGCGCCGAGCTGCGCATCGTGATCCACGAAGGCCGCCATCGCCAGGTCCGGCGCATGATGGAAGCGGTCGGACGCAAGGTCATCGCGCTCCGCCGAACAGCCTTCGGGCCGCTGCGCCTTGGCCGTCTCAAGACTGGAGGCTGGCGCGTGCTGTCGAGCGGCGAGGTGGCTGCGGTGCGGCGCGCCGCTGGTCTTGAAGTCGAGTGATCGTCGCCATCGACGGCGGCGTGGCTTCCGGAAAGTCGGCCGTCGGTAAACGTGTGGCCGAGAGTCTTGGTCTTCCGTTCATCGACAGCGGCCTCATGTATCGCGCCCTTACTCGGCTGGTGATGCAACGTGGCATCGACCCTCGTGACAGCGATGTCGTGTCCCGGCTCGCGGAGTCGACCAACACTCGGATCGAAGGCGAGCGCGTCTGGGCCGATGGGATGGAGCTCACCGAAGGCATTTACGACACCGACTACGCCGACGCGCTTCCGATCATCTCCGCCAATCCAGGCGTGCGCAAGGCGCTGGTCGACCAGCAGCGCCGGATGGCGCACTCGGGGGTCGTCATGGCGGGTCGCGACATCGGCACCGTCGTCTTCCCCGAAGCGGATCACAAGTTCTTCCTTGTCGCGAGCCTCGAGGAGAAAGTTCGCCGGCGCGCGGCGCAGTACGAGCGCCGCGGCGAGCGTGTCGATGCGGAGGCGATGCGCAAGGAGGTGGAGCTGCGAGACCGCGTGGACTCGGAGCGCCCGGTCGCGCCGCTCCGGCCGGCGGAGGACGCGATCATCATCGACACCGACAACCTCGACCTCGAGCAGGTCGTGGATCGCATCTTGGACGACGTGCGCGCGAAGCGATGATGTACGCCTTGATGCGGGCGCTGGTGCGCTTCATTGCGAACACGTACCTGGTCGGCCTCTTCCGCGTCGAGGGCCTCGAAAACGTGCCTCGGGATGGCCCGCTCATCGTCTGCGCCAACCACGCCGGCACGATCGACCCGCCGCTGGTCCCTGCATTTCTGCCGCGCTCGGACTCGTGGAACATGGCGAAGTCCGAATACTTTCGCGGTCCGGTGATGCGCTGGCTGTTTGTCCAGTACCACGCGTTCCCCGTGATCCGTCACACCGCTGATCGCGCGGCGCTCCGCAGGTCTTTCGACCTGCTCAGGGCCGGTCAGGTGCTCGTGATCTATCCGGAGGGGACCAGGGTCGACTCGGGCGTGCTGGCCACGCCGGAGCCGGGCGCGGGCTTCATCGCCCAGCTCTGCGGATGCCCGGTGCTCCCGGTCGCGCTCACCGGAACACCGGAATGCCTGCCCAAAGGAGCGCTATGGCCACGTCGTGTTCCAGTCACGATTCGCTACGGCAAGCCGTTGCTGCTCATGCAGAAGCGCGCGAGCGGTGAGCGCGTGTCACACCAGGAGGCCTCGGACCGGATCATGCTCGCGATCGCCGAGCTGCTGCCGCCCGAAAAACGCGGAGCGTTCACCGACATTGATTCATTAAGGAAACGATTGGGTGATGTAAGTATCCCCTCTCCCCTCCAGGGGAGCGATCAGTCGGCGCGGGGAGCGCGTCCTTAACGGGCTTGTCCCGCAGGGTGAGGGTGAGGGGCGTGAAAAAGTACTGAGTACTAGCCGATGGCGGGTCGCGCCCAGTCGTCCTCGACCAGGCTGCCGAGCGCGGGGTTGAAGCAGGCGTCGAACGCCTCCTTCAGCGACTGCGGGGTGAGGCGCGGCGGCTGCTGGCGATAGTTGGCCAGGTCGAGCAGGCGGGCGACCAGCGCCCGCGGGTGTGAGCCGCGCAGCGGCTTCTTGCCGTAGAGGTTGTTGAGCAGGTAGCCGATCGCCTTCTCGTCGAACGGCACGCCCTGCCGCTCGCACTCGAAGCGAAGGATGCGGCCGAAGGCCTCCGGCGTCGGGTTGCCGATGCCGATCTTGTAAGCCATGCGGCGGAGGAAGGCTTCGTCGACCAGCTCGGTGGGCGAGAGGTTGGTCGAGAACACGACCTGGCAGAGGAAGGGCAGCTCGATCTTGCGTCCGGAGGCCGAAAGGTCGAGGTAGTCGATCTTCTTCTCCATCGGGACGATGAAACGGTTGAGGAGGCGCATCGGCGGAACCTCCTGGCGGCCGAAGTCGTCGATCACGAAGACTCCGGCGTTGGCCTTCCACTGCAGCGGCGCCTCGTAATAGCGGTTCTGGGAGTCGTAGGTCAGGTCGAGCTGCTGGAGCTTGAGCTCGCCACCGGCGGTCACGACCGGGCGCTCCACCCTGACCAGCCGGCGGTCGACTGGCTGCTCGCCCTCCGCGACCTTGTGATAGACGGGGTCGATCACGCGGATGATCTCGTCGCCGAGGGCGACCGCGTGTGGGATCTCGATCGGCTCGCCCATCAGCAGCGCCATGCGCTCGGTGATCGTGCTCTTGCCGTTGCCAGGGGCGCCGAAGATGAACAGCGACGCGCGCGAGACCATGGCGCCGCCGATCTGGTCGATGATGTGCTGCTCCAGCTCGAGCTCGCCCAAGGCCTTCTTCAGCTGGGAGTCGGTCACCGGGGATTTGGCGCTGACCTGGGAGCGGATAAGGGCGAGGTAGTCCTCGAAGTTGACCGGGCAGGGGCCCAGGTACCGCGTCTGGACCGTCGACATCTCCGCCGCCCGCTGGCGGCCGGCGCCCGAGATCGCGTAGTTCATCTTGACCGGGTAGGGACGACCTTCCATCCCGGGGTCGTTGGAGACGCCGCGCGTGTCCATCAGCTGGTTCTTCTCGAACTCGTCGATGAGCGGGGAGAAGGTCTCGAAAGGCAGCCCGAGGCGCTGCTCGAGGGCGGCGCCGGTCAGCTGGTCGGCGAAGGCAAGCGTCCGAAGCAAGAGGCTGGCGACCAGGTCACGTCTGACGTGCAGGTCTTCCAGCCGCTTGGGAGCCTCGATCGCCCCAGTAACCATCGGCCGCACATATTACAGTTCGGGACTCACGTCCAGACCCGGATTCAGCCGGGTTCGTAGAATCGCGGAAAAGTTGCCGGAATACGTTGCCCTTGACCTCGAGACCACCGGTCTCGACCCGGCCCGAGACCGAGTCATCGAAATCGGCGCCGTCGCCTTCACGCCTAGCCAGGTCACCTCGACCCTCGAGCAGCTGGTCGATCCCGGCCGGGCCGTCCCCGACACCGTCCTGCGCCTGACCGGGATCAGGCAGGAGGAGCTGAGGGGCGCGGCCAGCCCTGAGGTGGCGCTGGGCCGGCTGGCCGAGTTCGTTCGGGGCCGGCAGCCGGTGGGGCATGGCGCCAGGCTTGACGTCGACTTTCTCGAGGCCGCCGGGCTGTGGGACCCCTCGCAGCAGATCCTGGACACGCTGGACATCGCCCGGATCCTGCTGCCCACGGCGGCCAGCCACAGCCTGCCCCTCCTCTCCACGGAGATGGGGTTCATCCAACCGAGGCCGCACCGCGCCCTGGACGACGCCGACGCGACACGGCAGCTCCTGCTCCGCCTTCGCGAGGAGGCGGCAACCCTCGACGAGGGGGTGAAGGAGTCGATGCTGGCGCTCGTGGCGCCCTACCGGTGGCCGGTCGCCCACTTCTTCGCCGACGCGCTGACCGGGCCCAGCCCGAACGCCGGGCCGGTGCCCGCCGTCCATGTCGAAGCTGTTCGACGGGGCCGCTCCGCAGACGCGCCGCCCGAGGATCCGGCTGCCGTGGCGGCGCTCCTCGGACCCGAAGGTCCGCTCGCCGGCCTCCTGCCCGGCTACGAGCACCGCGAGTCGCAGGTGCAGATGCTCCTGGCGGTCGCTCAGATCCAGTCGCGCGGCGGAACCCTGGTCGTCGAGGCCGGAACCGGGACAGGCAAGAGCCTCGCCTACCTGGTGCCCTCGATCGCGCGCTCGGTCCGCCATCACGAACGCGTGGTGGTGTCGACCAACACGCACACGCTGCAGGAGCAGTTGATGAGCAAGGACCTGCCCAGCCTGCGCGAGTGGCTGCCGTGGGACTTCAAGGCGGTCCTGCTCAAGGGGCGCTCGAACTACGTCTCGCTTCGCCGGTGGCGCCGCTACCTCGTCGAGCCGTGCAACGACGCGGACGAGCTCATGTTCAAGCTCAAAGTCCTGATGTGGCTGCACACGACCGAGAGCGGCGATCGCTCCGAGCTGCGCCTGTACGGCAGGGAAGAGGTGCTGTGGAACCGGATCGCGAGCGACCCTCTCGATTGCGTCGGCATTCACTGCACGAAGGAGGACTGCTACGTGCACCGCGCCCGGGCCGAGGCGGAGACGGCCGACCTCGTGGTGGTCAACCACTCGCTGCTGCTGGCCGACGCAGAGGTGGGAGGGGGTTTGCTGCCTGAGCATGACCACCTCGTGATCGACGAGGCGCACCACCTGGAAGAGGCGGCAACCCGCGGACTGCGCCAGGAAGCCGACGGCCCGGGTCTGCTGGCGCTGCTCGACCGGTTGGCCGGTGGCCTGCTGCCGGACCTCGAGCGGCAACCGAACCTCGGCGCGTCCGGCAGCGCGTTCGCCGGCGCCGCTCCTCAGGCGGTGTCGGCCGCAGAGCGGGTGCGGGAGCTCTTCCGGCTGGCCGACTCGTGGGTCGCCGCCCGCCTTGGCGAAGCGGAGCGCCGAGAGGAATCCCTGCGCATCACCCCCGCGCTTCGCGACGACGACGGGTGGTCCGGCATCCGCATCGCCGGGGAGAACGCCGTGACGGCGCTGGCCGCGCTCGACGTCAACCTGAGGAAGGCGGTGGGCGGCGTCCGCGAGTGGCTCGGCGGGGATGAGCCAGACCAGGGCATTCGTGAGCTGGAGATGATTCGCGGACGCCTCGAGGCCGCGACCAGGCTGCTCGAAGAGGCTTTGCTCCGGCCCGACTCGAATCGCGTCTACTGGTTCAGCCAGGTCTCTCGCGCCGAGAACCTGCTCCTGCGCGCCGCGCCGGTCAACGTCGGCTTGCTGCTGCGAGAACGGGTTTACGCGGAGCGGCGCTCTACGGTCTTCACGTCGGCGACCCTCGCGGTCGGTGGCACCTTCGATTACTTCAGCTCCCGGGTTGGACTGGGGCCCGAGATCGAGGAGATGATCCTGCCGTCGCATTTCG
>VBGP01000214.1 GCA_005880795.1 Chloroflexota bacterium | reverse complement strand
AATTGAGCCGACAGCGCGGTCATCGAGGCGCCGAACGCCGCGCGCTCGGCGGGCGAGTGGCCCGCGATCTGGTAGAAGCCCACCGCCTGGATAAAGGTCAGCGCGAAGCCGGCGATGGAGAAACCCACGATGCCCCAACGGCTGAGCCGCAGCCCGAGGAGGAGCGACGTCACGGAGGCAGCGCTTTGCGTCGCGGCTCGTCGAAATAGCTGAGAAACATCTCTTCGAGGCTGGGGTCGGTGCCGGACCGTCTCAGCTCGTCGAGCTCCGCGACCTTGACCAGCCTCCCCGAGCGCACGATGCCCACCCGGTCGCAGACGTGCTCGACCTCGGACAGGACATGAGAAGAAAGGAAGACGGTCGCGCCGCCCTTCTGCACCTCGCGCAGCAGCTCGTAGAACTCTTGCTGGTTCAGAGGGTCGAGCCCGCTCGTCGGCTCGTCAAGGATCAAGAGGTCGGGTTTGTGCATGAACGCAAGCACGATCGCCAGCTTCTGCTTGTTCCCGCTCGAGTACTCGCGAAACCGGTGGTTCAGGTCGAGGTCGAAACGCTCCGCGATGGTGCGGACGTAGCGCTGGTCGACGCCACCGCGCATGCCGCCGAGGTAGGCGACGATCTCGCCCCCTCTGAGGCTGCCGAACTGCGGCACGTCACCTGGCAGGTAGCCGACGCGACGCTTCACCTCCGCCGAATCGCGGATGCAGTCGAGGCCGAAGATGTATGCGGATCCTCGTGTGGGCCGGATCATCCCCATCAGCAGGCGGATCGTGGTGGTCTTGCCCGACCCGTTGGGACCCAGGTAACCGAAGACCTCCTGCGGCGAAACCTGCAGGTCGAGGTCGAAAAGGCCTCGCCCGGCGCCGTAGTCCTTGGTGAGGGCAGACGTCCTGATCGCCGCGATCGCCATTTCGACGAGCATATAAGGCGCAGTGCAGCTGGGCGACCTCGAGCTTCACCTCCTGCTCACCGACCGCTGGAAGGCCGACGGCGGCCTGATGTTCGGCGTCGTGCCCAAAGTCCTGTGGGAAAAGCAGAAACCCGCGGACGGCAAGAACATGATCGACTGCTCGTGCGTGTGCCTCATCGCACGCAAGGACGGGCGCGTCATCGTCTGCGAGACGGGCATCGGGACCAAGCTCAGCGAGAAGCGCGCCCAGCAGGTCGCGCTGCGCGAGCCCGAAGGAAT
>VBGP01000108.1 GCA_005880795.1 Chloroflexota bacterium | reverse complement strand
GGATGCCCCCCACCGGCTCGGCCAGCTGCTCGTACGTCTTCATGCGGCCGACGCTGTACAGCGGCATGCCATATGGCCATCGTTGCACCTCAACCCTGACCACCCGTTCGCGGTACTCGGGGTGGTGTCGGAACAGCTCGCGCAGGGTGCCCGTCTTGATCGTGTGGTCGGGGTCGTCCCAGATGACGCGAGCTGTCGGGTCGCCAACGATGTTGTGGAAGCAACCCCCACGCTCGTCGAAATTGCCGGGCGTTCTGATGACGAAAGCGTCCAGGTTGTAGGCGACGTCCGACCGCGCGGCGGTGAGCGGATAGCTGGTGGGTCGCGCGTCCTTTGCGCTCACGACGATGTTCATCGTCATGAAACGGCCGTACCGAATGGCATTGAGGGCCTGCTGCTTCCAGCCCGGCAGCTCATCGATCACTTCGGCGGCGACGGAGGCCGGCAGCGCCGAGATCACGCGGCGGGCCCAGACCTCACGCGTTCCACGGTCGCCGAGGACCTCGATCGTGTATCCGCCATCTGCCTCACGCACCGAAGCGACCCGAGAGCTCAGCGAGACACGGTCGCCGATCGCCCGAGCGAGCGCCTTGGTGAACTCGTTGGTGCCACCGTCGAAGACGCAGTCGCCGCGGTCGTGGCGGGACACGGGCCGGTCACTCCACGGCGTGCTGCGCTGATCGCCCCAGAGCCACAGGGCGCCGTAGAGGGAGATCTCGACCGAGGAGCCCGAATTCATGATCTGGCACCAGCGGTCGAAGAACCGATGGGTGTCCGGCGATACCTCACCCAGCCACTGGTCGAACGCAACGTCGTCCAGCTCCGGAAGAGTCGCGGGCCGGCGCTGCATCTGCTCTGCGCTGATCCGCTCGATGCAGCTCTCGATTTCCGAGCGTGTGTCTGGGTCTCCCGGATACAGGCCGCGCCAGTACTCCCCCAGGTTGTCGTCCCGAAGCAGCTTTGCGCCCACCGCGTCGGCCAGCTCGACGACTTTGATCCTGTCGGTGGAGACATACTGCGCGCCCGTGTTCAGCCAGATACCGTCCGGCTGCTGCAGCGACCGCGTCCTGCCGCCGATATAGCCGGCGGAGTCAAACACCTCGAGGTCGGCGTCGCGCAGAAGGTAGGCGGCGGTCAGGCCCGCCACTCCACCGCCCAACACGGCAAGGTCGAGCCGCTCCATCGCATCTCCTCCATGCGCCGTGCTGCACGCTTCGAAGACCGGGGCCGTCCGGTCGCGGAAGCCCCTTGTACGATACCCGCTACCGGGGCTGTCTTTAAGCCAAGGGGAAGCAGACAGTCAGCGGCGTGCCAGGAGGTGGGGCGCGACATGGGCGTGTTTCTGCAGTACACCGTGATCGGCCTGACGGTCGGGTCGTTCTACGCCCTGGTCGCCCTCGGTTACACGATCGTCTACGGCATCATCCGCCTCATCAACTTCGCCCAGGGAGACCTTTCGATGGTGGGCGCCTTCCTCGGCTGGACGCTCCTGGTCTCTTTCGGATTCGAGCATCTTCCGATCTACATCGCGCTCGTGATCGCGTTCGTGATCCCGATGATCGGCACGGCGGTGATCAACATCGGCATTCTCCAGTTCGCCTACAAGCCGCTGCTGCGGCGGTCGCTGCTGGCGATCCTGATCACCGCCCTCGGGATGTCGCTTCTGCTCCAGAACGCGTCCGAGCTCATCTGGGGCCCCGCAATCCAGGCTTACCCGCCGAACCTGCTTCCGCTGAGCGGGTTCTTCATCGGACCGGTCCACGTCACATATGTGCAGATCGCGCTCGTAATCGCAAGCCTGCTGTTGATGTGCGGCCTCGTGGCTTTCGTCCAGGGCACGACGATGGGCACCGCCATGCGCGCCCTGGCGGTTGACCACGACGCCGCCAGGTTGATGGGAATCAACGTTGACGCGGTCATCCGCGTCGCGTTCGTGCTGGGCGCGATGCTGGCCGCCGCGTCAGGCGTGATGCTCGGCATCTACTACGTTCAGATCCAGTTCACGATGGGATTCCTGCTCGGCCTCCGCGCCTTCACGGCCGCGGTGCTCGGCGGCATCGGCAACATCCCGGGCGCCATGGCGGGCGGTCTCTTGATCGGCCTTCTTGAGGCTTACACCACCGGATACCTTTCCGGCACCTGGGAGGACGTGGTCGTGTTCGGCGTCCTCATCACGGTGCTTATCGTCAAGCCAACGGGTCTCTTCGGTGAGCGCGTAGCGGAACGCATGTGATCGCTCGACTGGCCGACCACCCGATTGGACGCAGGTACGCGACGGTGCGAGATCGGTTCGACCGCACCCCTTTCTGGTCCCGCGTCATCGTCGTGCTGGCGCTTATCGGCGCTACCGTCATATTCAACGGCGACGATTACGTCACGGCCGTCGCAGTCTCGGTCGCGACCTACGCGATGCTGGGCCTCGGGCTCAACATCGTCGTCGGATACGCCGGCCTGCTTGACCTGGGATACGCGGCGTTCTTCGCCATCGGCGCGTACACCAGCGCGCTGCTGATGACCGAGGCTCACTGGACCTTTTTCGCGACGCTGCCGCTGGCCGTTCTGTTCACCGGCACTGCTGGAGCCATACTGGGCTACCCAACCCTGCGGCTGCGCAGCGACTACCTCGCGATCGTGACCCTGGGCTTCGGCGAGATGACGCGTATCACGTTCAACAACTGGGAATACGCCGGCGGCCCGAACGGAATCCTCAACATCCCATGGCCGAACTTCTTCGGTTACGAGCTCAGCACACAGGCTGATTTTTTCGTCGTCGGCCTCGTCTTGCTCGCTATCGCGATGATCTTCGCCCACCACCTCGACCACTCGCGGCTCGGCCGAGGATGGGTCGCGATCAAAGATGACGAGTTCGCCGCCGAATCCGTCGGCGTGCCGTCGCTGCGGTTGAAGCTCCTCGCTTACGTGATGGGCGGCATGTGGGGCGGCCTTGCGGGAGCATTCTTCGCCACCCGCATCGGAGCCATCGACCCCTTCAGCTTCACGTTCCAGCTGTCCGTGCTCGTCCTGATCGTGATCGTGCTCGGAGGCACCGGCAGCCTGCCTGGCGTGCTTCTAGGCGCGCTTGTCGTCGTCGGCCTGCCCGAGGTCCTCCGCCAGTTCGCCGACCAACGACTGCTCATCTTCGCCGTCCTGCTCGTCGGGATGATGCTGCTGCGGCCGCAAGGCCTGTGGCCGCGGATCAGGCGCAAGCCGAAACCCTTCTACGGCTTACAGGAGGAGGAGCCCGACGACGTTGCCGAGAGGATCCTCCGCGAGCACCAGGCCCAGATTGTGGAGCGCGACCTCCGGCACACTGCGGCCGGCCACAAGTCCTCGAGCGTCGGCGACGTGCTGCTCGACGTGGATGGGGTGATGCAGCAGTTCGGCGGCCTGCGCGCCGTCGACAACGTCTCGTTCCAGGTAAGGCGCGGCGAGATCTTCAGCATCATCGGTCCCAACGGCGGCGGCAAGACGACGCTTTTCAACTGCATCACGGGTGTACAGCGGCCCAAGCGCGGAAGGATCGTGTTCGACGGCCGGTCGGTGGTCGGGCTGCGTCCACACGTGGTCGTCTCGCGCGGCATCGGCCGAACCTTTCAGGGCATCCGGCTGTTCAAGAACATGGCCGTGTTCGAGAACGTGATGGTTGGCCTGTATCCGCGCCACCGCACGATGACCTGGCAGGCGATGCTGCACACGCCCGGCGAGCGGAAGGACGAGCTGCGCACACTGCAGGAGTCACGCCGCTGGTTGAGCTTCGTCGGCCTCGAGTCGCTTGCGGGCCGGCTCGCCACGGAGCTTTCCTATGCGGACCAGCGCAGGGTGGAGATCGCGCGTGCCCTCGCTGCACATCCGCACCTCGTGCTCTTCGACGAGCCGGCGGCGGGCATGAATCCGACCGAGAAGCTCGAGCTGATGGGCATCATCCGCAAGATTCGCGATCTCGGCATCACCGTGGTCCTGATCGAGCACGACATGTCGCTGGTGATGCGTGTCTCGGACCGGATCGCCGTGCTTGATCACGGCGTGCTCATCGCACTCGACAAGCCAGCCGCGATCCAGGAGGACCCGGCCGTGATCGAGGCCTATCTCGGACGGGAAGACGATGAGCTTGGCGCGGTGCAGGAAGCGTAGGGCGCTTTTGGCCCTCCTCGAAGTTCGAGACCTCCACGTCTTCTATGGCAACATCGAAGCCCTCAAGGGCATTTCCCTGGACGCGCAGCCCAAACAGGTCGTCGCGATCCTCGGAGGCAACGGAGCCGGCAAGACGACGACGCTCCGGACGATCTCCGGGCTTCTGCGTCCGCGCAGCGGATCGATCACCTGCGACGGCAAGAGCATTGTCGGCGTCCCCGCGCACGTGATCGTGGGACTTGGTCTCAGCCAGGTCCCTGAGGGCAGGCGGATCTTCAACATCCTCAACGTCGAGGAGAACCTCAGCCTCGGCGGTTACCTCATGCGCTCGCACCGTCAGCTCATCAAAGAGCGCAAGGCGGCCGTCTACGAACTGTTCCCGAGGCTCGCGGAAAGACGGGGGCAGCTGGCGGGCACACTGTCCGGTGGTGAGCAGCAGATGCTTGCCATCGGTAGGGCGCTGATGTCCGACCCGAAGGTGCTCATGCTCGACGAGCCGTCGTTGGGACTGGCGCCGATGCTCGCCAGGAGCGTCTTGAAGACCGTCCGCCGGATCGCGGATCGCGGCGCCGCCGTGCTCCTGGTGGAGCAGAACGCGCGCCAGGCGCTCGCCATCGCCGACTACGCGTACGTAATCGAGGTTGGCCGGATCGCACTCGAGGGCGAGGCGGCCGCGCTCGCGAGCGACGAGAGAGTTCAGAAGGCGTACCTCGGCGGGTTCGAGTCGGTGGGAAGCGCCTGACAAAAGCAAAGATGGGGTCGCGCGGCGGCCCCACCTTGTTGGTTTGGTTCGAGCTGTGGTTGCTAGCTGGACGCCACCCAGGTTCCGTTCTGCCGAATTGCGATGGGCTGGAACGCGGGCGGGCTCCCAACCGCATGCACAGCCAGGAACTCCGGCGCCGGCCGGTCGCCCTTGCTGTCAAAAGCGATGCTTCCTGTGATTCCGTCGGAGATCTTGACCCCGTGGATGGCCGCGTTGAGGCTCTTGGCGTCGGTCTTGCCGCCATCGTTCTTCAAGGCCTGCGCAAGCGTCATCATCCCGTCGTACTCGTATGACGAGTAGTCGCCTGGCGCGCCACCATATTTGGACTGGTACTCGCTGGTGAACTTGTCGTTCTTTGCGTTGTGGATGAACTCCGTGGTCGGCAGGGTGGTGATCGTTATCCCCGGGTTGGTGAGCGCGGCGCCGGCGACTTTGATCACGCTCGGGTCGACGTCCGCGGAGTCACCGTCGAGCTTGTAGGACGGGGAAAGCGAGACGTACTCCTTGGCGAGGAGTCCGAACTCGGGGTAGTAGCCGGTGTAGAAGAGCGCGTCCGGGTTACCGGTTCCGACCTTCACCAGCGCGGCGGTGTAGTCCTTCTGACCCGGCGTGATGGCGTCGAAGTAGGTGACCGTCATTCCGGACGCCTGCGCCGCCTGCTTGGCCGAGTCGGCGAGGCCCTTGGCGTACGTGGTGTTGTCGTGCATGATCGCGATCTTCGTTGCCTTCAGAAACTGCTTGATGAAGCTGACGTCCGCCGGGCCCTCGGCGTCGTCACGGCTGACCATGCGGAAGACGTTGTCGTAGCCCTGCTCGGTGAACTTCGGGTTGCTCGACGCAGCTGTGATGAACGGCAGGTCGCCGCTGCGGTGGAGGATGTCGCTCTCGGGGATCGAAGCCCCGGAACAATACCCACCGACGATGGCCACGATCTTCTCGGTGAGCAGCTTCTCGGCCGCCTGGGTGCCCTGCTGGGCGTCGCAGGCATCGTCCTCCGAGACCGCCTGCAGCTTGCGGCCGTTGATGCCACCGGCCGCGTTGATGTCCGAGATGGCGAGCTCACCAGCGTTGCGGATGGCGATCCCCGGGTCGGCATACGCTCCGGTGAACGGGCCTGTGATGCCGACAAGGATCGGCGAGCTGTTGGTGTTGCCGCTGGTCCCGCCGCCACAGGCGGCCAGCAGCATCGCAGCACCCGCGGCCATGCTGCCTGCCAGGAGTCGGCGACTAAACATACTTGCCTCCCTTATCGCTTCGCATTGGCCGACCGCCATCTTCCCGTTGCGGCGGGGCGAGAGTGCGCCGACGGCAGGCCACCTACTCCACCCAGAACTGGGGCCCAGTATCGGTACCTCCTATCCGAGTGTCAAGTTCGGGGACGGATCCAGACTTTTGGCTCGAAGAAGTGGCTAAGCCGGCTAGGCCCCGGTCTTCCTATCCCAGTCGAAGGGCCAGAGCACGAAGAATCCGACCGTGCCGGCGCGGCCCCGATAGGTGACCTTGGCGCCGTTGGGGATCAGGATCGCCTGCCCGGCGCGGGCTTTTACGCTCACCCCATCGCTGACGATCTCGAGCTCGCCCGATTGCACGAAAAGCACCTCGTCGTACTTCAGCGTCCAGTCGGGAAACTCGGCGTCTGCTGAGAATCGCATGTAGCCGCCGCCCAGCTGCGTGGTGCCGGCGTGAGTGATCGCGCGCGAGAGCTCGAGCCCGGGCACAAGGTCGATGTATGGAAGGTCGTGATCGGTCAGCAGCTTCACCTTCGTTTGCACCGCCATCGCGAGAACGTTACGTCGGCCGGACCTTTCGTGGGGTCCACGCTTAGAATGGCGGCGCTTTGGACCCGCGCGCGGCCGACCTGCTCGGCCGCCCGATCGTCGGCCAGCTCGGCTTTGTCGGCCTGGACGGCTACCCGCACGTCCTGCCCGTCTGGTTCGAGCATCGGGATGGCGATGTTCTGATCGGCAGTCCGGCCGGCGCATATAAAGGACGCGCGCTCGCGCGCGACGGCCGCGCTGCGCTCAGCGTGTCGACGGTCGAGAGGCCGTACCTGATCGTCAGCGTCGTTGGTGACGCCGCGGTGGAGCGGCTGCCGGAGAAAGAGCGCATCGAGTTCATCAGCGCCGTGGCGATCAGGTACCTCGGCGAGGTCAAGGGACGCGAGTATCTCGAAGTCTGGAGTCGCGGCGGGCACCCGGGCGATGGCGAGCTGATACGGCTGCGGCCGCGGAAGATCAACTTCTACGTCAGCTGATCTCGCCGCGAGGTATCTTCTGCGCGGGGAGCGATGAAGATCACCGACGTCTCGGTGCAGGTAGTCGATGCGGGCGTAACCATGCTGTTCGCCGAGCGGTTGATCATGAACCTGGCGAACGTCATCGTCCGGGTCCGGACGGAGGACGGGATCGAGGGCGTGGCCGGCAGCAGCACGTACCTCGGCGCGCAGGCGGTGGCGGCCGCGCTCGCCGAGTTGAAGCCACTCCTCATCGGCGAGGACCCGCTGTACCGGGAGCGCATCTGGCAGCGCCTTAACGAGGTCAGCATCCTGATGGTGCCGCCGCACTCGCTCGCGATCGTCGACTGCGCGCTGTGGGATCTTGCGGGTCGCGCCGCCGGCCTTCCGGTCTACAAGCTGCTCGGGGCCCATCGGGACCGGCTGCCCGCGTACGCTAGCTCGCTGACTTACGCGACGCTCGCCGATTTCCAGCGCGAGATCGACGTCTGGCTTGGGAAGGGGTTCCGCGCGATCAAGCTCCACGTTTGGGGCGACCCGGTGCGGGACGTCGAGCTGTGCACCGCCGTAAGGGAGCAGGTCGGACCCGGCGTTGCCTTGATGGTCGACGCGGTGGGGTCCTACAGCCTCGGCGACGCCATCCGCGTCGGCCGTCATCTAGATGAGCTCGGCTACGAGTGGTTCGAGATGCCGCTGCGGGACCAACACATCGAGGCCTACCGGACCCTCTCCCGCACCCTCGACATCGCGGTGACGTCCGGCGAGGTCCACACCAGGACGTTTCAAGAGGCCGCCAACTACCTCACGCGCGGCGCATGGGACATCGTGCGCATCGACGCCGCGATCTCCGGCGGGATCACGGCGACGAAAAAGGCCGCGAGTCTCGCCGAAGGCCTGGGCCTGCGCTGCGAGATCCACAGCTTCGGATACACCCTTGCCCAGGCGGCGAACCTGCAGGTGATGGGCGCCGTCGCCAACTGCAAGTACTTTGAGTTTCCGATGCCGATTGGCGGTTACGGCGCAGGCATGCGGGACCAGATCGACCTCGAGCCGGACGGGACGGTTTGCGTTCCTCAGAAACCTGGCCTCGGGGTCGAGGTCGACTGGGAGCGCATGGACGCGATGACGGTGGCGCGCTTCTGATGAAGGTGGTCATCATAGGTGCGGGCGTGGTCGGAGTCACCACC
>VBGP01000107.1:7898-14928 GCA_005880795.1 Chloroflexota bacterium | reverse complement strand
TCCTAGGCCACGAGTTCTGGCCGTAGACACGACCGCCGCTCCGGTCCGCCAGGCGGACTGGGCCGGCACGGCGATGGTGCTCGGCTCGGCGGTCGCCTTCGGCACCCTTTCGATCTTCGCCAAGCTGGCTTACTCGGCCGGCCTGGGCACCGAGCAGCTGCTCGCCTTCCGATTCGTGCTGGCGGCAATCGGGATGTGGGTGTTGTCGTTCGTGGTTGGCCAGAGCCCGCTGCGGTTGCCGCGCCGGAAGACAGTCGGCCTCCTGGCGTTGGGTGGCGTTCTCTACCCGGCCCAGGCGCTGACCTACTTCTACGCCCTTCGCACGCTGCCTGCCTCGTTGTGCGTGCTCATCGTCTACATCTACCCAAGCCTGGTCGTGATCGCCGGCTGGCTCTTTCTTCGACGCAGGATCTCGGTGTGGCACGGGGCCGCGCTGGCCCTTAGCTTCCTCGGCGTTGCGTTGCTCGTCGGCGGGGCGCAGTTCCAGCTCGCATCTGGGCTGATCTTCGCGCTCGCGGCCCCGCTCTGTTACACGGCGTTCATCCTCCTCGGCGAGCGGGCGATGAGCTCCGTTCCGGCGGTCGCCGCCAGCGCCACGATGATGTCCGCCACGGCGATCGTGCTGTGCCTCGTGGCCGGGATCGAAGGCCGCCTCGACCTGCCTCGGACCGGCAGCGCCTGGGCCGTGAGCGTGGGCATCGCCGTCATCCCGACGATGGTCGCGATCTCTTTGTTCCTGGCCGGGTTGCCGCGCATCGGCGCCGCCCGGGCAGCGCTGCTCAGCACGCTCGAGCCCGTCGTCACCGTCTCGCTTGCGATCGTTTTGCTCGGCGATCGATTCTCACTTCTCCAAGCATTGGGAGGCGTGCTGGTGCTGCTGGCGGTGATCGTTGTCCAGGCCGCCCACCTGTGGCGGCCCGGCCCGCCGAGCGCCCTCAGATAAGCAGTTCGTCTCGAAGGCCGCTGAGGATCGGATGCAGCTCGTGCGCGCCGTGCACACGCGACGTGTCGATTCCCCAATCCCTTTTCGCCAGCAGGAACGGATGCAACTGTTCGCCGCCGATCGAGCCGTGTCCTCCGGCCTGGTTCTCGAAGTTGACCTGTTCTCCGCCGGTGAAGGCTCCGAACAGGATGATGTCGCCCGCGGTCTTGAACGAGTTGAGTCGCGACAGCTGGCGAATGAGGATTTCAGGGTCGTCATAGTCCGCCAGCACGCCGTTCGCCGCTTGACCGCGCACTTCTTCACCGGACTTCCAGAACACGTCCTCGTCACCGTCCCGCGCCATCACCAGAGCGACCTGGTCGAGACGCGCCAGCCCTGGCACGAGGTCGGGATGGAGGGCCATCAGCTCGCGATAGCCGATGCGCTCGCGACGCCCGGCGAAGTAGAGATGGGCCAGGCCGCCTGAGAGGGTGGCGGTGACCCCGCCCCGCGCCTGGCCTTCGGGCGGTCCGTAGGCCTTGCCCTTCACCTCCTGGACTCGAAACCCAGGGAGCATCTCGGCCAGTACCTCGCCAATAGGGCGGCCGCCGGTTCCCGCGAACGGAATCGTGTCCACCTGGCCGTGATCTGAGAGGACCACGAGCTCGTAAAGGCCGCCGCGCCTCGAGGCGATCTTGCGAATCGTGTGGTCGACGTGCCTGAGCGCGCGCCGCACCGACCGATCGCCAGGGCCGAATGCATGCGCCGCCTCGTCAAACGCGTAAAAGCCGGCGTAGATCGGCGAGTAGCCCTCGCGCATCGCCTGCTCCACGGCGTAACGCGTGAGGTGGTGGACGAATATCTCCTCGACCAGGTTCGTCACCACATAAGGACGCGCCGGGTGGCGGCCCCGGGACCTCGCCTCCGCGTAGTCCCTGGCGGTGCGAGCGAGCGTGGCGATCGTCTGCCACACCCAATCTCCGAGATGGATCGGGTTCGCGAGGTAAGGGACGAGCACCCTGGCGGCCGACCGCGATCTGTCCTGCTGTCCGTAGCTCCGGTCCTGGTACGCGATGCCGAAGTCGTCTGCCGCACCGGCCGGATAGCAGGCGGCGATGCATGCACCGCCGTTGGTCAACGGGTTGCAGTCCCGGAAGTACTTGTCGGCGACCGCATCAAAGCTCGAGCCGGCGCCGAACTGCACCAGGACTCGGCGTTCCCGGTCCCACCATCGAAAGCTCGGAATCTCCGAGTTGTCGCCATAAAGGATCCCGGCCTGGGCGAAGGGCGTGGTCGACGGCACACCACAGCGGTAGCGGTGAATGAGGTATCCCTCGGCGTCAATCAGGTGCTTGACGAACGGCATGTCACCTGCGCTCAGGGATCTCTCCAGGGAGTCGGCGCTGACCCCGTCGACATGCAGGATGACGAGCTTGCGGCCCATCTCAGATTTCGGCGAACACCGGCAGATGGTCGGAGGCGCGGACGCTTCGGGTCCACGCGCGATGCTTGTCGGGCACCGCTCCAGCGACGTAGATCGCGTCGAGCTTTTGCGCGGTCCAGTGCGTACGCCGCAGCCCATGCGTGAGCTCCGTGAGACCGGCCTCGTGCGCCGCGGCCCGGATGCGGCGCCATAGCTGGAGCCGTGGCGGTCCGAACGTGTTGAGGTCTCCGGCGATGATCGTCAATGGAACCGCCGGCCGTTCCGACATGTCGGTGATGATCGCGCGGAACTGCTCGAGCTTGTGCGTGAAGCCGAGCACGTCGAGGTGCATCACGTACACACGAAGGTCGGCGGACTCGGCGCGGATCGCGATTCTCCTCTGGGGTGGAATCGCGCGCAGCAGCGTCCGCTCCGCTCGTGTCAGGTGCGGCATCGACAGGTCGCTCAGCGAGACGACGTGCAGCGAATCAAGCTGGAACAGGTCCCGCCGCCAGATCAGCGCGTTGGCCTGGTCCCGGCCGCGGAAAAGCTGGGCGGTCGCCTGGAAGTACGAGTAGCCGTCGCCGAGCGCCGCCGCGATCAGCTCCGCGTCAGGCCGGCCACCGTGCATCGAAGCCTCCTGCAGGGCGAAGAGGTCAAGACCGCGAAAGTCCGGAAGGCTGCCCACCGCCTCCAGCACGGTGCCCAGGCGAATGCCGAACAGGATGTTCCAGGTGCATATCCGCACGTCTCGATTAGAAAACTTCGAGGCCTCGGCGGTACCCGATGCCGAGGCCTCGAACTTGCGAGCCGAACTCTATGGCTTGATGTTTTGGTTGACGTGGAAGAGGTTTTCCGGGTCGTACCTCTTCTTGACGTCGACCAGCCGGTTGTAGTTGCCCTTGTAGTTGGCCTTGATCCGACCCTGGTCGTCCTCAGCCATGAAGTTGATGTAGCCGCCGGACTCGGACAGGGGCGCGGTCGCGTCGTAGTAGTCGCGTACCCATTTGGTGTTGGCCGCGTTCTGGGCCGGGTCGGGCCACATGCCGGCGATCACGGTGGCGAACTTGGCGTCACGGTAAGCGAAGGCAGTGTCGTCGGACGCGACCCGATTGCACGCGCCGTTGATCGGGTAGATGTGCACGGTCGAGGTCATGGCCGGAACCTTGGCTCCGTGCTCGACGTGCGCCTCGATCGCCTCGTCGGTGAGCTCCTTGACGAAGTTGGCCTTCCAGTAGTGCTGCAGGCCTGTCGGGTAAAGGCCGTCGAAGGCAGCATTCAGCGCCGGATATGGCATCGGTCCGACGTGTTCCGCGAACACAGGTGCGACGTCGTGGAGGGGCTTGAGAGCCTTTTCTCCCTTGTCCACCCCACCCGCCCAACAGGCGACGACGAGAGCAAAAGTGTCGCCGTGGCGATTTTCCGGGATGAAGGGCAGCGGCGGCGCGATCTGGAATGCCGGGAACATGCCCATCTCCTCCGGCGCGTTGTCGATGTAATCACGGTACCAATGCAGGATGTCGCTCGCGTATTTGAGCTCAAAGAACATCGGGCCGCCATAGATGTCCTTGACCGGGTGCAACCGGAACTCAAATGACGTCACGACGCCGAAGTTGCCGCCACCGCCTCTGATAGCCCAGAAAAGGTCTTGGTTCTCTTTGGCGCTGGCGACAAGAAACTTCCCGTCGGCTGTGACAACGTCCGCGGACTCCAAGTTGTCGAGTGACAGTCCGAACCCGCGCGCGAGGTATCCGATGCCGCCGCCCAACGTCAGACCGCCAACTCCCGTGGTCGAGATGATGCCCCCGGTGGTGGCCAGGCCGAATGCATTCGTGGCCGCGTTGAAGTCGCCCCACGTGGCACCACCTTCGGCTCGGGCGGTTCGCGTCTCCGGGTTCACGCGCACGCCGCGCATGCGGGAGAGGTCGATCACGACGCCTTTGTCGACTGTCCCGAAGCCCGGCACGCTGTGTGCGCCCCCGCGAATCGCAAGGTCGAGCTCTCCCTCCCGCGCGAAATTGACCGCCGCGATGACGTCACCGGCATTCACCGGGCGGACGATGACAGTGGGGCGCTTGTCGATCATTCCATTTCGGACCTTGCGCGCCTCTTCATACCGTTCGTCATCCGGCGTGATGACATCGCCGCGAACCTGCTGACGCAGGGTGTCGAGAGTCAGGGTGATCATGGCGGTGCTCCCTTCCGATGCAATGGCCGCCACCCACCAGGCGGCCCCTTCCGGTGCGGCCACAGTCTAGGCTCACCCCGGCGATTTGCAAGTCGGGCATTTCGACCGTCGAGACGAGGCTATTCTGCCGGCCATGGGAACCGGCGCCCGAAGGCTTAGTCCGTTTCTCCAGCTGGACTACCTGTATACGCCAAGCAACGACGTCGCGGCCGACGCCCGCACGTTCACGGATGCCCTGGGCGGTAGGCTCGCGTTTGCCGTCGAGGGGATGGGCGCGCGTGTGGCCATGATCGAGCTCACCGATGGTCCGCCCCACATCCTGCTGACCGATCACCTCGAAGGCGATCGCCCGATCTACATCTATCGTGTCGACAACCTGCGCCGGGCGGCCGCGGCGCTCAAAAAGGGCGGGCTCAAGGGAGAGCGGCGGCTCGAGATTCCGATGGGCCCTTGCTCTTCCTTTACTACCCCGGCAGGTCACCGGATCGCGCTCTACGAGGCGTCGCGGCCAGAAGTCCTCAAGCACTTCCTGGGCCGCAAAGATTTCTAACGCCGGGCACCTCCGCTTAGAATCCGCGCCAACGTGCTCGGCAAAGCCCTGGCCGGCGTTCTCGGCGTGATCGTCGCGCTCGGTTCTTACGCGCTCATCGGCCTGGTGTCACCGGCGCCGGCAAGACTGGAGCGAGCCGCGCCGATGCTGCCGAGCGCGGTGAGCGTTCCGGCGGGGCAGATCCAGATCGTCGACCCGACACCGGTCAGGCTGGTCATCTCCGCCATCGACGTCGACGCGAGGATCGAAGCCCGCGGCCTGGATGCAAACCGGGCCCTCGCCACTCCGAAGGACTTTCACGACGTCGCTTGGTACAAGCTGGGTCCCAAACCAGGCGACCCCGGCAACGCCGTCATGAACGGCCACGTCAACTGGTGGACGGGTGATGCGGTGTTCACCCACCTGTCGCGCTTGCGCACGGGTGACGTGATTCGGGTTGTGCGAGCAGACGGTGGAGTCGTCGTGTTCAAGGTCACCGGTAAGGAGACCGTTGAGGCAAATGCGCGGGTGGCCTCGTTGTTCGCTCCGAGCACGCAGGCGACGCTGACTCTGATCACCTGCACGGGCATCTGGAATCCGCTGACACAGAGTGACACGCAGAGACTCCTGGTGAGCGCCACCCTTGCTTAGGCGTGCTATCGCGACGTCCGCGCTCATCTTCCTGTTCCTTGCATGGGGCACCGGTGAGGCATCCGCCGCGGGCAGCCAGAACCTGTGGCCGAACGGCGCGGCGGGGAGTCGCGCCAACACCGAGTGGCGCACGAGCTCCTACGGAGGCGGCCTTCTGCTGCGCCGCACACTGCTCAAGGCATTCCTCAACGCCGGCGAGGTGCTCGACCTCGGTTCCAGCGCGATCGGGCAGGGGTCGAGCGACATCATCGTCTGGAACCCGGGCCTCGTGACCGGTCCGATCGGCACCGAGAACGTTTCCGCAGCGCCGAGCTTCAGCTGCAACGTTCAGCGCACCGGCGTCCAGGGCCAGATCACCTCGCGAGCGCAGGAGCTGGCTGGACCCGACACGATCCCGGCCGGCGGCGTGGCCGGTGGATATTTTCCATGCCACTACGCGGCGCCCTCGACCGGGATCTACAACATCGCATTCACGGGTCCGGCCGGCTTCGCCCTTGTGCCTGACGCCGACGGCACCGTGGCCGCCGACGTCGCCCTGACGAACGGGAACGATTTCAGCGCCGCGCAGGGCACATCTGTCGCCGCATGGGATGCGACGGTGCGGTCGAGCCTTGTCTCGACCTTGAGCATCACCGGCCGGGTCTTCACCTACTACCTCGCGCTGTTCACGGGCGGCAACGGCCTGCCTGTCTTCCCGACCGTCTATGTGGTGACCGGGGACGGCTACCGCTACCGGGTCGACCTGAGAGGGATGGACCCGAACGGTTGGGTCTCGTACGGCAACCAGCGGGGCTTCCTCGATTCCGACGGCGCGACTCCGCTCTATCACGACGCGGTGGCGTCCAACGCCGGCAGCCCCGGGCAGCTCACCAACATCCAGGGCGGCGTCACGTTCGACCTGCCGAGCTTCCCGCTGTTCTTCGAGCCTCCGGCCACCGCCGCCATCGCGGCGCTGGGAATACCGCTGGCGCCGACAGCGCCCGTGATGACCGGGCTTGCCTTCGTCGGCAACCTGGGCGGCAACACCAGCCTCGTCAACAACGGCGGCACCTTCACGTACGCGAGCAACGTGGCCGGCGTCTACGAGATCGTGATCAGCCGCGACGGAGTGAACTTTGATCCCACGCTGCCGGCCAACCGGGTGCTTCGCGGCGTCCGGGCGGCCGGTGCGCAGACCGTGACGTGGGACGGCAAGGACAACTCAGGCGTGTTCTTCCCGGTGGGCACGTACCAGGTCCATGCCCGGTTCCACGGAGGCGAATATCACTTCCCGATGGTCGACGTCGAGAACGACACGCAGGGCGGACCGACCATCAC
>VBGP01000107.1:0-7750 GCA_005880795.1 Chloroflexota bacterium | reverse complement strand
AACCAGCGAGCTTTCGGCACCGCGGCAGGCGGCAACACCAACGTTCCGTGCACGGGCGCGTTTGGCGACGCCAAGGGGCTCGACTCGTGGACGTTCTTCCCAAGCAGCTCCGTGCTCGCTCCGCTCAACATCGTCGCCGCGGCCGCTGACGTCGGCTTGACCAAGTCGGTCAGCGACCCGACTCCCGCGGTCGGCACGAACGTGACGTTCACGGTCACGGCCCACAACGCCGGGCCGAACCCGACCGCGTCGCTGCAGGTCACGGACGTGGTGCCTGCAAGCCTCACCTTCGTCTCGGCGAACCCGAGCCAGGGGACGTACAGCTCCGGTACAGGCGTCTGGAACGTTGGCGCGCTGGCGGTGGGGTCTTCAGCCACGCTGCAGCTCGTCGTAACTGTCACCGGCACCACCCCGGTCGTGAACATCGCGACACGTACGGCCAGCTCACCCGTGGATCCAAATCCAGCGAATGACTCGGCGTCGTCCACGGTTACAGGAAGCACCGTGCCGGGATTGCCCAACAATGGCGTGCCGCCCATCGCAGCCATATGGCCGGGTGCTGTCATGGTGATCCTGCTGGTGCTGGTGGCGGTCACGGTTCGCCTGCGGATCTCTCGACACCGAGCTTGAGCACCAAGCGCTGGATCCTCGCGGCCGCGGTCCTCGGCTCGGGGATCGTATTTCTCGACTCGACGGTGGTCAACGTCGCGCTGCCGAGAATCGGCCGCGACCTGCCACGCACGTTCCTCGGGGTCCTCGAGGGGCAGTCGTACGTCTACAACGCTTACCTTCTGACGCTCAGCGCGCTGCTCATCCTGGCCGGTGCCGTGACCGATTTCTACGGCCGCAAGCGGACGTTCCTGCTCGGGCTGCTCGGCTTCGGCCTCACCTCCGCGCTCTGTGGCTTCGCTCCCAGCATGGAGCTGCTCGTTCTCTTCCGGGTGCTCCAGGGCGCGGCCGGCGCCCTGCTCGTTCCCGGTTCGCTCGCGCTGATCACCGCCAACTTCGAGGGCGAGGAGCAGGGACGCGCCTTTGGAACATGGGCCGGCGCCTCCGGCGCGACGACGATCCTCGGACCACTCCTCGGCGGTCTGCTCGTCGACACGATCTCGTGGCGGGCCGCGTTCTTCATCAACATCCCTCTGGTGGCGCTGGCGGCGTGGGCGACGTGGAAGCACGTACCGGAGAGCCGGAACGAAAACGCGACGCGCCATTTCGATTGGATCGGCGCCGCGATCGTCGGCCTCGCAGTGGGTGGTCTCGCGTTCGGCACGATTTACGGCCAGCAGCGAGCCTGGCGCGACCCGATTGGTTTTATTGCCCTCGGGATCGGGGTCGTGGCGACCGTCGGGCTTCCGATCTGGATGAGCCGTGCGAAGCATCCGCTCATTCCGCTCGAGCTGTTCGGCTCGCGCAATTTCACGGTGGTCAACATCTCGACCCTGCTGATCTACGGCGCCCTCTACGTCACGTTTTATTACGTCGGTCTTTTCCAGCAGGGAACCCTGGGCTACGCCGCGGCGGCGGCCGGCGCAGCGGGGATTCCGGGCTCGCTTTTCCTGATCTTCCTATCGCGCCGTTTCGGAAGCCTGGCGTCCAGGTACGGCCCGCGCATTTTCATGGCCGCCGGGCCGGTGATCATGGCCCTCGGCGTGCTGTGGTTTGCGCGGGTGCCCGCGAGCAGCACGCCGTGGAAGCTTCAGCCGAACAACCCGGGCACGTACTGGCCGCCCCTGGCTTACTTCACGGACTTCCTGCCCGGCTCGATCATCTTCGGCATCGGGATCTGCATCCTCGTTGCGCCTCTGACGACGGCTCTGATGACGTCGGTTCCGGTGCGGCACTCTGGCCTCGGGTCGGCGATCAACAACGCGATCTCCCGCGTCGGTCCGCAGCTTGCCGGCGCGCTGATCTTCGTCTTCCTGACTGCGACCTTCTACAGCTCGTTGGCCGGCCGGCTGAGCGGCGTCGATGTTACTTCCGAATCTTTCCGCAACCAGGTCAGCCCGTTGAACACGCCGCTCGACCCGAACCTGGTCGCCGCGGTGCGCGACGCTTCGACCTCGTCATTCCACCTGGCGATGCTGATCGGCGCTGGATTGCTGCTGGCGGGAGCGATCGTCAACGCGGTCGGCATCCGCAACGCGCAGGCGCAGCAGCCGTCGGAGGCGGCGAAAGAACCGGTCGCGGCGCAGCTCTAGGATGAGTTCATGGCTTCGCTGATCGACCGGGATCAGCTGCAGAAGCTCGTTGCGCAAGGAGCGCAGCTCGTCGAGGTGCTTCCGGCCGACGAATACAGGGAGGACCACCTACCCGGCGCAAAGAGCATTCCGCTTCGCCGGCTCAACCGGGAAACGGCGGGCGCACTCGATGCGAAGCGTCCGGTGATCGTCTACTGCTGGGACATGGCTTGAGACATGGCGCCCAGGGCCGCGGCGCGGCTCGAGACCCTCGGATTCCGCCAAGTCCACGAGTACAAGGCGGGCAAGCTCGACTGGATGGCGGCCGGCCTTCCGACTGAGGGCACGAACTCGCTCCACCCGCGCGCAGGGGACGCGTCGCGTAAAGACGTGCCGGTCTGCAGCTTGACCGAGCGCCTCGGCGACGTACGCGATCGGGTCAAGGCCGCCGGTTCCGATGCAGCGTTGGTCGTGGACGGCGAACGCGTCGTGCTTGGCCTGCTGCGCTCGAAGGAGCTGGCCAAAGATGGGGACCAATTGATCGAACAGGTGATGCGATCGGGTCCCAGCACGTTTCGGCCCTACGTCTCGCTGCACGAGATGGCGCATTTCATGGAAGAGCACGACCTGGAAAGCTCCCCGGTGACAACGTCTGACGGAAAGCTTGTCGGCTTGCTCTACAGGGCTGACGCGGTCCGCCTGGGGACGCAGCAGAAATGATCGCGCTGGAAGCGAAGTGCGAGAAATGCGGCAAAGAGATCGAGGTGTGCGACATGTGCGAGGACCCCGCCTGCCAGCACGTCGTCTGCCACGACTGCCTCGCTGTCGCCCTCGAAGAGCGCAGACCTCAGCCTCACGATTTCGGGGCCTAGCCGTCGACCCTAATCGTCAGGAGCTCGCGCGGTGGATCCAGGGGGCCGAAGAACTCGTCGATCCAGCGCGGGTGATCGGGAGCATGCATCGCAGGGGCGGTCATCCGCCGCCAGCCGTGCGCCTCGAACCAGCCCGGGCTCTCCGGGTTGATCAAGGCGATCAGGCCCCCGGGCGCGGTCACGCGGCGGAGTTCGCTCAGCACCACCGGGTCCGGGCCGAAAGCCGCGCATGACGTCGTCAGCTGCGACCAGTGGTCTTTGACCGGCAGCGCCTCGGCCCAGCCCGCCACCGGCTGGACTTGCGGCATGCGTCGCGAGAGCAGCGCGAGCAGACCTGTCGATGGCTCGATCGCGGTCACATGCCGGCATCGAGCGACGAGGTGGCCCGTCAGGCGTCCACTTCCTGCCCCGACATCAAGCGCGGTGTCGAGGTTATGAGGCAGCGCATCGACCACGGCGGGATTGATCGGCTCAAATCGCGCCAGCTCGTCCCACTTCTCGGGCTCGAGGTGGTACACGAGCGTCCAGAACAATGCGCGTAGAAGGCGGTCGCGTGGCTCGCCTGACGGAATCCCGGCCATGGCGTGGGCGCGCACCCACTCCGGCAGGCGGCCGATGTCATCGAAGCTGAAGTGAAGCCAGCCCGGCGGAGCCGTCGCAACGGCCTCTTCGTAATCCAAAAGACCCGCAGATCAGACTAAGACGCGGCCGTGAGAATCGCCGTCGTCTCCTCGCCGGTCACGCCCCTTCATCGGGCGCAGCTGGGCGGCGCCCAGGCATTCATCTGCGACCTTGCCCTGGGGCTTGATCAACGCGGTCACGACGTGGTGCTGTACTGCGCCGAAGGTTCCGAGCTGGAGGGGGTTCGGTTGGCCACGGTCCCTGTGCCAGGCGACGCGACCGCGGCCCTTGTCATGCCAGGCGGCGAGGAGCCGCGCCAGGCGCCGGGTGTCGAAGCCGCGCTCTCGGCGATGTTCGAGTCGATCAGGGCGGCGGGGTTCGACGTCGTCAGCCAGCACGCGTTCGACGCGCCGGCGTTTCGGCTGGCCAGCGACCTCCCCGTGCTCCACACCCTGCACCTACCGCCCATCGTCAGGTTGGTCGTCCAGGCTGCGGCCGCGACGCCTCCGGCCCGGCTGGCCACTGTGTCGCACGCCTGCCTTGCTGCGTGGCACGACGCCGGCGTCGAGGTGGGGCAGCTCCTGCCCAATGGAGTCGCGCCTGGTCCCGTGCCGACCACACCGGTGGATCGGGTGGCCATCGTCGCCGGCCGCATCTCGCCTGAAAAAGGAATCGAGCATGCGATCGCCGCCGCGGGGCAGGCCGGCATGCCGGTGAAAGTGGCAGGCGCGCACTACGATCCGGCTTATGAGGTCGACCTCAGTGGGGCCGAGGTGCTGGGACCGCTGCCGCGCGACGATCTTCGCCGGCTGATGGGACGCAGCGGGGTCACGATCTGCGCGGTTCGATGGGAAGAGCCTTTTGGGATGGTCGCCGCAGAGGCGCAGATGGCGGGTTGCCCGGTCGCCGCCTACAGGCGAGGCGCAATGCCTGAGGTCGTCGAGGACGGGGTCAGCGGCTTCCTTGCGGAACCGGACGACGTTGGTTCGCTCGCGCGTGCCATCGCCGGCTGCATCGAGCTCGACCGTGCCGCCGTCCGCGCCAGCGCGGGGCGGCGACTCGGGCTTGGTGTCTCGCTCGATGGTTACGAGGCTGCGCTGGAGCGCGCGTCGCGTTGAGCTTGAGGGCGGTCGTCACCGGCGGGTCGGGTGGCATCGGCTCCGAAGTCGTCAGGGAGCTGCGCACCAGGCGATGGGACGTGATCTCGCTCAGCCGGCGGGAGGGCTGTGACATCTCAGATGAGGACCAGGTTGTGAAGGCCTTCAGCAGCTTGAAGTCGCTGGATGCGCTGGTCCACTGCGCGGCGGTGCTGATCAAGCGTCGTTTCACCGACATGAGCGCCGTGGAGTGGGACGTTCAGGTCGCCTCCGGACTGCGGGGTGCATTCCTCTGCTCCCGCGAGGCGTTCAGGCTGATGCAGGATCGCGGTGGATCGATCGTGTTCGTGTCCAGCCTCTCTGGCGTGGCCGGCGCAGAGAAGTTTCCTGGGATGGCAGCCTACGTGGCGGCCAAGTCGGGCCTGGCGGGCCTCACCGAGGCGCTGGCAGCCGAAGGCCGCGAGGCACACATCCGCGTCAACGCCATCAGCCCGGGCGCGGTCGACACGCCCATGCTGCGTATCGCCGGCGTCGAGGGACCTGTGCTGCAGCCCGCGGACGTCGCTCGCATCATCGTTTGGCTCGCCTCCGCCGAATCCGCTCCACTCAGCGGTGCTAACTTGCGAATGGACCCATGACCCCCAGCCTGCGGATCACGCGCCGCGCCACGTTCGCCGCCGCCCACATCCTGTGTCGCGACGACTGGAGCGATGAGAAGAATCGCGATGTCTTCGGGGCATGCGCGACCGATCACGGACACAACTACGTGATCGAGGTCACCGTCGGCGGCGCACTCGACGCGGAGACGGGCATGGTGGTCAACCTCAAGCATGTGGATGCCGTCCTGCGTCGGGAGTTCGTCGACGCGGTCGATCATCGCCACCTGAACAGAGATGTCGACTTTCTCCACGGCGTCATCCCGACGGCGGAAAACGTCGCGCTGGCGGCGTTTCACCGCCTGGAGCCGCACTTCAAACCCGCACGCCTGTTGAAGGTGAGGGTGATCGAAACCGAGAACAACGCCGCGGAGGTAAACGCCGACTAAGCGGCTAATTAAGGCGGTACGCCAGCTTTACCTCGACCGCCCCGCCGCGCTCTCGCACCACCAGCAGCGGCTGGTCGAAAGTCGCCGGGCCGCCCAGCACCTTCCCGTCCTCGAACTGGAAACGCGATGAGTGCCAGGGGCAGGTGACCACGCCGTCCTTCACCTTCCCCTCGTGCAGCGGCCCACCCGCGTGTGAGCAAACCGCGCCGATGGCGTGCAGCAATCCCTCGCGTCGCAGGATCACCACCGGCAGCCCGTTTGCCTCCACCCGCTTCATCTCCCCTTCGGGAAAGTCGTTTCGCGATCCGACCTTCACGTAGTCCATCGGTCCGTCGTAGAACGCGTTGTGATTGACCGCGGTGCCGATCCCGAAAGTCAGATGTCCGCCGACATAGGCGCCGAAGACAACGATCAACCACGCCACGGTCGACAACACAACGGCGGGCGGTCTCAGGTCGGGCGAGCTGAGCCGCATGACGAGGGAGATGACGTCGAGCACGATCACGCCCGTCATGGTCAGGCCGTGCACCACTGCGGTCCGCCGCTCGTGGCCCGAGGTCTCATGGAAATCCGTGTAGCCCGTCAGAGCTGCGAGGACGGCGCCCGCCAGGCCTCCGGCCAGCGCCAGGTCGCCCGCGATCGGAGGCACCCGGCCGCTCGCGATGAACAGCCAGTCGGCGAGCACCCCTAGGGTCCAGGCGCCGACCGGCACGTCGGTCAGCGCGGGATGCAGGGGATGCCCGAGGACCTTGGTCCCATGCATCACGTCCTTGATCGCCCGACCGGGAGACCCAAGTGCCTCGTAGAACCCGCCGACCGCCCTCTGCACGACACCGGCGACCGGGTCCAGCCAAGCCTGGGCGCGGATCAGCCGATCAAGCGTCCGCTCCTGCGTGCGGCTTCGCTGGATGAGCCTACGGATGCGACGGCGGTCGATCTCCACGTTTCGTCCTCGGCTGCGCCTCAATCCGGAAACGCATGTGGGTAAGGTTTTCAACATGCCCGGGAAAGAAATGGGCGTCGTGGGGTTGGGCACGATGGGTATGAACCTGGCGCGCAACCTCGCCTCCCACGGCGTTCGGGTCGGCGTCTATAACCGCACGCGCCGCCGCACCGAAGAGTTCATGGCGAACTTCGGCATGGAGGGCGACTTCGCCGCGACAGCGACGCTCCAGGAGCTGGCCTCGGTCCTGAAGCCCCCGCGGGCGGTCCTCGTGATGGTGAACGCCGGCCCGCCTGTGGACGAGACCATCGACGCGCTGACCAAAGTCCTGGACAAGGGCGACACGATCATCGACGGCGGCAACTCCTTCTTTCAGGACACGCAGCGTCGCGCCGCCGCGGTTGAAAAGATCGGACTCGGCTATATCGGGTCCGGGGTGTCAGGTGGGGAGGAGGGCGCCCTCCACGGCCCAAGCCTCATGCCCGGGGGAACTCGGGAGTCCTACACCCACGTGGAGGAGATGCTGACCGCCATCGCGGCCAAGGTCGATGGCGTGCCTTGCTGCACGTACATCGGGCCTGATGGGGCGGGCCACTTCGTGAAGATGGTCCACAACGGCATCGAATACGCCGACATCCAGCTGATCGCGGAGTCGTACGACCTGATGCGGAGCGCGCTCGGCCTCTCGGCCGGCGAGCTCGCTTCGATATTCAAAGACTGGAATGACGGGCGCCTGCAGTCCTACCTGATCGAGATCACTTCCGACGTGCTGGCCAAGCCCGATGACGGCGCCAAGCGAGCTTTGGTGGATGCCATCGAAGACGAGGCCGAGCAGAAAGGCACCGGGCGGTGGACCAGCCAGTCGGCGCTCGAGCTCGGCGTCCCGCTCACCGGCATCACCGAGGCGGTCTTCGCCCGCATGCTGTCGAGCCAGAAGGCAAAGCGGGTCAAAGCATCGGGCCTGCTGGCCGGTCCCGCTGTCCCCGGAAAGG
>VBGP01000106.1 GCA_005880795.1 Chloroflexota bacterium | reverse complement strand
TCGGATCTGCCCAGCCTCATGCTCGCGCCTTTCTTCAGAGATGCCCTGGCTGATGCCCAGCCGGCGTGGCGTCGGGTGGTCAAGACCGCGGTCGACCAGGGCATCCCGATTCCAGCTTTTGCGTCCTCGCTCGCCTACTACGACGGCTACCGGCGGGCCCGCGGGCCTGCCAACCTGATCCAGGGCCTACGCGACTATGTCGGCGCGCACACCTATCACCGCGTCGACCGCGAGGGTGCCTATCACACGCGTTGGGCGCAGGACGGGAGGGAAGTCCGGACCGATCAGGGAGGCGCGGGCTCGCGACCGTAAACCGTCGCGACGAGGAAGTAAAGGCCGAAGGCCACT
>VBGP01000105.1 GCA_005880795.1 Chloroflexota bacterium | reverse complement strand
ACTTGTGGGGAGGTGGCCCGAAGGGCCGGAGGGGCTGAAGCAAAAGCATTCTTCCCGTCGTTCCAGAACGACAAATGAACATGCCCGCTCGACCCTTCCTCGCCCGGCGCCGTCTTGGCCAGGAAGCTCGCCCGCAGTCCCATCGTCGCCGCCAGGTCCTTCACCGCCATCTTCGTGAGCGCGGCGTCATCGGCGGCGCGAAGCGCGGGGCGCGCCCCGAGGTTCAGCTCGAGGAGGCCCGGTCCAGCCTCTGTGTGCACCGCCAGCAGGTCGACCCCGAGCGCGTCGAGCGCGTGCGTGAGGGCGCGGACGAAGGCCTCAAAACCGCCGAGCTC
>VBGP01000104.1 GCA_005880795.1 Chloroflexota bacterium | reverse complement strand
TCATCACGGTCCCGTGCCGCAGCGCGGACTGAAACGCGGCCGGACGCAGGGCCTTGCCGCGAATCGACCCGTTGACGTCGGGAATGCCGAGCAGGATGAATTCCTCATCGGCAGTGCCGGCGCCTGGTTCGCGCTGCACGGCGGCCCTCGTCTCCTCGGCGGTGCTCACAGCTTTGCCCTGACCGCCTTCTCGACCGCGAGCATCGTGTCGGCGAAGCGCTCGATCATCTCGTTCAGCTCGTCATCGGTGCTGGTGAAGGCCGGCGCGAGCAGCACCTCATCGCCGGCGTAGCCGTCGGGTGTGGAGTGGGTCGAGGAGACCAGCAGCCCGTGCTCGAAGCCGATGTCGTCGACCAGAGTCGCGGCGTCGAGCTCGTCGGGCAGGAACGCCTTGCCGTCGCGGGGGTCGACCAGCGAGACACCGAGGAGAAAGCCGCGGCCGCGCACCTCGCCCACGATGTCGATGCCTTTGGTCGCGGCCTTAAGCTGCGCCAGCAGCTCCGGACCGCGATCGCGGACCCGATCCACGAGCTGGTGGCGAACGATGTAGTTCAGGACCGCGACCCCGACGGCGCATGGCAGCGGCGCGCCATCCCAGGTGTGCCCCAGGTCAAACTCGGCCGAGCCCTCCGCCAGCGCGACATACACGTGCTCGCGGCACAGCACCGCGGCAAGCGGCCAGTAGCCGGCGCCGATTCCCTTGCCGATCGTGACGATGTCCGGCTCGATGGGCAGCTGGTGCGCGGCGAGCCAGCTCCCGACGCGCCCTACGCCCGTCACGATCTCGTCGAAGCACACCAGGAATCCGTGCTTCTCGCGCCTCTCCGCCAGGCCCTCCCAGAAGCGATCGGGCGGTGAGTACGCGGGCATCGCGGCGGCGCTCACGGGTTCGCAGAAAAACGCGGAGACCGTGTCCGGGCCGGCCTCCTTGAGCACGCGGTCCAGCTCCTTCAGGGCTTGCTCACCAGTGGGATCGAGGCGCGACGTCGAGGGCGGGATGTGCAGGTATCCAGGCATGTACTCGACGTACGGGTCCTGGAGCGAGCGACGCCGTCCGCTCAGGGCCAGCGTGCCCAGCGTCGAGCCGTGGTAGGCCTGCGCCGGCGAGATGATCCGCCATCGCTCCGGCCTGCCGCGGTCGACGTGGTAAGCGCGGGCCAGCCGGACCGCTGATTCGTTTGCCTCGGAGCCGCCCGAGGCCACTTTCACGCGCGCCATCTCCGGCGCGACCACTTCGATGATCCGGTCCGCCAGCTCCTCTTGAGGCTCGCTCGTGAAGTGGTGGTTGTAGAAGTAGGCGACCTGCTCGGCCTGCCTGGCCGCGGCGTCGATGATCTCCGGCACGCCGTGGCCGAGGCACGCCACCATCGCGCCGCCTGAGGTGGCGTCGAGGATTCGCTCGCCCGCAATCGTCTCGAGCCACACGCCGTGGCCGCGCTCGATGTTGGGATAGGCGAGGTCGAGAAAGCGCGGAAAGACACTGGTCTGGTCGGCTCGGATCGTTGGCGCCGCCATCCGAACTATCTCCAGGCCCGGCGCCGCCGGATCGCGGCAAGCACCGCCCGCAAGCTCTGCTCGCTGTTCGCCACGTGCTGCTCGGTCAGGCGCTCCGCGCGCTCACCGTCCCCCGCCTCGATGGCTTTGAACAGCTCCTCATGCTCGCGCGAGATCCTGCGGTGCCATGTGTCGGACTCCGGCAGAAGCGTCATCGCGTCGTTCAACTTCATCCGTATCTCTTCGATTGCGTGCACGAGGACCGCGTTGCCGGTTGCACGCGCCAGGGCGATGTGAAAGTCGGTGTCATGGCGCATGTACTCGGGTTCGGTCGTGGCCGCGGCCATGCCCTGGATCGCCTTGCGCATCGCGGCGAGGTCGGGATTGCGACGAGCCGCTGCCGCCACGCGGGCCACGGCCGGCTCGATGAGCCCTCGGTACTGGAGCAGGTCCTCCAGCTCCTTGCGATGCCGCATGACCCGCAGGATCAGCTCGTCCGCCGCAAGCGAGTCGTTGTCGCGCTGGGTGACGAATGTCCCGCCGCTTCGACCGCGCCGGGCCTCGACCAGCCCGCCCGCCTCCAGCATGCGGAGCGCGTTCTGAATGGTGGGGCGGCCGACTCCGAACATCACGGCCAGCTCTCGCTCGGCGGGCAGCGACTCACCCGGCTTGATCAGGCGAAGCGAGATGTGGCGGCGGATCTGCTCGGCCACGTATTCGTGCGCGCGCAGCTGCTGGATCCGCTCGAAGCGGACCCCCGTCGTGATCTCGGAGCCGTTCGTCTTAACGGCCACGGGCACCCTCCGGGCTCAGCCGGGCGACGCTGCTCAGGAACCGGTTGAAGAGGCGATCGCTTCGCCGCCGGACCTCAGGTGCAAGGCGGTGCGTCTCCTCCAGCAGCGCGTCGGGGTCGACCCCATCGCCGTCGAGCTCGTGGCGGTAGGCGTTGACCCAGCTCTCCATGATCTCCGGCGTTACCTCCGGATGAAACTGCAGGCCAAGGCTTCGCCCGATGACGTAGGCCTGCGGTGCGACGTCGGTCTTTGCGATGAGCTTCGCGCCGGGCGGGAGCGTGAAGGAATCGAAGTGCCAGTTGAACCACGGCCCCTCGGAAACGAGATCGGGGTCCTCGGTCCGCACAGGGAGCCAGCCGATCTCCGAATGCTCGGAGCGAAATGACTTCCCACCCAACACGCGCGCCAGCAGCTGGCCTCCAAAGCAGAGTCCAAGCACCGGGACGTCCGCAGCCACCGCATCGCGCAGGAGAGTGGCCTCGCGCGGGATGAACGGCTTCGAGTCGTCGAACGCGGCGAACTCGGATCCCAGCGAGGCGATCATGTCGTAGTCGCGAGCTTCCGGGACCTTGCCATCGAGGTCGATTCGGAATACATCGACCTCTGCTTTCTGGCCGTCAAGCCACTCCGCGAGATACCCGGGAGGCGTCGGCTCCTCGTGCTGCAGGATGAGCGCCCTCAACTTTTTCCCCTCCCCGCTCCCCTTCCCCACTTGCTGGGGAAGGTGGCCCCGCCGCTTGGCGGCCGGGCCGGATGGGGACGGGGAGGTCGGCTCATCAAACCGGCCTCGCCTCGAGCTTGCTTTCGAGCTCCCGCGCGACCTGTTTCAACGTGGTGGCGTAACGCGCCACCATCTCAGCGAGCTCTGCATCGGTGCTGGTGAACGGCGGAGCGAAAAGGCTCTGGTCGCCCGCGAACCCGTCGCGCGTCGGCATCGTGGAGTAGGTGATGAGCTCGTTCTCGAACGCGACATCATCCACTCGGCCCGCCGTGCGCAGCTCCGGCGGCAAGAACGACCTGCGGTCTCGTGGATCGACGTACTCGATGCCCAGCAGATAGCCGTGACCGCGGACCTCGTGCACGAAAGGAACGTCCTTGAGGGCCGCGGCCAGCTCGTCGCGCAGGCGCGGACCGCGCTCGCGCACCCGCTCGATCAGACCTTCCTTCTTCAATGCGGCCACCACCGCGAGCCCGACCGCACACGACAGCGGCGCGCCATCCCAGGTGTGTCCGAGCGTGAACTTCCTCGAGCCTTTCGCGATCGCGTCGTACACGTGCTCGCGAATCAAAACCGCACCGATTGCCGTGTAGCCCGCGCCGAGTCCCTTGGCGGTGGCGATGATGTCGGGCACGATCGGGAGGCTTTCGGCGGCGAACCAGTGGCCCGTCCTTCCGATCCCGGTGACGATCTCGTCGAAGCAGATCAGGAATCCATGGCGCGCCCGCCTCTCGGCCAGGCCCTCCCAGAACCTCTTCGGCGGCGAGTACGACGGCAGCGCCGCCGCGCTGATGGGCTCGCAGAAATAGGCGGACACGGTTGCCGGTCCCGCCGCCTCGAGCGCCCTGTCGAGCGCTTTCAGCGCCTCTTCACCCGTTGGGTCGAACCGCCAGGTGCTCGGCGGAATGTGGAGGTGGTTCGACATGTAGACCTCGAACGGCCGCTTCAGCCCGGGGCGGCCGGTCAGCGCAAGCGTCGCCATGGTCGGGCCGTGGTAGGCCTGTGCCGGCGAGATGATCTGCCAGCGCTTTTCCTCACCGCGGTCGACGTGGTAGCGGCGCGCGATCTGGATCGCCATCTCGTTGGCCTCGGCGCCACCCGTGACGAAGCGCACGCGGGTGAAGCCCTTCGGCGCCAGGTCGACCAGCTCCCTGGCGAGCTGCTCCTGGGCCGGGTTGGTGAGTCTCTCGTTGTGGACGTAGGAGAGCTTTTCGGCCTGCGCTCGCGCGGCCGCGACGATGTCCTTCCGTCCGTGCCCCAACGTGGCCGCCATCGAGCCGCCGCTCATGGCGTCGAGGTATCGCTTGCCCGAAGCGTCCTCGACCCACACGCCCTGCCCGCGCTTCAAGACGGGATATCGGCGGTTGAATTCCAGCGGGAGGACGTGCGTGGACTGCGCGATGACTACGGTGTCACGAGGTCCCGCCACAACGCCTCCCCTACCCCGGAGTGCGCCCTGCGCGCGCCCGGCGCCTACAGGCGATAAGGACTCGAACTAGGCCGATAGTATCATTGCAATGGACCTCGTACAGGCCCATTTGCCTTCGCAGGGAGGGGAGCATGGCAGTACACACCGGCACCGTCAGGGTCATCGAGCCGGCGACCGAGAAAGTCCTCGCTGAGCTGAAGGAAGCAAGCGTCGAAGACGCCGACCGAGCCGTCGCGCGGGCGAAGGCCGCCTACCCCGCGTGGAAGGCCGTGACGCCGAAAGACCGGGCCAACCTGATGCGGCGCATCGCCGTCGCGATCGACAAGCATCGCGAAGAGCTGGCGCAGCTCGAAGCCCGCAACGTCGGCAAGCCGATCAGCGACGCGCGCGGCGAGGTCGGCATGGTCGTCGACGTCTTCAACTACTACGCCGGAGCGCCGGAGCGCCTGGTGGGCAAGACCATCCCGGTGGCGGGCGGCGTCGACTTCACGTTTCGCGAGCCGCTCGGTGTCGTGGCCCTCATCATCCCGTGGAACTTCCCCCTCCCCATCGCGTCTTGGAAGGTGGCTCCCGCGCTGGCCGCTGGCAACACGGTGGTTTTGAAACCCGCTGGACTCACGCCGTTGACGGCGGTCGAGCTGGCCAAGATCGCGCTCGAGGCGGGACTGCCGGAGGGCGTGCTCAATGTGGTGGTCGGCGCGGGCCGGGTCGTCGGCGAGCGGCTGGTCCAGAACCCGGACGTGGCCAAGGTCGCGTTCACCGGCTCGACCGAGGTCGGGCGGCGGATCGGCGAGCTCGCAGCGCAGTCGATCAAGCGCGTCACGCTGGAGCTGGGCGGGAAGTCCGCCAACATCGTCTTCGCCGACGCCGACCTGGAGCAGGCGGCCGCATCGGCGCCGCTCGCTGTCTTCGGCAACGCCGGCCAGGACTGCTGCGCGCGGTCGCGCATCCTCGTCGAGCGTTCCGCCGTCGACCGGTTCATGAAATCGCTCGAAACTTCGGTCAAGGCGTTGAAGGTCGGGGATCCGCTGGACGAGAAGACGGAGATGGGTCCGCTGATCTCGGCCGACCATCGCCAGAAGGTGGCCGCCTACCTCGATGACGGCGCACGAGTCGCGATCAGGGGATCGGCTCCGAGCGGGCCCGGGTACTGGTTCCCTCCGACCGTCCTCTCGCCCGTGTCCAACTCCGACCGCGTGGCCCGCGAAGAGATCTTCGGCCCCGTGGCGGTGATCATCCCGTTCGACGACGAGGCCGAAGCGATCGAGATCGCCAACGACACGATCTACGGGCTGTCGGGGTCGATCTGGACCAACAACGCCGGACGCGCGATGCGCGTCGCCCGAAGCCTCGAGACCGGGACGATCTCCATCAACTCGAACAACTCGGTCCGCGTGACGACGCCGTTTGGCGGTTTCAAGCAGTCCGGCGTCGGACGCGAGCTCGGGCCGGACGCGCTCGACTACTACACCGAGCTGAAGAACGTCTTCCTTTCGACCAGCTAGATGCGGGCGGTGGAGGTGAGCCGCTTCGGGGGACCCGACGTGCTGCGGCTCACCGAGGTCGATCGGCCATCGCCGATCTCGACCGAGGTGCTGGTCCGCGTCGCCGCCGCCGGTGTGAATCCAGTCGACCTCAAGACCCGCCGCGGCGAGGGAGTCTCGCGCTGGGTCGGCCCGCCGCCCTTCATCTTGGGGTGGGACGTAGCCGGCACCGTCGAAGCGATGGGCTACGGCGTGACCCGGTTCGAGATCGGGGACACCGTTTATGGGATGCCGCGATTTCCGCGCGCCGCGGGCGCGTACGCCGAGTACGTCGCGGCCCCCTCACGGCAGTTAGCGCGCGCGCCGAGCAAGGCCTCGTCCGCCGAGGCCGCCGCCTTGCCGCTGGCCTCTCTCACCGCGTGGCAGTGCCTTGTCGACACCGCGCATGTCAAGGAGGGCCAGAGGGTCCTGGTGCACGGCGCGTCGGGCGGCGTCGGCCACCTCGCGACGCAGCTTGCAAAAAGCCTCGGCGCCTCCGTCATCACCGCCGGGCGTCGCGACCGCGACGCACTGGCATCGCGTGACGTCGACGTGGCCCTCGACCTCGTCGGCGGCGACGACACGATGCTGCTGCTAGACACGCTGCGCGAAGGCGGTCTCCTGCTGGCCGTTGCGGACGGGGCCTCGGAGGCGGTGCAGCGCGAGGGCCGGCGGCGGCGGGTCCGTGTGATGGAGCCTTTGGTCGAGCCCGACGGTCATGCCCTCGAGAAGATCGCTGGGCTGGTCGATTCCGGCGACCTCGAGGTCAAGATTGACGAGGTGTTTCCGCTGGAGCGGGCTGCCGCCGCGCACGAGCGGCTGGAGAAAGGTAGCGTCCGAGGCAAGCTCGTCCTGGAAGTGGAGGTGAGCCGGCGATGACTGACGTTCACGCGGTTCC
>VBGP01000100.1 GCA_005880795.1 Chloroflexota bacterium | reverse complement strand
GCTCGACGCGATCAAGCCGAACCTGCTCCAGACGCTGGAGAACACGCCCGTGCTCGTCCACGCCGGTCCCTTCGGCAACATCGCGAACGGCGCGTCGTCGGTGCTGGCCGACCTGCTGGGCGTCCACTGCGGTGACTTCGTCGTCACGGAGGCGGGATTCGGCGCCGACATGGGAGCCGAGCGCTTCTTCAACATCAAGTGCCGGACGTCGGGGCTCGCGCCGGACGCGGCGGTCATCGTCGCCACCGTGCGGGCGCTGAAAGTTCATTCGGGCAAGTACAGGGTCGTCGCGGGCAAGCCCCTGCCGCCTGAGCTGTTGAAAGAGAATCCTGACGACGTCCTCGCCGGCGCCGCCAACCTCCGCAAGCAGGTGGAGAACATCCAGATCCACGGCGTAACGCCAGTGGTCGCAATCAACGCATTTCCGGGCGACCATGAGTCGGAGCACCGCGCAATCCGCGAGCTCGCGGAACACCTCGGCGTCCGGTCGGCGGTGTGCAACAACTTCGTCGAGGGGGGCAAGGGAGCGACCGAGCTCGCGGAGATGGTGGCCGCCGCCGCCGATGAGCCGAGCACATTTCAGCTCCTCTATCCAGACGCCGCGACGCTGCGCGAGAAGATCGAGACGATCGCGCTGCGGATCTATGGCGCGCGTGGCGTCGAGTACGACCCAGTCGCGGCCCGCCAGCTCGACGCGTACGAGGCGAGCGGTTTTGGGCGCCTGCCCGTGTGCATCGCCAAGACGCACCTCTCGATCTCGTCCGACCCGAAGCTGAAGGGAGCTCCGACCGGCTGGGTGCTGCCGGTGCGCGAGGTGCGCGCGTCGGTCGGCGCGGGCTTCATCTACCCGATCTGCGGCGAGATGCGGACGATGCCAGGCCTGCCCACGACCCCGATCGCAGCCAGCATCGACATCGACGTCAAAGGCAACATCCTGGGCCTGAGCTAGGCTGACCTCACCCTCGGATAGTCCGGACTATCCGGGAATTCCGGTGTAGATACCGCCGCTTCGTCCGGACTATCCGAGGGTGCCTTTGCCCCACCGCGAATAGCCCGCACGCCGGCGGGGTAAAAAGGTGCTGTGAAGACTCAGTCGATCGCCGCGAAGACCGGCGTGGGACCGGTCGAGATCGCCGTCACGGACGGCGAGCGTGCGCTCCGCTTTTACCGCGACTACATAGGCCTGCAGCCGGTGTCTTCCCACGGCCCCGAGATCCGCATGGGGGCCGCCGGCCGCGAGATCGTCGTGCTCCATCCGGGCGCCGAGCGGCCCGTCGAGCCAAAGACATCCGGCCTGTACCACCTGGCCATCGTCGTGCCCGACCGCCGCGAGCTGGCGCGGGTCATTGCAAGGCTGAGCCAGCTCGGCTGGGACCAGTACCCGACCGACCACGTCATGACCAAGGCCAATTACCTGTGGGACCCAGACGGCAACGGGATCGAGATCTATGTCGAGTCACCTGAGGACGGGACGATGGGCATGGTCAACGGCACCTACGGCGCCTGGGACAAAGACGGGCGCCCGCGATCGGGACGCGATCCGATCGACCTGGAGGAGATGTTCGGCCACCTCAGCGAGGAGGATCGGACGCGCGAGGGCCTCCTTGCGCCGATGCCAGTGGGCACGAAGATGGGCCACGTCCACCTGCACGTCGCCGACGTCGACGACGCGCTTCGGTTCTACGTTGACCTGGTCGGCTTTGACGTCATCGGCAAGATGCCAGGCGTCGGGTTCATCTCGGCGGGCGGTTATCACCACCACCTCGGACTGAACGAGTGGGCGGGCCACGGTGCGCGCCCCGCGGCGGCCGGTTCGGCGGGCTTGCGCCGGTTCACCGTCGAGCTGCCCACGAATCGAGACCTGGACGATCTGGTGAGCAGGCTCGACCACGGCGAGGTCCGGGTCACCGAAGAGGCCGGCGGACTGGCGGCGGTCGACCCGTCCGCCAACCGCGTCCTGTTTCGCGTCTCTAGCTGATCGGCTCCGCCGCAACGATGCGGCGGCTCTCTGGCAAGAAGTACAGCCGGTGCCGCGCTGGCGTAAGGACTGGATACACCCTCCCGGGGACCCAGAAACGCTGGCGATCGTCCACCACCCAGTAGTAGGTCCAGATCGGAACTCTTTGCCCCGATCCGATGGCGATGTCTCGTCGGCGCTCGGACTGTTTGACGAATCCCTCGACGCTGGACACAACCCCGGCGTTGGCGTCTCGCCACAACGGTGGCATATACCACGCAAAGATCCCAATCCAGCACAGGAAAAGCACCGCGAGGAAAAACGGGATCAAGCCGAGGATTGTTGTGACGCCTATCGCCAGCCAACCTGCGATCCCGCCGCAAGCGAGCAGCAAGAGCACAACAGACTTAACGACCGATCTTGCGACGACCCTCTGCTGTGTGGAACTCTGCGAGTCGCTCAGCCGACCGGCGCGGTTCTCCTGGAGATCGGATGCAGTGAAGTTCAGAGCCTGAGACAGCTCGTCGTGATAGATCGGAAGGTCGACATACTCGACGTCAGGCATGGCGTAGTCGCTCAGGCGGGCTTTTTGCGCAAAGAGGACGTAATCCGCGCGGGCAATGGTGCGTCCTGCGCAAACCGCACCGAATGCCGCGCCATCTAGGTGCGCTTTCGCTCCACGGCTTCGGCCAGCAGCGTGGCCAGGTCGAAGACCTGCAGCTTCGCGCCTGTTTCGCGCACGCCGTCGTCCAGCATCACCGTGCAGAACGGGCACGCCACCGCCAGCGTCTCAGCGCCCGTCGCGACGGCCTCGCGCACCCGCTCCTGGTTGATCGGGCGGCCTCGCTTCTCCTCCATCCACATCCTCGCGCCGCCCGCGCCGCAGCAGAACGTCCGCTCGCGGTTGCGCGGCATCTCTACGGCCTTACCGACCGCGTCGACCAGCTCGCGAGGCTGGGCTCGCACGTCGTTGTGGCGCGCGAGGTAGCAGGAGTCGTGGTAGGTGATCTTGCGGTCGCTCGCCACGGGCGAGAGCTTGCCCTCGCGCACGAGCTGGGCCAGGAACTCCGTGTGGTGCACGACCTCGTAGCTGCCGCCGAAGTCCCCGTATTCGTTGCCCAGCGTGTTGAAGCAGTGCGGGCACGTGGTGACGATCTTCTTGACCTGCGCGCCGTTCAGCGTCGCGACGTTCTCACCGGCCAGCCTCTGGAAGGTGTACTCGTCGCCCATGCGGCGCGCCGGGTCTCCAGTGCATGCCTCGCGCGGGCCAAGCACCGCAAAGTCCACGCCGGCCTTCTGCATCAAAGTGGCGGTCGAGACCGCGGCTTTGCGTGCGCGCTCATCAAACGCGGGCGCGCAGCCCACCCAGAACAGCACGTCGGGACCCGGGTCGCCGGGCTGCAGCACGCGAACCCCCAGCCCCTCCGCCCACTGCATCCGGTCGGCCTGCGGCTTGCCCCAGGGGTTCGACGTTCGATCGACGTCGCGCAGCATCGCTCCCGCCTCTTCGGGGAATCGCGATTCGACCATCACGAGGTTGCGCCGCAGGTCAAGGACGTGGTCGATGTGCTCGATGTTCACCGGGCACTCGCGCACGCAGGCACCGCAAGTGACGCAGTCCCAAACGATGTCGTCGGTCACCGCGTTCGGCACGATCGGCCCTGAGGCGCCGCTCAGCAGGTTGTCCCGCATCGCCATGATCAGGAGCTTCGGCGACAGAGCCTTGCCGGTCGCATAGGCAGGGCACACGTCCTGGCAGCGCCCGCACTCCGTGCACGACACGACGTCGAGCATCTGCTTCCACGTCATATCGCTCGACCGCGCGGACCCGAAGCGCACCTCCGCCTCCGGCTTCTCGAAGTCGATCGGCTCGAGCCGCCCCCGCGGGCGCGTCCGCCCGAAGTACACGTTGAACGCAGCCACCAGGATGTGCAGGTGCTTCGAGTAGGGGAGGTAGACGAGGAAGGACAGGATGATCAGCACATGCGCCCACACCGCGAGGCGCTCGGTCAACGGCGCGATCGGTGCGACCACGTGGGACAGCACGTCGGAGATCGGCGCCCACCCGGCCGGGTAATCGTTGAGGCCGAGTGCGATTTGTGATGAGTGCCATAGGAACAGGGTGAGGACGATGCCGGCGATGAGCGCGAGGATCAGGTCCGCCTCGCCCAGATGGCTACCCTGGAAGCGCGCCGGGCGTTGGACCTTGCGGATGACGACAGCCGTGATCACGCCGATCAAGACGAGCAGTGCGAAGACGTCGACCAGCAACGCGTACCAGCCCTGCGCGCCGAGCCACGGCAGGGTCGCATGCGCGTCGACGGCGCCGATCATGGCGATGACGATCGTGGGGAACAGGACGATGAAGCCCCAGAAGATCGCGGCATGCATCAGGCCCGGCAGCAGGTGCTGCAGCAGCTTCCGCTGGCCGATCACATCGGTGGCCTCGATCCTGGCGCGGGCGGGCACGTCATCGAAGCGGGACGCGGGCTTGCCAGACCGAATTAGGCGGTAGAGCTTCAGGGCGCGCCGGCCGAAGAGCGCGGCCGCGATGACGAAGGCCAGGGCCAGCGCAGCAGCCTGAATTGCGATCAACGGCGCTTGCGGATCTCGGCCGAGATCGCGGGGACGATCTCCTTTAAATCACCCGTCACGGTGTAGTCCGCGTTCAGCATCAGCGGGGCCTGCGGGTCGGAGTTGATGGCGAGGATTCTCTTAGCGCCTTTGAGGCCGGCCATGTGCTGGGTCGCCCCCGAGATGCCGCACGCGATGTAGACCTCGGGCGCCACCTTGGTCCCGGTCTGTCCGACCTGGTCGCTGTGCGGGCGCCAGCCGGCGCTCGTCACCGCGCGAGAGCATCCGACGGCGGCGCCGAGCAATCCGGCCAGGTCTTCGATGATGGCAAAGCCTTCCTTCGATCCGACACCTCGCCCGCCGCTGACGATGACCTTTGCCTCGGCCAGCGAAACGCCGCCGTTGCTCGGCGAGACATGGTCTACGACGCGAACGACCAGATCGGCCTCGGCCGGAGGCTTCACGTCGACCTCGACCGGCGCGGGTCCGGAGTCGGCCGGGATCGTGTGGGGCGCCACCGTGATGAGCGGACGCGGGCTGTGCAGGCGCGCCTCCTCGAGCAGGCTGCCGCCCCAGCGCAGGCGCGTCAGCGTGACCGGATCGCCGGGGGTCACGGCGATGCAGTTGGCGGCGAACGGCAGACCCAAACGCGCCGCGAGCCGGGCCATGACCTCGTTGCCCCGGTCCGTGCCCGCGCCGAACACTGCTGCCACGTTCAGCTCACTTGCTGCCTCGGCGAGCGCCGCAGCGATGGCGTCGGGTGCGAAAGCTCCAAGCGCATCCATCCGCATCGAGCGCGGCTCGCCGAACTTGCGCGCCAACGTCAGGGCCTGGCGCGAAGCGTCGCTCTCGTCCATCAGGACCAGGACTGTCACACCACGCCGGCCTTCTGCAGCATCTCGACCACGGCGGGGGCGGCCGCCGCGCCCGCGCCCAGCGACTCCGCGCGCCGGCCCTGACCCGCGGGTACCGCGAGCCTGACCAGCTCCAGGTGCGGCGCAGGGCGAGCAGGGGTGCTGACTGCGACGGGTTTGCTGCGCGCCCGCATGCGACCCGGCACCGATGGGTATCGCGGCAGGTTCAGCCCTTCTTTGACCGTCAGCACCGCGGGCAGGGGCACCACGTAGACGTCCCGCCCGCCTTCGACCTCCTGCTCGCAGCGGACCGACGAGCCGTCAAGCGTCACCTTCTTAAGACCGGTGACCAGAGGGCGTCCCAGGGCGTAGGCGACGCGCGCGCCGACCTGGAAGCCGCCCGAGTCGGCCGACTCGTTGCCGAGGAAGATGATGTCGAAGCGCCCGCTCGCCGCCTCATCGGCCCGAATCGCATCGGTCAGCGCCGCGGCCGTCGCTTCCCCGTCCCACTCCTGCCCGTCCGTCTGCAGGTGGATGGCCCGGTCGATACCGAGCGCCATCGCGTCACGCAGCTGCTCTGTCGCCTCGGGCGGACCGAGCGTCAGAACGACTGAATCACCTTTGTGCGCCTCGATCAGGCGAGCCGCTTCCTCGACGCCGCACTCCTCGTGTGGGCTCATGGTGAAGGCGAGATGCTGCGTGTTGATCGCACGGGCGTCCTCGGCGAGCACGATCCGCCCACCGGTGATCGGCACGCGCTTGATGCAGGCGAGAACCCTCACGACCTGATGCGTGAGTTCTCGGGATCGAACAGTGGTGTGGCGCCGGCGACCGCAACGGTGACGGGATAGCGTTCGCCCATGTACTCGACGAGCAGCTGGTTGCCGACGACCGACTCCTCAGGGGTGAGGTACGCCATGAGGATGTGCTTGCCGACCGACGGCCCCGCGCCCGCGCTCGTGACATACGACCCGCGCCCGCGCCGGTCGACGATCCGTTTCCCGTCGCGCTTGAGGATCGGCTCCCGGCCGAGCATGTAGCGCTTCTCCCCGCTCTTCGATCGGTGGTCGTCAACCGTGAGCGTGCAGAGGATGGCCGCCGGGTCTTCCTCTCGGTGGCGGAGGTGGGGCCCTTTGCCGGTGAAGTCTTCCTCCTTCACCCGTGGCGCGGCCATCCCCGCCTCCACGACGTTGTATTCGGTCTCCAGCTCGTTGCCGTGCGCCCGGTAGCACTTCTCGAGCCGTCCGGTGGTGCCGTACACCCCGATGCCGCATGCCACGAGGCCGTGCGGCTGGCCCGACTCCCACAGCGTGTCCCACAGCTTGAGCCCCTGCTCGATCGGGACGTAGAGCTCCCACCCCAGGTCACCGACGTAGGAGATGCGCGAGGCCAGCACGCGCTGGGTGCCGATCTCGATCGTGCGGCAGGTACCGAACTTGAAGCCGTCGTTGGAGATGTCGTCGGACGTCGCCCCTGCCAGAACCTCGCGCGCGCGTGGCCCCCAAAGGCCGACGGTCGTCATCGCGGAGGTCGCATCGGTCAGCTGCGCCCCGACGGCGAGCAAGTCGCCAAACCACTTCTTGTCCGACATCCCGCCCGCGCCGCCCGTGACGACGCGGAAGTGCTCGTCGCCCAGGCGCATGATCGTCAGGTCGGACTTGAAGCCGCCATTTGGGGCGAGGATCGGCGTGTAGACGACGCGTCCCACCGGAACGTCCATCTGCCGCAGCGCGGCGGACTGCACCGAAGCGAGCGCTCCGGGCCCGAGGATGTCGAAGATGGTAAAGGCGGAGAGGTCGAACAGGCCTGCGCGGTCGCGCATCGCGAGGTGTTCCGCGTTGATGATCGGCGACCACCAACGCGACTCCCATTCGGAGGTGCGGCGGGTCACGCGGTCGCCGTACTCCTCCAGCAGCGGCGAGTTCGACTCGTACCACTGCGGTCGCTCCCACCCCGCTGCCTCGAAGAAGACCGCCCCCAGCTCACGCTCGCGGACATGGAATGGCGCGAGGCGGATGCCGCGGTTGGAAGCCCACTGCTCGCCGGGGTGGACGATGCCGTACGTCTTGTTGAAGCCTTCGGCCGCTCGCGCGCGCACGTGCGCGCGTGTCTTCTGATGTTCGTGGAACCGGGCGATGTCCGAGGAGTGGAGGTCGATCTCCGACTCGCCGTGCACCATCCACTCCGCGACGGCCTTGCCGGTGCCGGGCCCTTCCTTCACCCACACCGCGGCGGCCGCCCACAGGCCCTTCACGTCCGGCGACTC
>VBGP01000215.1 GCA_005880795.1 Chloroflexota bacterium | reverse complement strand
CGTCACACGAACACTTGCGGGTCTGAGTCTCGGGCCGAAGTCCCGGCCGAAGCTAACCGATGCACCTGCACCCCGAACATTCCGAAAAGCACGCGGTCGGCGACGAGGCCATACCAACGCGAGATCGCAGAAGTAATCGGCCGACAGCTGCACCTGCCAACGGCCTCAGCGCCTGCGGATCAGTCGGTTTTCTCGGCATGGTCCTCGCGGGCGACCAGCCGCCCTCGAGCACGCAGAGCGGTTCGCGGGCGCCGACCGAAAGTCCGGGTGCTCGGCGTGTCTACAGTCGTTACACGCATTCGTGGAACTGTCTTGAGTCACGAAATTGGCAGGGTCGGCGTGTGTCGCAAGCCGATCCCCTAACGGCCACGGGATCCTTGGGTGGCCCGAGCCCGCGCCGATCCGAGGTCGGGTATTCAGCGCCCGGTCTCGTACCTGGCCAGGAGCACGCCGTCGGGAAACGTCCGGGTCTCCACCAGGTTCAGGTTCACCCTGTTGTCCAGGGCCGTGAAGAACGGCGTGCCGCCGCCCACCAGGACCGGGTGGGTGACGATCGCGTACTCGTCGATCAGCCCGGCCCGCATGGCCGCCGCGGCGAGGGTGGCGCCGCCGACGTCCATGGGACCGCCATCCTCAGTCTTGAGCCGGGTGATCTCGGTGACAGCGTCGCCGGTGACCAGGCGGGCGTTCCAGTCGACCGCGCTGGTTGTCGAGGAGAACACCACCTTCGGCATGTCCCGCCAGCGGCGGGCGAACTCGATCTGCGCCGGTGTGGCGCCAGGCTGCTTGTCGGCGGTCGGCCAGTGGGAGCTCATCGTCTCCCACAGCTTGCGCCCGTACAGCGCCAGGCCCGTCGCCCCCACCCGGTCGGACCACCACTGGAACAGCTCGTCGCTCGGCACGCTCCAGCCGAGGTCGTCGCCGGATGCGGCGATGTAGCCGTCCAGGCTCAGGTTCATGCCAAAGGTCAGTTTTCGCATGGCGTCAGCTTCCCGTGAGTGGGTATTTGGCGTACAGACCAACATGGCGCGGAAAATTCATCGGTCACGGACAACAGTCTGCTCGTGACTCATGAGCTCCGGTTCGGCCTGAACGTCGTTGCCATCCTGGTTGAGGCACCCAACGCAGAATTCCAAGCTCGACTCGATGAGTTCGAGAATGTGAGCCACAGGGCTGGGGCAATCGAAATCTGGTTCGTGGAGGCGGTAATGTCGGGCGCTGGGTACCGGGCGTCTAGCCAAAGTCGGCAGCGGTGATCCCATAGGCGTGACCTGGTGGCCACTGCACCAGCTCGATCCGGTAGCCGTCGGGGTCATGGAGCCATGACGTTTGTGGCCCATCAAGGCCGCCCGGGCGTTCGACCTGGCCGGCACTTAGTCCTGCCTTCGTAACGGCCTCGATCATGCCGCTGAGGTCATCGACTTGCACCGCGAGGTGGCTGAACCCGCTGCCGATGACTACTGGTCCGTCGGCCGGCCGGTGCACCAGTTCGAGCGTAACCACCTCATCCGCGGGGAACTTGAGCATCGTTAAAGTCACGCCGTCGCCCAGATCAACGCGACCGACCTGCTCGAATCCGATTGCCCCGTAGAAGGCCAGTGAGTTGGCCAGGTCACTGATGCGGTACGCCGGATGCAACGTCCTCATGCCTAGACCGTAGGGCACTACGGGGCCGATAGTGTCGGGCGAAACCCATGTGCGAAGCACGGGGCAGGACCGTGAGACGTCCGGGTTCAGAATTCCAAGGCCATTAGCCTCCAACAAACCCGGGGCGATTCAATTTCGGCGCTCACTCGAGGCGCCGGATCACACATTTCGAGGAGCTCCCCCTAAGTCATCGCGGTTCGGAGAGCAAGTCATCCACCCAGGGCCGCCGGCAAAGAAGTAGTCGTCGGGGCCACAAGTCCTGGATGAGCGCCACTACCTGCCGCGATCGAAATGACGTAGAAAACCGCGCCCAGCACCAAGGTCGTGAGTGGACCGACAAACGTGAAAAGTGCTTGTGTGCCAGGAGAGTTGGTGTCGCTGGTGAATCGCGATACGCCGCCGAAGAGCCAGAGGGTGATCCCTCCGCAGCAACGCTGTGTAGCAGGTGGTGTAGTAATCCGGCGGAAAAACGTCTCAAATCTGGACGGAATAGGTGGGCGTCTTAGGAGAATCGACCTGAAATCGATCGTTCCGACATTGCTGGACGGAACGTCGCCGAGTTCGGGACCGTGAGGCCCCGGGTTCAAATCCCGGGCCCGACCAATTTTTGCAGATCGGGGCAACGACGGGCTGCAGCATTGTTTGGTTGACCTCGATCGCTGGTGCGGCATCGTTAGACTCCGCGCGAAGGGATGGAACCAAAACCCGAAGCGCCCCTGCCTAAACGGCCTTGTAGATTCGTCCGCGGCACGTCGTGGCAAGCTCGACCGGCCGGTCATGGGCAGCAGCGACGGTCCGGGACCGGTCGATCAATTCTCCTGACCTGAATAAACCGCAAAACGCTCGCCGCACCACTAAGCTCCCTGCGTGCAGAGAACAGGCGCCGGCCTCGCGTTGGTCGGCGCCGA
>VBGP01000099.1 GCA_005880795.1 Chloroflexota bacterium | reverse complement strand
CATGTTCGGCCCCGACTACACGGTCGGCGCCTGCCCCGGCTGCACCAGCTTGGGCGACGGGCTCGACGGCTCGCTCGTTCATCTGAGCCACCGCGACGTGACGCTGATTTGTTTTTCGCGGGCGCCGGTCGAGCGGCTGACGGCCTACAAGCAGCGGATGGGCTGGCAGTTCCCCTATGTCTCCACTTACAACAGCGACTTCGCGTTCGACTTCGGCCTCGCGCTGACCGAGGAGCAGGCGCTGCAGATTCCC
>VBGP01000098.1 GCA_005880795.1 Chloroflexota bacterium | reverse complement strand
GCGAATCATCCAGCGACACCGCACCCCTGAACAGGTCCAGCAGTTCCTGCGAAGGCTGCCCTACAACTGGGAGCTGCACGGGGACACCCTCCGATCCTTTCGCCAGGTCGTCCGCCACGAGACCGCGCACTGTTTGGAGGCGGCGCTCGTCGCTGCCGTGATCTTGGAGCAACACGGCTACCCGCCGCTCGTGGTCAGCTTCGAGTCCAAGGATGGGGTGGATCATGTGATCTACGTGTTTCGCCACCGAGGTCGGTGGGGCGCGGTGGCCCGGTCCCGGGATGCGGGCCTGCACGGCCGCAAACCGGTGTTCCGCGGTATTCGCGATCTGGTGTGGAGCTACTTCGACCCATACGTGGACTTCACCGGCCGCATCACTGGCTACCAGCTAGTGGATCTGCGCACCCTGGGCAAGTACGACTGGCGCCTGGCCCTCACGAACATCTGGAAGGTCGAGAATTATCTAATCAAGATTCCGCACCGCAGACTGCGGTCGTCGAATCGCCGCTACCTGCGCTTGCTCGCGCGGTTCCGCGCATACCGTGAGCGACATCCCCGCGACCCAGTCGTGGAGATCTACCGCCACCGTCAGCACTGGATGTAGCGGGAGCCTCACGCCTTCACGCGTTTCCCTGATGCCGCAGACCTCTCAATGGCGGCGATGACCTCGTGGCGCCGCACGGCGTCGGCAAAGTCCGGCACGGTGTGAGTGCCGTTGTCGATGTCTGCCGCGAACGCCGCGTAGGCACGAGCTACGTTGAAGGCGGGCGCTCCTTCCAGGCTCGCGAGCGCGGGCCATTTCTGTCTCACCGCCGCCGGGATGGCAAGCGCGGTCGGCTCGTCCCGCCCCTGTGCCCCCGCAACGGTCAGCGGAAAGATTTCAGGGAGTGCGGCATCAGCGGTGATCCGGAGCGTTCCGTCGGTTCCGTTGATCTCCCATAGGAACCCGATACCGCCGGCCACCGCCTCACGGATGTGGATGCTGGCCGTCGCCCCCGACGTGAGGGTGCCGATGACCGCGATCTGGTCGACCGCCGTCTTTACGATCTGCTCCCCGGTCTCTTCGATGGTGATCAGCGGCCTACGAACATCCGACACGGCTGACAGGTCGACGAACTCGCCCAGCACGTAATTCAAAAGGTCAAGGCTGTGGCCGAACGGGACCGTGAGCAGGTTTGCCCCGTTTGTCTTGTCGAGCATGTAGGCGTTGGGCTGGCCGACAACGTCGCCCGGGATCGACAATCCGACCATCGTTGTTGACAGGACCTCACCGACGTATCCATCTCGAAGCAGCTGTTGGACGAACTCGATGGCCGGGGCCTGGCGTGCCTGCAACCCAACGACCGTGCGCACCCCCTGCTTGGCGGCGAGCGCGGCCATCGCCCGCGCGTCCTCGAGGTCACGGCCGAGCGGCCACTCGCAGTACACGGCCTTGCCTGCGGCAAGAGCGGCGGAGACAAGCTCTCGATGGTGTGGGACCTTGACCGTGACAGCGACCACGTCGACATCTGGCTGGGTCACCAGCTGCTCGTGGTCTGAGAACACCGCGCCGACCCCGAAGACCTGGCCTGCTGCGCGCGCGGATTCCGCGCTGCGGGCGCTGAGCGCCGCGATCCTGTAGTTCGGCAGCGCCCGCAGTGCCGGGATGTGGGCGGTGGTGGCCCAGCCCCGAGCGGGGCTGACCCCGATGATCCCTACCCCCAGCGTCGATTTGGGGATTGCCAGGGCTGATGTTGCCTCGCGGGCTTCTGTCTGGGGCATCTAAAAACCGAGCACCTCGTCGACCAACACGACAGTGATCCGCCCCGGGGTGATCTCGCGGTTGATGATGAGAACCTTGTTCACGGCGCTGTGTATGCCGTACGCAGCCTGGGCGCGGGCGTCTTCGAGCCGATACGCGTATTCGTTGATGCGGAGGAGACCTTCATCGATGTCGCGAACGATCTTCTGCGTCCCGATGACGAGGATGACTTGTCCGGCACCGCTGACATAAGGCCCGAGCTGGCTGCCGCTCATGGAAGCCGCGAGCAGCGACCCGGTCTCGGTGACCGCGTGGACGCTCCCGAGCATGACATCCGGCGTCGCGCCCAGCCGGCGAATTTCATCGGCCTCGGTCGCGCGATCCAGGCTCCAGATCCGCGGCCGGAGCGGGGCGTAGCGACCGGACTTTTCGATCTCGTACGTGATACCCAGCACGTCGAGCGTTTGGGAGGCGCCCTGGTGCACCGGGGAGCTGTCGGGGATGAGGTCCAGGACAATTCGCTTTGCCGCCGCGCCGTCCGATGCCCGGAACACGGTCATTCCATTCGCTTCGAGGGCGGCCATGGTTTTTTTCACTCGGACGTCGTCCGCCTTGGTGCCCCACCGCCGGGTCAGGGAACCGTCTGGGTCGACTGCGACTTCTTTGATCATCTGCAATCTCCTGTGCCGGGCAATCGATATACTTGCACTTACAAGTACCTTAGGCGGGTAGATATTGCATATGCAAGTAGTTTCGGGGCGGAATGCCGCTGCCCAATTCGATCGGATCGTGGCCAAGGAGGTGGCGGGCAAAAGGGGCTTGCATGCGTGGGACGCGCTGCTCCGCGCCCACGCCACGCTCTTGCGCCAGCTCGAGACCGATCTCGAAAGCAAGACCGGTCTGGCCCTGGCCGACTTCGACGTCCTGGCTCAGCTGGCCATCGCCGGCGGTTCGCTGCGGATGACAGAGCTGGCGGACCGAGCCCTCATCTCACGCTCCGGCATGACCCGGCGCGTGACCCGCCTCGTTCAGGAAGGCCTTGTGCGTCGTGCCCATGCCGATGCCGACGCGCGCGGCGTCGTGGTCGAGTTGACGAACTCCGGATTGGACCGTCTCACCATCGCAGCTCCGGTCCACATCCGCGGAGTTTCCGATCTATTCCTCACGAAGCTGGACGACCACGAGCTCGCCGTTCTCGAGACCGCCCTCGCCAAGGTCACCCTCGACTGCACCTTTGGCTAAGGCTTAGACGGGTCAGCCTCGCCCGTAAACGCCGCAGCAGTCGCGGCCGGAGGGCGATCGAGGAGGCCGAACCAAGCCGTGGCCACGAGGGCCACGAAGAGAGCGAGCTCCAGCAGCGGCCACTGCCGCAGCGTCGAAGCGCCCACGCCGGTGATGACCAGATGTGTGGCGGCGAGTATCCAGATCGCGAGCAGCGAAGCGCGCCAGAAGGGCGTGGGCCGCTCCTGCCAAAGGATCCAGCCGGCCACCCCGAGGACACAGAGGTCGTTCTCGTACAGATAGGGCGTGGCCAGGAGCGAGGCGAGCACGCCGAGGCCAATGACAATGCCTGGGTCCGACCGCATCCGGCGGGCAGTGACCAGCGCTGCGCACACGATGAGCGCGCCAGACAGAACGAGTCCGGTCCCCGTCAGACCGAACGCGGCCCCGAGCGTTACGTCGGACGAGCTTGCGGGCAGAAGGTCGAAAGAGTTCCTGTACTCGGCCAATCCGTGCGGCCCAAGGGTCAGCAGGCTGGCCCCGGCCACGGTCGCGGCGGCCGCCACCCAGGCCGCAAAGGCACGATAGCGGCCGGCCGCCAGAAGCGCTAAGGGGGCCACGGCTGCGGCTTGTGGTTTAAGCACCACGAGCGAGAGGACGATTCCGGCGGCCACGTCGCGGTCCTCGCGCAACAGGCGCCAGGCGATCAGAACGCTCGCCGCGACCAGCGGTACCACCTGGCCGACATAGAGTGCATGGAGCACCCACCACGGAACGATCGCGACGCCGACTGCGACCAGTCGCGTCAGACCACGGTAGGTCGTCGACCACGCGAAGGCCAACGCCAGAGAGCTGAACATCAGCGCCGCCCAGACGCCGTACGCAAGCCAGTACGGCAGCGGCGTAAGGACCGCCGCGAGCCAGGCTACAGGCGGGGGACTGATAAACCGCAGCGTGGACTGGTGCGGGACCAGTTGACTTTCGGTCGCCTTGACTAGGCCCTGGTCGTAGATGTGTGCCCAGCCCGACTGCTCGCCCACACGCGCAGCGGCCGCGTAGGCGTGGAAGTCGATACTCACATACTCCGGACTGCGCCAGAAAAGCGAGAGTTCGACGGCGAGCAGAAGCACGACAACTCCCAGTACGACCAACATCCATGGACGCGAGGGCTGGATGACAGTTGCACGTAGCGACAACATTGCGGCCTGCACCGAGCTCTGCCGGACCGGCGGCGCCATCCATACATGATCGGATCAATGCGGTCGCGAAACCTCGGAGGCGGATCCGCCTACGTCGGCGGGTCAGCGTGCCCGGCGACTGTGGCGCTTTGAGGAGATCGCGGCCTCGAGCAACGCGGCGACCGCAGAGTGCATGGCCCCAGCAGCAGCATCGCGGTCCGCGTCCATCCGTGCTGCAACGGCGGCGCCGTCATAAAGCAGCAGCAGCCGTCGACCCAGCTGTTTGGGATCGCTTGCTCCGGCGGCCTCCGCGAGCTCCGCGAAGAGTGACAGGAGCCAGGCACGGTACTTCGCGGCCACGACCTCGCTCGCATCGCCTCGCCGCGACTCGGCGGCGGCGCTGATGAACCGGCATCCCCGGAACGCTGACCCCGCCAAGAGCTCTTCGACCTCCGCGAACACCCCAAGGATGCGCTCTCTTGGTGTCTGATTTGCGGCGAGGATGCGGGCGATGCGCTCCTGCCTTCGCCGCATGTGATGCTCGAGGTAGGCACGCACGAGCTCCTCTTTGCTGCCGAAGGTGCTGTACAGCGAGGCCTTGGTGACGCCGGCCCGCTCAACGATCCGGTCCACACCGACGACGTGAACGCCTTCCGCGTAAAAAAGCTCGTCAGCGGCGGAGAGCAAGCGGTCGCGCGCCGAACGGCGCTGCGAGGACTTCGGCTCGGCGCCTGTTGTCTTCACAGCCATGACTTCATCCTCACGAACTGGCCTAGACGGCGGTCCGGCCGCCGTCGACGGCGATGGTTGCGCCAGTGATGTAGCTGGACCTTGGAGAGGCCAGGAACGCAACAACCTCAGCTATCTCCTTGGCCTGGGCGGCACGATTGAGCAGAGTGGTGCTCCCCAGCTTTTCGGTTCGATCCGGTGCAGCTCCAGCCGTGAACACTGGTCCTGGGGCGACGGCGTTGACCCGGACACCGCGTGGGCTGAACTCGGCGGCCCAAGCACGAGCCAGTGCCGCCTGCGCCGCCTTGGTCGCCCCATACGCTGCTCCGCCGGCAAGGCCGATCTGGCCGGCCATGCTCCCGATGTTGATGATGCTGCCGGTGCCGCGCTCAACCATTTTGGGCGCAACAGCGGCCACCAGGAAATAGGCGGATCGCACATTGCTTGCGAACAGCGCATCGAACGTTGCGGGATCCAGGTCGGCCGTTGGTCCGAACCAGGAAAAGCCGGCATTGTTGACCAGCACATCAACCGCGCCGACCTCGGCGGCCAGGCGCTCAATATCCGCCTGCGTGGTCAGATCGCCCGAGACGAACCGCCCCTGTCCGCCTTTGGACTCGATCTCTTCGACGGTCGCGTTTCCCCGCGATACATCGCGGCCATGGACGATGACGTAGAAGCCGTCGTCCGCCAACTTCAGGGCGACCGCTCGGCCGATGCCGGAGCTGGCTCCAGTCACCAGTGCGACCGGCGGATCGAGATCGCGATCGGGTTGGACGCTCATGGGTGCTCCTCGGCCATCTGGCTATCCGAATCTGTCTGGTGCTGGAATATACAGACCGTTCTGTGTATTCCAAGATCCGTTCCGTCTAGCGTCCCGAGTTGAAGGAGCCGTCCAATGCCGATGATCGATGTGTACGCCGCCGAGGGAACGTTCAGCGACAAGCACGCGCTGGCCAAGGACCTTGCTGGCGCCGTGATGCGGTGGGAGAAGGTTCCGGACATCGAGATGTTCCGAAACAACACCGCCGCCTTCGTCCACGACCTACCCGCCGAAGCCGTGTCCAACGTTGCGGGTGACAGCAACTACGTTCGGGTGCAGGTCCTCACGCCGATCGGGGTCCTGGATCGCGACAAGCAGCTGGGCGTGGTGCGGGAGCTGACGGACATCGTCGCCACCGCCGCAGGTGACCCACAGCTGACCGAGCGCACCTGGGTACTGATCACCGAATCGCCCGAAGGCGGTTGGGGCATCAACGGGCACGCCAACACAGGCGCCGACATCGTCGCGCAGGCACGCCGCGCGCTGGCCGGCACGTGACGGTAGCGGCTCCGGTCGGCGCCACGTTGCAAACCTCTGAAGAGGTTGGGTCGCCACGCGGCAGGCTATCGCCGGCGACAGCCTTCGTGGCTATCACCGCCGTCTTCATGCTCTTCGCGGCGGCGGCGAGCGCGCCGACGCCGCTCTACGTCGTCTATCAGAAGGAGTGGGGGTTCACCGCCACGACGCTGACCGTCATCTTCGCGGTCTACGTGGTGGGCCTGATCGCCTCCTTGCTGCTTGTCGGCGCTCTTTCCGATCACATCGGCCGGCGCCCGGTCCTCGCGGTCGCGGTCGCGCTTGAAGGTGCAGCTTTTGTCCTGTTCCTTGTGGCTGGTGGGGTCCCCGGCCTCCTGATCGCTCGGGCCACGCAGGGAATCGCCACCGGGATGGCGTTCTCGACGATCGGGGCCACGTTGGTGGACCTCAACCCGCCCCATTCACCGGGCCGCGCGGGCCTCGTCAACGGCATTGCCCCGATCAGCGGCCTGGCGCTGGGGGCGCTCGGTTGCGGCGCGCTGGTTCAGTTCGCACCGGCTCCGACACAGCTTGTATTCGCTGTCCTGTTGGTGGCCACACTTCTGGCCAGCCTTGTCGTCGCCCTCATTCCTGAGACGTCGGCACGACGCCCAGGCGCCCTGGCATCGCTTCGACCCCAACTCTCGGTGCCTCGCCACATCCGACCTGACGTCTACGCGCTGGTCCCGATCATCGTCGCGAGCTGGGCGCTTGGCGGCTTGTATCTGTCGCTCGGCCCATCGGTCGCGGCCGGCCTCTTCGGCCTGCGCAACCACCTGATTGGCGGCCTCGTCGTAACGCTCCTCGCCGGCGCGGGCGCGGTGACGGCATTCCTGCTGCGCGCATGGCCGACCAGCAGAGTGTTGGGAATCAGCGCCGTCATGCTCTCGGCCGGGACTGCGCTGTCCCTGGTCAGCGTGCAATCCCAGACGGTGGTGCTGGCAGGAGCGGGAACAATCATCGCCGGTATCGGTTTTGGCGGGTCTGCCCTTGCGTCATTTGGGACGCTGGCCCGTCTGGCCGCGCCCAGCGAACGGAGCGAGCTCCTGGCCGTCGCTCTCGTGATCGCCTACCTGGCGTTCAGTCTCCCGGCGGTGGCCGCAGGATTCGCGACGACGTCGGTCGGCCTGCATGTCACGACGGTTGTTTACAGCATTGGTGTCGTTGCCCTTGGCGTCATCGCGTTGGCAGCCCAGCGCAGGCGGGCTGCCCGGCTGAAAGAGGGATAGGGAGCTCGGCCCCTGGTTTTGAGCCACGTCTGGCGCCGGCGGTGCGAATGGGGCACATATCAGACGCCCCGCTGGCGTCGGGGGGGCGGAATTCAGGTCAGTGCGCGGACCCCAAAAACAAGTGACCCCGGTAAATCCGTCCGGCTTGCGCCTTTCGAACCCACCGGGGCCACAACAATCATCGCGCTCTTATGCTCGGCGCGCAATCTGATCCTTGTTGCCAGGCGATCTTCTGTCGCCGAATCTGTTCAGGTGCCGCGCCGTGCGGCATCCGCCTGTGTCGCCAGCTCGCTCATGGTGGCAAAGAACGCTTGAGACTGGCCACGAAACAGCCCCATGTCGGTCAAGAATTTCACCGCCCCGCCGGCCACGCCGGTCGTTTCGGTCGGCCTGATGATCGACACGACCGGGAACTTGCGGTCGAGGAAGACGGTCGGCTCCGGCATGATCAAGTTGGTCTGAAAATCCTCGCCTCCGAACGGGGGCGTGTTGAGGTCGGGAAAACTCAGGCCCGTTGTGGGGTCAGTGATCGGGGGCGCGTTGCCCGCTTTGTCCTGCCAGGTCTGGAAGTGCATCGTCTCGGTTGGCCCGATGCTCACCAGGATCCGGAGCACCTCGACACTGGTGACACGCTGCGCAAGAGACGGATACAGGCTGGATCCACCCTGCTCGATTGTCGCGAAGTGGAAACCTGCAGTGTTCGCTATGAACTGCAAATGGTTCGCGGGCGCGAGGTCTTTGTCCGTTCTTGGAATCGCGGGATGCTCACCCGTCGCGATCGAAGGTACGGCTTGAGGAAACGTGCCGTTGAACGGCGGATCGGGGTTTTTTGTGCGGCTTCGGTAGCGCGTCCACCAACTCGTATCCACGGTGAGCTGCATGAGATTGGTCAGCCGCTTCTTGGTCCGGTCTGCTCCGGTCGCCTGGCTGCTCGGCAGCCTTCGGAAGCGTTCGAGGCTGATCGCAGAGCCACCGTTCGCCGTCAGGTAGCTGTTGATGAAGCTGAAATGCGTGAACTCATCCTCGGTGTTGTCGTGGATGTACTGAGCCATGTCAGCATCGAGCTGTGCGAGCGCATCCGTGTAGGGCTTGTTTCCAGTCCCGCCGGGCACCTCGCTGTCCTGAACGCC
>VBGP01000037.1:33880-36002 GCA_005880795.1 Chloroflexota bacterium | reverse complement strand
CTTGGGCGCAAGCGCGGTCCCCTAAGTACGCGCGCTTGCTTGGATTTATACGGTGTTTTTGGCGCTACGAGGCGTTCTCAAGACAGGGAGGAGGCTGACCCGCTCGGTCTCCTCCGCAATTAGATAGCCACCGCATCGTCGACCTGCCGATGCCAGTTGCCCCGGAATAGGTGATTGGCGGAAGGGCATGCGTGTGAAAGGAGTCCGACGATGAACGAAAGAAGGAGGACCGCCCGGCGGACAGGAACGGATCGTCGCAACACTGAGCGAAGGTCTCGTACCGTCCATCGTCGGCTCTCTTCGGCGCGCACCGGCCCGCACGCCACACCGGAGCGCAGGCGTTTGCTCCGCAGGCGCGCATACCGGCGCAGCCTGTTCAACCGTCGCGCTGCCCCACCGCAAGCGACACAACTGACGGAGCGCTCAGCAGCTCCGTAGCTCTCGAAAGCTGAGCCTCCTTCAAGCAGGCGAACGCAGTCAGCCACTGAACGGCGGAAGAACCACAGTGAATGCCGCGCCACAGTTGCTGCCGTTGTAAGTCAACTGGCCTCGGTGCTCACGGAGTCAGCCTCCTATATGAAGCAGCCGCTCGAGGAGCCACGCGATACCGACGGAAAGCAAGAGGCCCGCAAACAACAATATCGCGATCCCATTGACCTTCAGCGAGGCGATGTAGATCGTCCTGAACCACTTCGGATACCCGAGCCAGACGCGTACGATCCAGCGCCGCGCCTTGTCGACGTCGGTTGGTGGGCGAGTACCGCGGCGCTTTGCCTCTCCCATGGCTCCCTCAGCTTATGAGGTCGCATGTGCGCATCAACCGGTAAAAGGCGGAAGGGTGACAGTGAAGACCGCGCCACGGCTGCTTCCGTTGTAAGTCAACTGGCCTTGATGCTCACGGACGATCCCATACGACATGAACAGGCCAAGCCCTGTACCCGTCTCCTTGGTGGTGAAGTGCGGTTCGAAAAGATGGTGACGATTGTCGTCAGAGACCCCAGGTCCGTTGTCCGCAACGCTGAAGAAAAGCCACCCGTTGTTGCGCCGACCTGTTGTCAGCTCAACATGTCCATGCGCCGGCGCAGCGTCAATCGCGTTATTGATCAGGTTGGTGATGACCTCCCGGAGCAGCAGAGGATCCGCTCTTACTTTCACCGCCTCAGGCGATTCGCGTAGCCCGAGCTCCACCTCTTTCGATCGTGCCCTTGGTCGCGCCATGCCCAATGCCCGGCTCACTAGTTCATTGAGCTCTATTGGCTCGGCGGCGTAGCTGACGCGAGGGGTGGCGCCCTGGGAGAGAGTTCGCAGAACCGTCACCGCGTCGTTTGCGGCGGCCGTGGCCGTCTCGATGGCCTCGCGGTCGATCGGATCAAGTCGGCGCGGATCGATCTCTTTGAGATAGCCGATGGCTGTCGCCATGTGGTTTCGGAGGTTGTGAACGACGCGCTCGACGGCGCGGCTGTGGAAGAGATGCCGATCCGCATCGGAGAGTTCCGACTCGAGCACCCGCCGGACGCGTCTGCCGGCGATCGTGTCGGTCAGAGCGAGTGCTAGGACGAAGACAATCGTCGCCAGGAGATAGCCCAACAGCGATCCGTCGAGGACGTAGCTGGTGAGCAGTGCTGCAAGCGCGAAATATGCATAAGCCGCGTAAAACGGGGGAGTGAAGTTGTGCCTGACAATGCTCAAAATCGATTCCCCTGTGCGGAGAGAGAGCCCGAGGGCAATTAGGACCCAACCGGCGATGTTTACTGCGATCAAGACCAAGATGCGAGGTCCAAGTGTCAATGCACCGCTGACGCGGAAATTTGTCGCTATCAATGCACTGAGGCATTCGTAGGCCGCAGCCATCACGCTGTTTCCCAGCAGCGGCCAAAGACCACGACGGGCCATCGAGATGCCCAGCGAAAGCCCAACAAGGGTCGCATCGACAGGATTGAGTAGTATCGCCGCTGTTCCGAGAGCAATGCTCGCGAGGTTGAGACGGCCTCGCTCTATCCGAACATCGATGGAGCTCAAGACGACTACAGCCAGGACGAGATAGAGCACTTCAAAGAAGTTGTCCGACCGCGAAACGGCCTGTTGCCGCCAAACAAAGTTCGCGACGAGCGTTCCAATGGCA
>VBGP01000037.1:5426-33847 GCA_005880795.1 Chloroflexota bacterium | reverse complement strand
GTTAAGCTGCGCGGCATCACGAAGGTTGCGCCGGATCACAAGAGGTACCGCGTGCTTGTCGTGGACGACAGCATCGTGCCACGGACGGCAGCTCGCGCCATGCTGTCAGCAACCTCCGAGCTCAAGTTCGCAGGCGAAGCGTCGTCTGGCCCCGATGCTCTACTAGCTATGGACAGCTTGAAGCCTGACCTCGTGCTCATGGATGTGCACATGCCACTTATGGACGGACCGTCGACCGCAAAGGCACTCCTAGCCAAGTACCCAACCACCAAGATCGTCGCATGGACCGTATCCGAATCGAGCGACGACCTACTAAGGATGATGCGAGCAGGATGCTCTGGCTACGTCCTCAAAGACGTCGGTCCTAGCGAACTTCAGCGGGCGTTGCTGTCCGCTCTCCGAAGCGAGAGCCCAGTTCCGAGAAGAATGATTCCTGAGGTGTTGCGGAGGGTAGCGGAGTCGACCCCCCTTTCTGAAGGCAAGGTGAGCCTTACCTCGCGCGAGATGCAGGTCCTCCGGGGGGTGGCCAAGGGGCACACAACCAAGCACCTGGCCAAAGACCTCGGGCTTGCGGCGCCCTCGATCGAAACCCATCTTCAAAATATCTTCAAGAAGTTGGGCTCGAACAACCGAGGAGAGGCTGTCAGCACGGCTCTCAAGCTAGGACTTATTACGCTCGCCGACCTCTAGCCCATCAGTTTCCATGGCCTGATCGCCATGGATTTTCATTACCGCCAGCCATGGAAATTGACGATTCCCTCCCCAAGTCCGCGAGGCGAGACTTGGGCTCACGCTAATGACTTGGAAAACGTCGCCGCAAGCGAGTGGAATCTAAGGGGATAGGAGGGACCGAACATGGTTCGTATGTTCAAGCGACTGCTGCGCGGAGGGGGTCCTCGGCGGGTAGTCGGTAGCTGGATTCTATAGCCGAGCGCGTTCGACAGCACGGACTGGCCCGGCGCGAGCCGACGGCCTCAGTAAAGGCGGCTCAAGACAATTACTGAGGCCTAAAATTCGAGCGTCTTGCCACCTTTCCGAGCACTAAGCGGATCTGCGCGCCTCTACGCGCTGACGGTCATTGCGATCGGGGCAGTCATACTCCCGATTTCGTGGTTTTGGTTCAGCCCGCTGTCGCTGGGCGCCTTACCAACCCTCTTGTATCTGGCGGTGGGAACACAGATTGCCGCCCTTCGTCCGATTCCGTGGAAGACCGGTCATCAATCAGTCGTGGATCCGCTTCTGGTCGCCAGTGGCTTGTTTTCCCCTGGCCCTGGGGTGGGTTTGGTCGCTTGGCTGGCAACGTTCGATGGAAGAGTTCCTGGTCGAACGATTCCGTGGTGGGCGTTTCTCTTCAACCGCGCGGCATATGCAACGACCCATGTGCTGCCGTCGATGGCGGTTGCCTCCCTCGGCGTCGGTGCGTGGTGGTCTACGCCGGTACGAACCATCGCCTACATAGTTTCGGCCGTCGCTCTCAATTACCTCATAACGGCCCTAGCAATCGCGCTGGTAAGCCGCAGTTCCTTCTGGACCACTCTTCTAGACAACGTGGGTCTAGCAGCGATGATCCCAACGATTGCATTGAACTTCGCTGGAGGGATCCTCTACCTGTTGCTCTATGCGCAGCCCTATCCAGTCGGCTACGTGATCGCGCCTGGCCTCTTTGGTTTTGTTCTGGCTGTGCGGAGCACGATTGCGGACGTCCAGCGGCAGACAATACTGAAGGATCAAACGTTGGATCTCGCGGCTCAGGCCCTTGACGCCAGGGATCGATACACGGAATCGCATTCCATCAGAGTGTCCGAACTCGCTGGCGCATTGGGTGACCACCTGGAGCTTGGTGATAGGGAGTGCGAGCTCATACGAACGGCTGGTGCGCTCCATGATCTCGGCAAAATCGGCGTACGCGATGACATCTTGAACAAAGCTGGCCCGCTAAGCGAAGAAGAGTGGGAAATCATGAGGAGGCACCCGGACATCGGCGCCGACATGATCGCGCAGCACTCGGCCTTGGCCGAGGTCGCTCCAATAGTGCGTCACCACCACGAGCGGTGGGATGGAAGTGGTTATCCAGCGGGCTTGAAAGGGGACGTCATTCCGTTTGGGGCACGCATTTTGTCAGTCGCTGACTCCTTCGACACGATCACCGGAGCTCGCCTGTATCGCCCCTCCCTAATGACCCCGATCGAGGCAGTCGAGGACATCAGTAGACGGGCTAGCCATTGGTACGACCCGAATGTTGTGGACGCGCTGCGTGAGATCCACGGACTTAGGCCGCTGGAAGTTACAGATCGACCTGAGGTGCCGCGTCGGATAACAACTCTTCGTGTAATTCGCGCCAACCCAGGTTTCAGCAGCTTGCTTACCGCGATTGCGATCTCATCCTTAGGCGATCCGTTGACGCAAGTCGCCACATTGGTTTCGATCTATGCGGCTACGGCCGACCCGCGGTTCGTCGCTCTTGCTTTCATCACGCAAGCAATGGGAACAGTGCTTATGAGTACCGTTTTCGGCGGAGTCGCCGACAGATTTTCCCGGCGCGGGCTCGTGGTTGCACTGGAGTTATGCCGAGCGGCCATTCTAGTCGCGACACCCTTTGTCGTCGCCGGAGGTGTCATGGCGCACGTAAATCGCGCCACTCAGTGGTGGCTGTTGGTGCCGATTCTCTTTTGTTTGGCGGCGATCAATGCGATTGTGCAACCCGCCCGTCAAGCAGCTGTTCCTAATCTGGTGCCTCCAGGTCAGATCGGGAAGGCAAACGCAATCGTCGCCGCAACGACAATGCTGGCGGGGGCCGTGGGCTTCGGCGTCGCTGGGGGACTGTTGGCGATATTCCAGTCGCCATACATGCTGTTTATCGCTGACGCGGCAACCTTCGCGTTGGCGGCTGTAATTGTTGTTGGCATACCGAACCTCGGCGGCGGGATTGTGAAAACACCTGTTGCCGGAGCTCTCGTACGGAGTTGGTCGATAGTGGCTGCTCGACCACACTTGGTCATCGCGGGCTTAGCCTCCTTTCTTCTAGCGATTAGCTTTCCCGCGCTCTTGGCCCTGGCCTATTCGATGACTAAGCAAGACGGTGGCCAAACCTATTCGATTCTCGAACTAGTTTTGTCAGTCGGTGTCTTCGTCGGTTCTGTCGCGGTGTCGCGTTACGCTGCCATCGGCAGCATGCGGACGGTGGGTGCCGGCCTGATGCTTACGGGCGCGTTCTCCGTCGCGATCGCCTTTGGGCCACCGGTTGCGTTCGTAGCGCTAGCGCTCTTCATCGCGTCCTTTGGAAACCCCATATACGCGGTTGCGAATCAGACTGCGCTGATCGAGGCAGCCGACCCGACAAATCGTGGCAGCGTCATGGCTAGTCGCTTCGGGATCGTGCAGACGGCCAGCATTCTCGGGACGGCGGTCGGCGGCTTAGTAACCTTGCAATTCACAGCCAGCGGTGCTTATGGAGTGCTTGGAGTCGGTCTTGTGATTCTGGCTTTGTATGCGATCGCTGCTGGGCGCAGCACTACGAACCCGCTCCACGGCGCCGCCTACGAAGAGGCGGCCCTCCAGCAGGCCAAGACCTAACCGGGCGCCGGTCACAGCGCTGGTCGTCATACTGCCCGTGATTGCGTAACGTGCGATCCAGCCCGCACTCGGGAAAGCCCCACGAGAGAGAACTCGAGAGCCCGGCCCCAGTTAGCGGGGTGACGGTATCGGCGTGGTCTCTCGATCCGAAGCGGCGCCGTCGCTACCTGCAGATCGCATTTGGATTCGCGGCCCTGATCGTGGCCATCGTCGTGCTCTTCCTGCTTCGCGACTTCCTTGGCGCCTTCGTGCTTGGAGGGGCGATCGCCTTCTTGATCCAGCCCCCCGTGGCTCGGCTCCACGCATTTGGCATCCCGCGCGTGGTCGCGATCTTGCTTGTGTTCGTCGCGATCCTCGCGGTGCTTGCCGGTCTTGTGCTCTTGATCGTGCCTCTCGCCGTCAGCGAGGTCGGCCAGCTGCAGACCCAGGCGCCCAGCCTCGCAGCTGCGGCGCAAGGCCGTCTTAGCGGCTTGCAACCGATTCGTGTTTTCGGGATCGACATCGATCTCAAAGGCGTGACCGAGACGATCAACTCGCACTTGCGCGAGTACGTTCTTGGCCAATTTGGCAACGCCGTGTCCCTCGGCCTCACGGCACTGACAACCGTCCTTCAGCTTCTGCTGATGTTCGTCGTCGCCTTCCTGCTCGCGATCGAAGCGCCCGCGGTGCGACGCGATCTTCGCCGTTTCGTGCCCAACGACTACCGCACCGACTTCGACCAGATCTGGCGCCGGGTCCGCAAGATGCTCTACGCGTACGTGCGCGGGCAGCTGATCATCGCCGGCCTCATCGGCATCACATCTGGAATCGTCTGCGCGCTGTTGCGTCTGCCGGATCCAGTTGCCCTGGGCCTGATTGCGGGAGTCACCGCATTCATTCCCTATCTTGGCCCGTTCATCGGCGCCGTTCCCGCGATCCTCGTCGGCCTTTCTCAGAGCCCTGGTCAGGCGGTGCTGGTTGCGATCGCATACGTGGTCATTCCAAACATCTACCTCAACTTCGTCTATCCGAAGGTGATGGGAGATGCGGTTCGCCTGCCGCCGATTCTTGTCATCGTGGCCCTCATCGCCGGTTTCAGCTGGGGCGGAATCCTCGGCATGTTCGTTGCGGTCCCCATCGCCGCCACCTTGCGCATCCTGTTCGACCACATCTATCCGCGCCTCTACGAGAGGCCGGCTTGAGGATCGCGATTCTTTCCGATATTCACGCCAACTGGCAAGCGCTCGAGGCCGTCCTGCGCGACTGCCCACCGGTTGACGAGACCCTATGCCTGGGTGACGTAGTGGGCTACGGCGGCGATCCAAAGCGTTGCGTCGATGAGGTCATGAAGCGCAAATGGCTGACCCTCGTGGGCAACCACGATCGCGCCTGCACCGACCCGGAGATCCTGGAGTGGTTCAACGACGACGCGGCATCGGTTGTTCGTTGGACAATTGAAGTGATAGGAGAGGAGCGGCTGGAGTGGTTGCGAGGGTTGCCGGACAACCATACCGAGCACGACGTACTGCTCGTCCATGCCAGTCCCCGCGACCACATTTACGAGTACGTTCTGGACACGGCGGTTGCGCATGCCAACCTTGAGTTGTTGGACGGTGGGATCTGTTTTCATGGCCACACGCACGTGCCGGGAATCTTCGGCATGGCGAACGGAACGGTGACGCATGAATATCGCGTCGACAAGTTCCGGCTTGCCGGACCGGCGCTCGTGAATCCCGGCAGCGTGGGCCAGCCACGCGACGGCTTGCCGACCGCGAGTTACGGTGTATGGGACGTGGACGCTGCAACGTTCGAGTTCCGGCGCGTGCGCTACGACATCAAGGGCGCACAGCGCGCCATTCGAAAGGCCAAACTCCCGGAGCGCTTCGCCCTTCGCCTCGAAAGCGGTCGATGAATCCGCGCCTGGCCATGCGCCTGGTGCGGCTTGGCTATGCAGGAGCGGCCGGCGCCGGGATCGGCTCGTTCGCGTTCTGGACGGTCTACTGGTTCAGCTTCGTACGAGGTAGCCTGCGCGGTCCGGACTTCTTCAATTTCTATGCCGCGGCCAAGCTCTACGTCACGAATGGCGGCTCCGCCGTCTACGACCTGGCGATGCAGCGCCAGGTCGAACTGCAGATCACAGGCCAGGATCCATCTCGGTTCATTTTGCTGCCGTACTTCCATCCGCCCTACTACACGCTGCTCATCGCGCCGCTGGCGTATCTCGATTACCGCCATGCCTACTACGTGATGGCGGCGGTCAACGTCGTCCTGGTCGTCGCGCTCATAGCCATCCTGGTCAAGAGCAGCCTTCGGGTGCATGGCCGGGGATGGCTGGTCGCTTCGGCGATGATCGGCGGCTTCTTCCCCCTTTTCGTCACCGTGCTGCAGGGGCAGTCCAACCTGGTCGTCCTCGTCCCGCTGGCGGGTGCCTACGCATGTTGGGCTCGCGGCCGCTATGCCATGGCCGGAGCGTTGAGCGCGCTCGCGCTTGCCAAACCGCAGCTCCTGTTGTTGATTCCGATTCTCTTCATCGCCCGGCGCGCGTGGCGTGCCCTGGCCGCCTTCGGGGGCGTGGTTTTCGCACTTGGAGTCATCTCTGTGACTGGATTGGGCTTCGGATCAGTGATGACCTATCTCACCACTGTCGGGTCGTGGGCTGTTAGCGGCCGCATTCCGAGCACAGGGCTCGTTTACACCGACCCAGCTGCGTACTCCTTGCGCGCTCTTCTGGACACAATCCCTGGTGGGCAAGTCTTGGCGCCGGTGATCCTTGTGCTCCTGCTGGCGCTTGCTGCGCTATCCCTCAGCTGGCGGCCGGACAGGCCTCGACTCGATTTCGCGCTCGCGATCGCGGCCTCTCTTGTACTCAGCCCGCACCAGAACGTACACGACCTCGCCCTATTGGTCATCCCAGGATTTGCGCTCGCCGACCTTGCTCTGGCTGGGCAGCTGCGATGGCCGCATGTTGCGGTGGCGGTCCTCTTTTTTGCCTATGCGGCGATCGATTTGACGCTGACCATCAACCCCTTCTGGTCGGCTGCGGTCGGTGCATTTGCTGTGGCCGGCTACCTGACGGTCGAGAGGATGGCGGTGCGACCGGATCCAATTCCACTCAGCGAGCTGCAGTGGAGCGGACCGCGACCGAGGCGGGTCATCGTGTTGCCGGCGTATCGCGCGGCCAAGACCCTGGTCGAGGTCGTCGGCGACATCCCGCCGGGGCACGCCGACCGGATCCTTCTCGTGGACGACGCCAGCGCTGACGCCACAGTCAGCGTTGCCACCGCACTGCGGCTCGATGTGATCCGGCATCGCCGCAACCTTGGCTACGGCGGAAACCAGAAGACCTGTTACCGGCAGGCGCTTGCGATGGGCGCCGACGTCGTCGTCATGCTGCACCCGGACGGCCAGTACGACCCGGCCATCATCCCCAACCTGTGTCGCGTGATCGAGAGCGGTGAGGCCGATATCGTGCTTGGCTCGCGCTGGCTCGGATTGGATCCGGCCAAGGCGGGTATGCCGTGGTGGAAGAGGCTCGGCAACCGTTTCCTGACCGCGTCAGAGAACCGAGTCCTGGGCCTGAAGCTCTCCGAGTATCACACGGGCTACCGAGCCTATTCGCGTAGATTCCTCGAGGCGATTCCCTTCCTCGAGAACAGCAACGACTTCGTCTTCGATACGCAGGTGCTGATCCAGGCCGCCACCTTCGGCTTCAAGATCGGAGAAGTTCCGGCGATCGGTCGCTACCACGAAGATGCAAGCTCGGTCAGCTTCAAGACCTCGACGGTCTACGGCCTGGAGACCCTCGGGGCGCTGGTGCGGTATGTCCTCCACCGCGCGGGCTTCCCATGCCCGTGGCTCACCCCCGCTTCAGATGCCGACGAAAAGTCGCTTGCGATAAGCAAGGTAGCCCACGACAGCCAGGTTTAGCAGCAGCGCTCCGACTTTGAACAAGGTCGGATGCGTGATGACTTCGTAAGCCTCGTAGGGAATCAGGATCCCTGTGGCGATGACGGTCAGGTACTCGGCCCAACGGCGGCGCATCGCTAGACCGATGCCTTCGGTCGCCTCGAGCGCTGCATAGAGCATGGCGCTCACCGCGATCAGGCTGATGTGGTTGAAGGCGCCGACGTACACGAGCGCCCGCAGCAGGAGCTGCATGATGATGCCCCGGCCGACATCGAGGTTGAGCTGGGTTTCCGCGTAGTCGGCCCAGGCGTCGAGCCAACCCTTTTGACCCGCGACCAGCAGCCCGATGCCGAGCGCCGTCAGCACGACGGCCTTGGCGATGCGCTCGACGATGATGACTTTGATGAAGGCGTCGTGCTCGCCGCCCATTCGGCCGAGCTCGAGCCACAGGCGGGCGAAGTAGTGAGGGCGCTGTGCGGTTGCTCTGGCCATCGCAGGTGACCTTAACAAGCGGGGTTGTGAAGGAGGTTTACGGGGCTTAGGTTCGTATGCCAGGCTCGGCAGGCGGGGGGAGGGCGCCGCCGGGAGAGGGAGGGCCCGCAAGTGGACGGTTTAGCGCGGGCTAGGGCGTTTCGTCGTCTCGGTGTTCTCGGTGCTCGCGGAACAGCATCACCCGGCAGTTCGCGTTCTTGAGCACGTACGGCACGGTCTTCCCCAGGTTGAACTCACCAAAGCGCCGCTTGTACGGCAGCCCCATCACGATCAGGTCGGCCCCCCATTCGACCGCCTCGTCCACCAGCGCCGGTCCCGTGTCTCGCGCCTGCACCAGCTCCGTTTCGACCGGCAGCTGCGATGCGGCGGCGAGCTTCTCCACCTCATCGAGGATCTTCTCCCCCCGCTCCACCACGTCGTCCAGCACAGCCCCCAGCGGCAGGGAGCGGTTCACCTCGATGATGTGCACTCCATAGAGGCGCCCTCCCTGGGGGTCGGTCATGCGGCAGGCCAGCCGCACGGTCTCAGCGTCGATCTCCTGGCCTCCGACGGCCACCATCACCTTCCTCGAGGTGGTCGGATGGGCGTGGCCGGAGCGCTCGGCCATCAGTGCTGGGGTCCGCGTCGGACTCGCCGGATCAATACGTACGCCGCGAAGCCAAAGCACGCCACAGCGGTCGCTCCCGCCAGCCCCTGCGAGACCTGGTCAAGAGTTCGATGCGCAGCCATGTAGGCGACCACCCAGATCCCGAATGCGAGCGCCATCAGGCCCATGAACGTGAACGGGAAACGCACGCGTCCAAATCCTAGCAACCTCCGGGCGTCCCGCCAGAGGCTCACAAATGAGCCTCCCTATAATCAACCGGCGTTGAAGCTGGTCATCGTTGGGTGTGGGCGAGTCGGCTCGCAGATCGCGGCCGACATGGATCACGCGGGGCACGAGGTCGTCATCGTCGACCGCGACCCGAATGCCTTCTCGCGTGCCGCGACGCGCGGCGTCCTGACCCGCGAGTTCAAAGGCGACCAGGTCGTGGGCAACGGCACCGACGCTGACATCCTTCGCCGCGCAGGTGTGGAGCACGCCGACGGCTTCGTCGCCGTCACCGAGGGCGACAATCGCAACATCATGGCGTCGCAGATCGCCAAGAACATCTTCAAGGTTCCACACGTCGTGGCTCGTATCTACGACCCCGAGCGTGCCGAGGCTTACGAGAAGATCGGCCTCCACACCATCTGCCCCACCCTCGAGGGTGCACGGCACATCGAGAAGGTGCTGCTCGAGCGGGAGAGCCGCTGATCGTATGTACGTGATCGTCGTGGGCGGCGGGACCGTCGGTTACTACCTTTCACGCGACCTGGTGGAGCGCGGCCATGAGGTCACGCTCATCGAGCGGGATGGCAAGCGCGCCGACTGGCTCGAGACTCAGCTCGGCAGCATCGTGATGCGAGGGGATGGTTGTGAGGTCCGCTTTCTCGCGCAGACGGGCATCGAGCGAGCCGACGCGATAATCGCAGTCACCGCCGACGATGAGGACAACCTCATCGCCCTTCAGATGGCAAAGAAGCACTTCAAGGTCAAGAAGACCATCGCACGCGTGAACAACCCGACCAATGTCGAGATCTTCAAAATGCTCGGGGTCGACGAGGCGGTATCCGCGACCGAGGTCTTGCTTGGAGCACTCGAACCACCGCTGACGACCTAAAAGAAAAAGGACCGCTCGATGAGCGGCCCTTCAGTCGACTGTCGTTATATTGCCTTGCCGATCTTGTAGATCTTGGTGCCGCAGAAAGGGCATGTGCCGACTGTTGCGGGCTTGCCGTTCTTCATCGTGATCGGCTGAGGATCTTTCATCTCGACCTTTTTTTTGTCTTTCAAACAGTAGCCTTCCACTAGTCACCGTCCTTATCCGAGATTCTGTCGTGGGGGCGGACTCGCCCATTCTATGCGGGCGGATTTGCCCAAGACAACCCCAATTCAACCTGAATTCAGGCCGCAGGCCCGTGCGAGGGTCGAAAAACGTGCCAGAACGCGGCCTCGAAGGCGAGTTTCGAGTCCTCGCCGAAAAGGACGAAGCGCACTTCGTTTACCTGCCAGCCTTCGCTTAACGAATTGTTCAAAGACTCCGCCATCACACGCGCACATTCGTCGATCGGAAAACCAGCGATTCCCGTGCCGACCGCCGGCACAGCGATGCTCTTCACGTGGTTCTCCTGCGCAAGACGAAACACATGGTCCATCGAGGACTTCAATGACGCCCGCGAAGTGCGCCCTCCGAGCTCCATGCTCGCGGCGTGGATCACGTAACGTGCATGCAACTTGCCGGCGCGCGTGATCGCCGCCTCACCCACATTCACCGGCCCATGCGCATCGCACTCGTCCTGGATCGATGGACCGCCCGCACGGCGTATCGCGCCCGCGACTCCGCCGCCCAGCTGCAGGTTGTTGTTCGCAGCGTTGACGATTGCGTCGACCTCTTGCTCGACCAGGTCTCCGCTGATGATCACGATTCGCGTCGCATCCATTCCCGCACCTCTTCCATGCGTTCTTCGACCAGTCTCGGAGTCGCGCTGGCGATCCCGCGAATCCCAATGGACTCGATGGTCAGTGAGGCGCAAGCCACGCCGCACACCAACGCGTCCTGCAGTCCCGACCGCTGAGACCCAGTGCTGAGCCACCGCGCAAGCATTCCGCCGGCCACCGCGTCCCCTGCTCCAGTTGTATCAAACGCCGGATGGGCGGTTAGTGCTGGAACGTACAGCGCGCCGTCGGCGGTATGCGCTTTCACGCCGCGCGTCCCAGATTTCAGGACCAGTCCGTCCAGCCACCACTGGCGGCGAAATTGCTCCGGATCCTGCCCGCCGAGCGCGGTGAACTCCTCTTCGTTGCAGAAAAACCACGCCGCGCGGCGGAGGACGTCGCGGGCGTCGGGGGTCTGCTGCTTGACGTACGAGAGCATCGCGTCCGCCGCGAGGAGGCGCGCCGAGTGGAGCAGCTTCATCGCTTGCGCCTGGCGATCCGGACGCATCGAGCCTACGAACGCCCAGCCTGAGAAGCCGGCCGGAACTTTGGGCACCCACTCGTCATAGATCCGGTCCGCGCTCCCCAGGTCGACGGTGTGGCCATGCTCCTGGTGGGCCCTCCAGCGGTAGGTTGGCGCATCGCTGACCTCAAGCAGCGACGTGTCGATCGGGCGTCCCTCGAATGCACGCGTGACTCGCTCGACTCCATCGCGCCCGACCGGCGCTGAGACACGGACCGGAATCAGCAGGCTTGCGGCAAGGGCAAAGTAGACGGCCGAGCCGCCGAGCTCTTCGGTGACCTTGCCAAACGGTCCGTCGCGCGTATCGAGCGCGACCGACCCGACGACCAGCAGCTCGGGCGCGTCAGGCACGCCTTCCGGTACCGCTGCTCGCGGTCACGACATGGCGCGCGAAGCGCAGCTTCTCGAGGAAGTCTTCGGTGCCCGAATACTCTTCCATCTCCATCCAGCTGCGCCCTAGCTCGTCGGCCGAGTGGGAGTCGGACCCTGTCGCGGCCACCTTGCCGAGCTCGTCCGCGACCTCGGCCGCCGCCCGGTTGGCGGTCGCATCGCACCACGGGTTGTAAGTCTCGATGACGTCGATGCGGTCGGCCAGTTGCATCAGGCGCTCGGCACGAAAGTTTGAGCGATGCCGGTCGAGCGGATGAGGGAGGTAAGTCAATCCGCCCATGCCGTGGATCAGGTCCATTGCCTCTTCAGGCGCCAGAAAAGGCGGCACGCGACTGGTGATGAAAAGACCTATCACCTCGCCTTCGAGCGTCTTCACCTCCTCTCCCGCGATGGCGAGCTTGGGTGCGAGCCGAACGAAGTTGAGGGCGCCGTCGACAGTGTTGTGATCGGTCAAAGCCAGGCGGTCGATGCGGCACTCGCGTGCCCGGTCGATCAACTCTTGAAGAGAGCTTCGCCCGTCGTGTGAAAAGTTGGAGTGGAGATGCAGGTCGACGCGGAGCATCACTCCGCGCTTTAGAGCGCGGCTTCTTTCAGCATGCGCTCGCGCGAGCGCGCGAAAAGAGGAATCACCTGCGCTGGGCCGCGACTGACGCAAGCCTGTTCCATGAGTGCTGCCTGCGCGTTGTAGATGATCTCCATCACCTGTTCGGGTCGACGCTCGCGACCAAGTCGTGACGGAAGATTGGGATTCGCGTGACGAAGCACGGTCATCAGCCTTGGTACCAACCATCCGGGGACGATTCGGACTTGCTGCACAAGGCACTCTTCGACCCAGAAGAGAAGCTCGTCAGATTCTTGCAGCAGGCGCCGCGGTGTCATTGCGCGCTTTCCGCGTCGATGCCAGCGCTGATAACGCTCCTGCTCCTCGATGGTCTCCTGAAGCATGGGCTCCAACCCACTATATCAGCGACCTGCCGCGGTTCTTGCTCTTGTCGGATAGCAAAGAGTTCGCCATCCTCCGGCGGCTGGAACGAGATGAACTTGACGGTCGAAGGTCCACTCTCTCCATTGCTGGCGAACGCGATATCGCATCACGAGCCGAGCCACGTTGCTGTACGTCCGCTGGTGCAGGTTGTCCGTCCAACTCTCTAGCACCGTTACGCTCGCCACCTGCATATCGAGGATCTCGAGCCATTCATCGAGCCGCGGCATCTCTCGCATGAAGTTCTGCAGGCCGCCCCAGGCGCGCTGTGCGTCTTCGGCAAGCATCTCCCACATCTCTTCGAAACGCCCTTCGACGTGCAGCCTCATGAAGCGAGTTTCGAAATTCGCCGGTGCGATCGACGCCGGAGGTGGGGGGCGTAGGGGCTCGACAGGCGGTGGCACGGCCGCGAAGGCTCCCGCCAGGCCGCTCCCAGCCGGCGCGCTGACGAACCGGCCGAAATCGTCGGCCGGCCAGGTGGTCAACTGGCCCGCGACCCTCAGAAGGAGCGTCTCGACCACGGGCCACCGGCGCAGCGGTCGAAAGATTCTCTTGACCATTGGGGCTATATGTTGTGTGATCTCCACAGACTGTATACAGAATGTGGATAACTGGCAAGCCCCCATTAGCGTGAGCGCCCCTCAGTGATCCGGATCGGACCGTCGGCCTGGAGGGTGGCGAAGGGACCTCAGCCCAAGCTCATCCGCCGGACGGCGGCGGCGACTTCCTCGAGTGGCAATCCGACCGGGCATGCAGAAGTCGCCGCGGCCAGGTCGGGATCGGCGCTCACGCCCCCGTCCACCTCCAGGTCGGACGAGGCGTCGGAGAGTCGCGCGTAGAGCCGCATGTATGACGCAGCCAGATCGGGCAGCCGCGTCCGGCCCATCCGCCCGGCGGCCAACGCACACAGGCCGCAGTTGATGCATGTGACAAGACGCGGATGGCGTTCGCGCTCGGCGGGCTCGAGGGCGCGGATGCCGTCATGTGCGTACGTTTCGAGCAGCTCCGCGAGCCCCGAGCTCGGACGCTTGATCCGTCGCCGGGCAAGGTGGATCCCGTAAGCCAATGCGAGCTTCGCCAGCGAGTCAGCGCGCGCCACGGTTCCTCGTCAGGCCTCGCATCACGCCTTGAGCGAGCTCCTCCTGCGCCCACCCCGTGTGATTGAGGACGGGGGCTCGTCCCAACCACGAGCCGCGCACGAACTCGCTTGCCGCGTCGAACTTCTGGGTGGCGCTCCATCCGAGCTCTCGACCGATCACCTCCGCCGAGCGGATGATGCAGGCCGCGCCCGCGCACGGCCCGGCCGCGACGCCCACCCGCCGGAACGCATCCGCCAGCGTGCGCACTTGCTCGTGGCGCGCGGCGTACACGAGCTCCGCCTCGGTCACGGGTTCGCAGCGGCACAGAATTCGCGAGGCGCCGTCTCCGTCCAGGACCTTCTCGGCATTGGATCCGTGCCGGCTCTGGAGCTTCACGACCGCAAGTGCCGGGACGCCACATCTCGCCGCCAGCTCTGCCGCCGGCACAGGGTCTGATTCGTTCCCTGGGAGCGGGCTGGTCGCCGTTGTGCTCGGCGCCTGGTGCCCGAGCTTGCGGCACACGGCGTCTGATGTTTCCTCAGCCATCAAGCGGTACATCGAGAGCTTGCCGCCTGCGATGGTGATGAATCCGTCCGCGCCTTGCTTCGAGTGGTCGAGGATCTCGTAGCGCCGCGACAGCTCGTCCTCGTAGCGCCGCCACTTGTACAGCGTCGGGCGCACGCCGGTGGTCGTTCGCACGGGCCGGTATCTGCGGATCGAGGGAAAGACGCGCTCGAATCCCTGGATGAGGTAATCCACCTCGTCCTCCTGCACGTCGACGGAATCGAGGTCTCCGTAGAAATCGTCATCGGTCGTGCCGAGCAGCGTGAAACCCGCATGGGCCACCATCAGGAGATCCCTCCCGTCGATCGACTCGGCGCTGATCGAAAAGTTTGAGATCCGGTGCGGGTAGATGAGATGGATGCCCTTCGCCGGGCGTAGGCGGACCGCGACGCCCGCCATAGCGGCGACCTCGGGCGACCAGGGACCGGTGGCGTTCACGACGACACGCGCTCTCGCCTCTGCAACCGCGCCGTCGGCCTGGTAGCGAACGCCGATCACCTTGGCGCCGTCGCGGACCAGCTCGATTACTCGCGTGTGGTTCAGCGCGCGCGCGCCATGCGCGATGGCGTCCTGCACGTTGGCGAAGACCAACCGGTGAGGATCGATGCCCCACTCCTCCATGGTCACCGCGCCGATCAGATCGGGCGTGAGGCCCGGTTCGGCCTGCAGGGCTTCGGTCGCGGTCAACCGGCGATGCGGATGCGCGTGTTTCAGCGGCTGGAAGCGGTCGTACACCTCCATCGCCGTCTCCATGCGTTCGATGTTGTTCTTGTCGTGCGGCATGACCGGGATGAGGAACACGACGCGATAGACGAGGTTGCGGGCGATGGTCACGATGTAGCCGGCGTCCTGAGTCGAGAGCTTGGTCGTGTTCCAGTCGAACTCGAGGTAGCGCGGGCCGCCATGGATCATCCAGCTCGACGAGCCTGTTGTGCCCGCGCCCCAATCGCCCTTTTCCAGGAGCAAAACCGAAACGCCACGCAGGGCCAGGTCGCGCGCCACGCCGGCGCCGGTGACGCCACCGCCGACCACCACCACGTCGTAAGCGCCCGGAGCGGTCACGCCGCCGATACTAGGCGATAACTAGTGCGCCGACGCCGCGGCCTCGTGCTGCTTCTGGAATTCCTCGATGATGCTCTTGGCCAGGTGCGCGGGCATCTCTTCGTAGTGGTCGAATTTCTTGGTGAAGCTGCCTCTCCCCTGTGTGATCGAGCGCAGGTCCAGCGCGAAGCGCAGCATCTCTGACTCGGGCACCATCGCCTTCACGTCCTGGTAACCGTCGGTCGGCTCGGTGCCCAGGATCTTGCCGCGACGGCCATTGATGTCGGACATGATGTCGCCCAGACTCTTCTCCGGCACGCGGATGTCTGCTTCGACAACCGGCTCCAGGAGGACCGGACCTGCCTCGAGCGCACCCTTTCGGATGGCCATCGAGCCGGCGATCTGGAACGCCATGTCGTTGGAGTCGACCGCGTGGTATTTCCCGTCGACGAGGGTCACCTTGACATCGACCATCGGGTAGCCCGCGACCACGCCCTTGGCCATGTTGTCCAGAATGCCCTTCTGCACCGAGGCCCGGAAGTTTTGCGGTATCGCGCCTCCAAAAATCTTGTCCTCCCACACGAAGCCCTCGCCCCGCTTGGTCGGGGAGACCTCGATGACGCAGATCCCGTACTGGCCGTGGCCACCAGACTGCTTGACATGGCGGCCTTCGGCTCGGCTGTGGCTGGAGACGGTCTCGCGGTATGCGACTCGTGGAACCTGGGTCGTCGCCTCGACGCCGTACTTGCGCTTGAGCTTCTCGAGGGTGACGTCCAGGTGGACGTCGCCCAGCCCCGCGATGACCAGCTGCTTGGTCTCTTCGACGCGCTCCACGTGCAAGGTCGGGTCCTCTTCGCTCAGCCGGGCCAGCCCGCTGGAGATCTTCTCCTCGTCACCGCGGGCCTTCGGAGTGATGGCCAGGCTGTAGGCGGCTCCCGGCAGGTCGAGGGTTGGCAGAGGCCCTCCGTCCTTCATCCCGAGCGTGTCGCCCGTCAGCGTGTGGGCGAGCTTGGTGGCAGCCCCGATGTCTCCCGCGCGTACCTCCGTCGCGGCGACGTGCTCCTTGCCGCGCGGAAAGAAAATCTGGGCGAGGCGCTCTTCACCGCCGCGGCTGAGATTGGGGAGATGGGCATCAGCCTTGACAGTGCCGGCGACCACCTTGAAGTAGCTCACGCGTCCGAACTGGTCGCCTCCGGTGCTGAACACGAACGCCTTGACCGGTTTTTCGGCCTCGGCGTCCGGCGGCGGCATCAGCTCGGCGATGGTTGACATCAAGGTGCGCACGCCGAGGAGCTTGGTCGCCGACGAGCACACGACGGGGGCGACCTTGCCCTCGAGAATGCCCTCGCGCAAGCCGCGTTGGATCTCCTCTTCGCTCAGCGTGCCGGCGTCGAGGTACTTCTCGAGCAGCGAGTCATCGCTCTCCGCGGCGGCCTCGATCAGCTGCCCGCGGTACTCCTCGACGAGCTTTTTCATGTCGTCCGGGATCGGAACCTCGCTGCCCTTGCCGTCTGGTGTGGTGACGAATGCTTTTAGGTGGAGCAGGTCGACGATGCCGCGGAAGTCCTGCTCCGAGCCGATGGGAAGATGCAGTGGGAACGGGCGCGGCGAGAGGTGCTCGCGCATCGCCGCCACCGCGCCGTAGAAATCGGAGTTTTCCTTGTCGAGCTTGTTGACCACGACGATGCGCGGTTTGTTGGTTCGATTGCAGTGCTCCCAAGCCACCTCCGTCCCGACCGCGAGCTGGGCCGTCGGGCCGACGACCACCACTGCGCCCTCCGCCGCGCGCAAACCGCTCAAGACCTGACCGGCGAAATCGAAGAACCCGGGCGCGTCCAGGATGTTGATCTTGTAGCCGTTGTGCTCGGCGAAGCCGACCCCGAGGTTGATCGAGATCTTCCTTTTCTGTTCCTCGGGCTCGAAGTCCATGGTGGCGGTCGACTGGTCGGGGGAGCCCATCCGGGCGACGGCGCCGGAGGCGAACAGCATCGCTTCGGCGAGCATGGTTTTCCCGTCGTGCGAGTGGCCCAGCAGGACCACGTTTCTGATCTTGTCGGGAGCGTAATCAGTCGCCATCCAAACCCCCACCAGGAGCGGCCGCGGTAGTTACGAGCTTCAAGTCTAAGGCTCGGTTAAATTCACCCGGTAGAATCACTTTCCGCATGGTCAAGAAGACCGCATCGATCGAAGAGGTCCTGGCCGCCATCGAGGCGGCGCGCGACAAGGTGATGGCCGACGAGGTGAAGTCGCTCACCAAGCTCGGCATCCCCAAAGCGATGGCCTACCAGATGATCGCCAGTCGGTTCCACCAGAAAGTCGGGAACCAGGAGGAGGCCGAGCCCGACCCGTTCGAGGGTGGGAACGCCACCACTTCCTGGGAAGAGATTTCCTAGCAACGCGGTGGAGCTGTAGGCCGGATTCACTCCGGCCGTCCCCCAGCAGTGCCCGTCCAAACGCCACCAGGCGTGGCTGGTGGGAGGAGGGGGTTCCGCGGGGGAGGACAGCCGTCCTCACCCGCGCTCTTCTGTGAATCGCGCTGAGCGGCTGGCTCGACTGTTGAGAGTCCTGGCCGCGATCATCGCGGAGCCCGGGCTGAACCCTCTCGAGCTGGCCGACCGAGCCGGAGTGTCGGAACGCACCCTGCGGCGCGACCTGACCGAGCTCCGTGACCTCGGCTACGACGTCGCGTACACCAGCGGTTACGAGGTCCAGGAGAAGCTGAACCTCGAGGGCCGGGCGAAGCATCGGGGGCGTGGCCGAGGCGACGACGCGCTGCTCCAGGCGGTGGCGCAGGCGGTCGAGACGGCGGGCCTGTGGCGTGACACCGACCACTCGAGCGTGATCGCGCCGAAGCGCACCAGATCACGGAAGACGGGCCCCGCGCCGATCGTCTTGATGCCGAGCGGGGAGCAGGACGCAGACTTCATCTACGCGACCGGTTTCAGCGTGGAGAACGCGCTGTACATCCGCTTCAGTGACCAGGACGACATCCTCGTCACCAGCCCGCTGGAGATCGACCGCGCGCGAGCGCAGTGCCGTGCGAGCCGGATCGTCGAGGACCGGGAAGCCTATGTCCACAAGGCGTGGGCACGGGCAGGTGCGGCGATTCTGCGTGAGAAGGGAATCACGCGGGCACGTGTCTCACCGAACCTTCGCGCCGCGCACCTCGAGGACCTGCGCGCGCAAGGACTCGAGGTCGAGGTGGACCGCGAACTCTTCGTGGCGGAGCGGCGCCGTAAGTCTGCCGCGGAGGCGGCGTCTATCCAGGAGGCCCAGAGCGCGGCCGAGTCCGCGGTCGTCGAGGTGGTGCGCGGGCTCGCGCAGGCCGAGGTCAAGGATGGAATCCTGTGGTCGAACGGAGGCCCGCTGACCTCGGAGCAGCTTTACGCCGCGGCCCAGTTCCACCTCGGCCAAAAAGGGTTCACGTGCCCCGACATGATCATCGCGGGTTCACCGGAGTGCGCGCTTCCTCACTACCGCGGCGAGGGACCGATCATGGCCAACGCGCCGGTCATCATCGACATCTTTCCGACCAGCCGCAAAACGCACTACAACGGAGACATCACGCGGACCGTGGTTGTCGGCGACCCCAGCGACGAGGTGCGCCGGATGCACGCCGCCGTGGTCCAGGCGCTCGACGCCGGGATCGAGTCGATCGCGCCGGGCGTTGCGGGCAAGGAACCTCATTTCGCCGTGTGCCAGGTCCTTGTCGACCGCGGCTTCGGCACCACGAGCCTCGGCTACGAAGGTCCGGAGGGGGTCGCCAAGATGAACCACGGCACAGGCCATGGCGTCGGCCTCGACGTCCACGAAGAGCCCAACCTGCGCGAGACCACCGACACCCCGCTCGGGGAGGGTGACGTGGTCACGGTCGAACCCGGTGTCTATCTCTTGGGCCTGGGCGGGGTTCGCGTCGAAGACACGGGGATGGTGACCCATCAAGGCTTCAAGAACTTCACCCGGCTGACCCGCAGTCTTAACCCACAGGATTACCTGTAAATCGCTCGTTTACGATAGGGGCGACTGGGATGCCGGAGAACGAGACGCTCGGCCAGCGCATCAAGCGAATCCGCAACCAGCGGGGCATGAGCCTGGCCAAGGTCGTCCGCGACGACTTCAGTCGAGCCTTCCTGAACCAGGTAGAGCTCGGTAAGGCGAGGCCGTCGATCCGCGTGTTGAGAGTGATCGCGGAGCGCCTCGGCACCGAGGTGGAGTACCTCCTCGAAGGCCAGGAGGCGGGCATCGAACGCGAGCTGGCCCTGGAGCGAGGGCGCGTCCTTGTCCTGAAGGGTGAGCACCGCCGGGCCTTGCTCTCGCTGAAGCCGGCCCTCAGCTCATATGACTGGCCGCTCGGCTCGGACGCGCGGGTGTCCCAGGCCCAGGCCCTGATCGCTCTGGGGCGCAGGGATGAAGCCGCAGCGATCCTCGCCGGGGAGAGAAAGCAGATCGAGCTGCACAATGACCGCTACCGACTTGAGCGGCTGCGAGCGGTCGAGCGCGGAGACCGGTTTCAGGTCGAGGGTGATCCTGTCGAAGTCCATCTGAAGCTCGCCGACCGCGCCACCCGTTACGGCAACAACCACGACGAGCTGGAGCACTTCCGGGCAGCGAGAGTTCTGATGGAAGCCGGTCCTAAAGCCCCGAGTTCGCCGACGAATGCCAGTCGAACGCCGGAGGCGGAGTCACAGTCGGAGGCGTGATCTCGATCGTGACCACCTCATGCGACTTGAGCTGGATCTTGCGCGGGTCGCCGTCGTAGAGCTGCGCTCCCTTCCCGTCGCCGAGGTCGACGTAGGTGACGATTTTCTGATCTGGGCCGATCGTGAACGTCGACACATGAGTGGCGTCGAGCATTTGCGCGGGCTTGCCGTTGGCCAGGCTCCAGGCGTTCATCACGTCGAAGAACTGGCCCACGGTGAAGGTGGCGGTGGCGGGGGACTCGATGTGGATCACGTTCTTGTTCGCGGCGTGGACGTGCAGCCAGTAGTAACAGGTGACGCTGGCGCCGGTGGAGTCGGTCTGGATGCCGGCGTTGTCAGGTAGGTTGACGACGTTGCCGTTGTAGACGATCTGCAGCGCGGCGTGGTAGTGCACCTGGGAGTGCTCGAGGTGGTCGCAAGGTATGCCGGAGACGGTCGACGGCCCAGGCTGAGGCCGGTTGTTATAAACGATTGCGACGATCATCGCGATGACGAGCAGACCGAGAATGCTGCCGACCACGACCGGCAGCAGCGGCACGCCGGAGCCGCTCCTGCCACGAACCGGGGGCCGGCGGGCCGACTTGCCCTTGCCTGAGCCCGCGGCAGCCTTCGCTCGGGCCTTGTTTGCCATCAGTGGCCTGCGCCGTCCGGACGGGCCGCAGATTGGAGCAGGCGACCGCCAGGTCGCCGGTCAGGGCGCCGAGACGAAGGAAGGGGTGGCGTTAGGAGGAGCGCATCGGAGTATGCGCGACGACGCTGCGCCGGGCCCCCTGACGCACGTATCGGCGTCCTGAGCTCCAAGATGCTGCCTGGCTGGGCGGCGCTGGCCACAGCTCGGTAGAATACCGGCCTGACCTTTCTGGTCTCGGCCGGGGACTCGTGTCCCCGCTTGACCGAGGCCTCAAACCCATAGGAAGGAGGTTCCCTGTTGCGGGATTACGAGGTTCTGTACATCGTTCGCGCCGACCTTGACGACGACAAGGTCCAGGACGCGGTCAAGCGGGTCAACACGCTGATCGAGAGATCGGGCGGCACGATAGAACGCACCAACCTCTGGGGCAAGCGCAAGCTGGCCTACGAGGTCAAGCACCAGAAAGAGGGGGCGTACGTGCTGCAGGATTTCCAGCTCGAGCCGAATCGCGTGCCCGAGCTCGAGTCCAGCCTGAAGATCACAGAAGAGGTCTTGCGCCATCTTGTCGTGCGCAAGCCGGAGAAGGCTGCTCCAGTGACCGCCGTGGCCCCGCCGCCGGCGGAGGTCGTGCTAGCGCCGGTCGTCGCGGACTCAGAAAATGCGGCGGGGGCAGTGCGCCGGGATCGGGAGGAGGAGACATAGATGTCGAACTTGAACAAGGCCCTGCTCATCGGACGGCTGACCAAGGACCCGGAGATGCGGTACACGCCCAGCGGCACCGCGGTGACCAACTTCAGCATCGCCACCAACCGCTGGTCGACGGGGCCCGACGGCGAGAAGAAGGAATTCACCGACTACCACAACATCGTGGCCTACAACGCCGGCAAGCGAAATCTCGCGGAGGTCGTGGCCCAGTACACGCGCAAGGGCGCCCTCGTGTATATCGAGGGACGCATCCAGACGCGTTCCTGGGAAGGCCAGGATGGCCAGAAGCGGCGCACCACCGAGATCATCGCCAACGACGTGCAGTTCCTCGACAGCCGCAGCGGCGGCGCCGCCGACGGCACACCGCGGCAGCGGCCCGCGGCTTCCGACGACATTCCAGCTCCGGACGACGCGCCTCGCGACGTCGACCCGGACGAAATTCCCTTTTAGGAGATACCCATGGCTGTCAGCCGTCCACCTTCACGCGAACAGTCCTCAGGCGGTACGGGCGGTCCGCGAGGACCGAAGCGGCAGCACCGCAAGGTCTGCGCGTTCTGCGCCGAGAAGATCTCCTACATCGACTACAAGGAGGTCTCCCGGCTGCGCCGTTTTGTCAGCGACCGCGGGAAGATCCTGCCCCGTCGCGTCACCGGCACATGCGCGCGGCACCAGCGTCCTCTGACCACGGCGCTCGAGCGCGCCCGCGCGATCGCGTTGCTTCCCTACACAACAGAGCAGCACTAAGTCAAGATTTGTTGGCCGTCAAAGCCATCACTGGAGCGCGCCCATGACATTCCAGAGCCAGCTGCGAATCCCCGGACCGACTCCGCTCCCTGAGCGCGTGCTCCGGAGCATGCAACGGCCGATGATCGACCACCGCGGACCTGAGTTCGCGGCGATCCTGGCCGAGATCACAGCCGGCGCCAGGCGCGTCTTCAAGACCAAGAACGACCTCCTGCTCCTCACGTCGTCGGGCACCGGGGGGCTCGAGTCGGCGGTGGCCAACCTGGTCTCACCCGGCGACCAGGTGGTGGCAGCCCTGTGCGGGAACTTTGGTGAGCGTTTCGCGGCCCTGGCGGCGGCCTACGGCGCCGACGTGGTGCGCCTGGAGTTCGAGTGGGGCCAACCCGTCGACCCCGACGACCTTCGCATCATCCTCGAGCGCCATCCCAACGCCAGGATCGTGCTCCTGACACACAACGAAACGTCGACTGGGCTCACCAACCCTCTGCGAGAGCTGGCACGTGTTGCTCGAGATGCAGAAAGATTGGTCGTGGTCGACGGCGTCAGCTCGATCAGCTCGATCGACATCGAGGCCGACGCCTGGGGTATCGATGTCGCGGTCAGCGGCTCGCAGAAGGGATGGATGGCGCCACCGGGGCTGGCGCTGGTCAGCGTGAGCGAGCGCGCATGGGCGCAGCAGGCCAAGGCGCGGTCGCCACGCTTTTACTTCGACTGGAAGGAAGCCCGGACCTGGGCGGAGAAAGGCATGACGCCGTTCACGCCGGCAGTCCCGGTCGCCTTCGCGCTGCAGGAAGGCCTGCACATGCTCGAGGAGGAGGGCCTCGGCAACGTGTACGAGCGCCATGCCCGGCTCGCTCGCGCCACGCAGGCAGGACTGAAAGCGCTCGGCTTTGAGCTGTTCGCCCAGGACGGTTACCGGTCGAACACAGTCACGTCGGCGTTGCCGCCCGGCGGCCTCGACGTTGCCGCGCTGCGCAAGCTGCTCGACACCAGGTACGGCGTGGTCATCGCCGGCGGCCAGGGCAAGATGACCGGCAAGATGGTCCGGGTCGGACACCTGGGCGCTGTCGCCGAAGGTGACGTGGTGCAGGTGATCTGGGCGATCGAACAGGCGCTGGAGGAGCTCGACATCGCGCCGGCGGACGGACGCGGCGTGGCCGCGGTCACCGCCTCGGTGCAGGGCATACCCGCCGCGGCGCGCTAGGCGCCCGTCTTTGGGCAAATTAGTGGTGGCGAAGATCCTCGTCGCCGACCCTCTGGCCGAGGACGGCATCGAGCGCCTGCGCAAGGCCGGCGAGGTGACCGTGGTCAGCAAGCTGGCGGAAGACGAATTGATCCGGCGCATCCCCGACTTCGACGCGCTTGTCGTACGCAGCGAGACCCGCGTGACGGCCTCTGTCATCGAGGCCGGACGAAAGCTGCGCGTGGTTGGACGAGCCGGAGTCGGAGTCGACAACATCGACGTGACCGCGGCGACGCGCAGGGGAATCCTGGTCGTCAACGCGCCTCGCGGCAACATCGTCGCCGCCGCCGAGCATACGATTGCGCTTCTCTTTGCGCTCGCGCGATGGGTCCCGCAGGCCGACGCCTCGGTCAAGCGCGGCGAGTGGGCGCGCTCTAAATTCGTCGGGACTGAGATCCGCGGCAAGACCCTGGGCGTGATCGGTCTTGGCAACGTCGGGTCAGAGGTCGCCAAGAGGGCGCACGGTCTCGAGATGGACGTGGTGGCGTACGACCCGGTCGTCTCGGTCGAGCGTGCCGAGCTTTTCAACGTGGAGCTCGTCAGCCTGGGCGAGCTGCTCGAACGGGCCGACTTCGTCACCGTGCACGTGCCGCTCGTCGACTCCAACCGGAATCTCATCGGGGAGAAAGAGCTGTCCGGCATGAAGTCGACCGCCCGGCTGATCAACACCGCCCGTGGAGGCATCGTGGACGAGGTGGCTCTGCATACCGCGCTCGTTTCGGGCCGGATCGCCGCCGCCGCACTGGACGTCTTCGAAAAGGAGCCGCCCGGTGAGAGCCCGCTGCTTGCGCTGCCCAACCTGATCGCCACGCCGCACGTCGGCGCCTCGACGACCGAGGCGCAGGTCTCGGTGGCGTTTGACGTTGCAGAGGAAGTGGCTGCGGTGCTGGCGGGAGACCTCCCGCGCTTCGCCGTCAACGCGCCTGCGTTGCCGCCGGAGGAGATGGCGTACCTGCGACCGTTCGCCGGTCTCACCGAGCGGCTCGCCGCGCTCCACGCCCAGCTCTTCGGTGGCCGAGTAAGCGCGATCGAGCTCGACTGCGAAGGCGAGCTGGCCGAGCACGACGTGACCCTGCTGGTCGCGTCCGCCGTCAAAGGCGTCCTTCAACCGTTTACCGAGGAGCGCATCAACGCGGTCAACGCCCGCCTGATCGCCGGCAACCGCGGCATCAAGCTCGTCGAGCGGCGCAGCCGTTCCCACAGCAGCTACGCGAGCCTGGTCACGCTGCGGATGCAGGACCACGAGATCGCCGGCACGGTGCTGATGGGCGAGCCGCGCGCGGTGCGCATCGACTCGTTCCGGGTCGACCTCGTGCCGGATGGGCGCTTCCTGGTCAGCCGTCACGAGGACCGGCCCGGGGTAGTTGGAAAGGTGGGCAGCATCCTGGGCGAGTACGACGTGAACATCGCCAGCATGCAGGTCGGCCGTGACGCACCTCGGGGGAATGCGATGATGATCCTGGCCGTCGACGATCGGGTTGCGCCGGACGTCCTGGGACGGCTGAGAGAGGTTGGGGGGATGTCGGATCTGCGTTATGTAGAACTCGGCAGCGACGCCGACGGCTGACGTTCGGGCGCTGCCAGGCGTCAGGTATTACCTGGCGCGGGCAGGGGATCCGAGCAAGCTGGTTGCGCCGCCGTACGATGTCATTCCGGACTCAGACCTTGCTCACTACCGGGCACTGTCGCCGTACAACGTTGTCCACCTGACCCGGCCGGGCACGGATTACGAGGCCGCGGGGCGCACATTCGAGCGCTGGCTCGACGACCGGATCCTCGAGCCGGACCCGCGCTCGATGTACGTCCACGAGGTGGAGTTCGACGGCCGCGTGCGCCGGGACCTCGTCGCCAGCCTGCGGCTGCAGCCGTACGCCGACCGGGTCGTGCTGCCGCACGAGCGCACGCACCCTGGCCCCAAGGAGGACCGGCTGGCGCTGCTCCGCGCCACGAAGGTCAGCCTGGAACCGCTCTGGTTTCTGTATGAGGGGGTGGGCACCGGAGTGCCGGAGCTGCTGCAGCGGGTCGCTTCGCGCGCGCCGGCGGTGGCGTTCACCGGCCCGGAAGACACCGAGCATCGCTTCTGGGTCATCTCCGACCCCGCCATCCACGCCACGGTCCATGCCTCGCTGGAGCAGCATCAGCTTCTCATCGCCGACGGCCATCATCGTTATGAGACCGCGCTCGCCTACGCCGAAGAGGTAGGAGGACCCCCCGATGCTGCCTCGCGCTTCACGCTTGCCCTGCTGACCGACCTGGCCGACCCCGGCCTGGTCGTGCTGCCAACCCATCGAGTGATGAAGAGCGGGATCGCGATCACCGGCGGAGAGCCAAAGGGGTCCCTGGGCGAGGCCTTGAGCTCCCTGCGCGGCCGCGTGGCCGCAGGCGCCTACCGCAACCACCAGTACCAGGTCCTTCCGCTGGACGGCGATGTGGCACTGGTGGAGTTGCACGAGCAGGTGATCGACAACATCATCGGCAAGCGGAACCCGGAGGAGTTTCTCCTGTACACGCGCGATCCAGCGGAGGCGGTTCGGTGGGTCGACGAAGGGGTCGGCACCGCCGCGTTCTTCCTCGACCAGCCCGACCTGCAGCAGGTTTTGAACCTGGCCCGACAAGGGAAAACTCTTCCTCAGAAGGCGACGTATTTCCACCCCAAGCCTCCATCTGGGATGGTTTTCGACCGGTTGGAACGAGATCGCCGTCTATAGTTAGGAACCCAACAAAGTGCCCATTTACGGTTACCGATGCAGCAGCTGCGGCCACGAGTTTGAGATCCAGCAAAGGATGTCCGACGCGCCGCTCCAGGCCTGCCCCAAGTGCCAGGGCAAGCTGACCAAGATGCTGTATCCCACCGGGGTGATCTTCAAGGGCAGCGGGTTTTACACGACCGACTACAAGGCGCCGGACAGGGCCAAGTCGGAAAACGGTTCCAGCTCAGGCTCCGACTTGAAGCCGGAGTCAAAACCCGAGTCCAAACCCGAGTCCAAACCCGATTCGAAACCGGAATCAAAATCAGAATCAAGCGATTAAGTCAGTAGAGGGAATGCAGGTGGCAAACATCCAGGAAGTTACCGACAGCGAGTTTGAAAGCGTGGTCCTCAAAGCGGACAAGCCGGTGCTCGTCGACTTCTGGGCAACGTGGTGCGGACCCTGCCGGATGATCGCCCCGATCGTGGAGCAGATCCACGGCGAGCTGGGCGACAAGATCAAGGTCTTGAAGATGGACATCGACGAGAACCCGTCGGTGCCGATGCAGCTTGGGATCATGTCGATCCCGACCGTGATCATCTTCAAGGACGGCAAGCCCGCGGAGCGCACGGTCGGGTATCGCCCGAACATGAAGGGCGACCTGAAGGCAAAGCTCGAAGCGCTGATCTAGAGATCGCCGCTCCGTCCGGCATCAGCGTCGGGGTGGATGGCATCGCGCGATGCTCGTGGGGTGACTCGGACGACTACCGGCGCTATCACGACAGCGAGTGGGGCCGCCCTGTCGACGACGACCGGCGGCTGTTCGAGAAGCTGATGCTCGAGGGCTTCATGTCCGGCCTGAGCTGGCTGACGATCCTGCGCAAGCGGGAGAACTTCCGCGCCGCCTTCCGTGGCTTCGACCCGCCGGCCATCGCCCGGTTCGGCACCGGCGACGTCAGGCGGCTGATGGGCGACGCGGGCATCGTGCGCAATCGCGCCAAGATCGAGGCGACGATCAACAACGCCCGCCGGTTCGCCGACTTGCGCAAGGAAGCAGGCACCTTCGCCGCCTATGTCTGGAGCTACGAGCCGAAACGCCGCCGGCGCCGGCGCGACTGGGCGGAGGTGATGGAGGGCGGCATCCCACCTGAGGCGGTCGCGTTGAGCAAGGATTTACGGCGCCGGGGCTGGTCGTTCGTCGGCCCGACCACCGTCCACTCCTTCATGCAGGCCATGGGCCTGATCAACGACCACCTGCGGGGCTGCGCGGCGGGGATGGAGGCGGAGCGCCTCCGCCGAGCGTTCACCATGCCCCGTTTGGATAAGGCGTAGCCGGGCCGGGGAACCGCCCGCATACTGTCGCGTCATGGGGTTCCTGCGCGACCTCCGGCGTGAGTTCATCGCCCGGCCCGACGCCTACAAGGCCGAGATCCTGTTCAAGTGGCCGGACACCAATATCCGGAGGCGAAGCCAGGTCACGATCGAGCAGGACGAGGTGGCCGTCTTCTTCCGCGACGGCACGGTCCGGGGCATCCTGCAGCCGGGAGTCAGCACGCTCGATTCATCCGAGATCCCATTTCTCGGCGACCTGGTCGACTCGCTGACCGGCGGCAACTATTTCAAGACCGAGCTCTACTTCGTCTCGACGCGCGAGTTTCCGAACCTCCCATTCGGCGGCATGGTCGACAACGTCATCGATCCCGAGACGCAGCTCGGAGTCGGGCTCAGAGTCTTCGGCGACTATTCGCTCAAGGTGACCGCGCCGGACAAGCTCATCGTCAACCTCGCCGGCACGAGGGATCTGCTGAGCAACGACCAGATCACCGACTGGATGCGCGACCAGCTGCTCAAGGTGTTCCGCCAGGCCGTCGTTGGCCACATCACCGCGCAGGCGTGGCCGATCCTCGGCATCGCCGCGCGCAATGCGGAGATCGAGGACGAGGTGATCGAGGGGGCCGGCACTGCCCTGGCCGGTTACGGCCTGCAGGTCGCCCGCATGGGCAACTTTGTGATCTCGATCAAACCCGACGACGAAAGCGCGCTCAAGAAATACCGCCGTGACGTTCAGTACACCAAGCTCGCCGGTTCGTTCCAGGCCGCAGCCGCGGGTGAGGCCGTCGAGGGCATCGGCGAAGGCGCGGCCAAAGGTGGCGGCGCAGGTGGCGCCGCGGTCATCGGAGCCGGCCTGAACCTTGGCGCCGGCCTTGTCGCCGCGAGCGGTTCCGTGCAGGTCAGGTGCGCGAGCTGCGGAACGATGAACGCGACGACCTCCCGGTTCTGCAGCAGCTGCGGTCACGCGCTGACAGAGACGGAGCAAACCGCCGGCACCCCGTGAGCGCAGCGCTCCCGACGGACCCGGCGGTCGGGCTCGGACAGATCCAGGCGGCCGACCCGGCTTTCGACCTCGAGCTTTTCAAGCGGCAGGCGGCCGACACATTTCTCGGCGTGAAGCAGGCGGTCGAGGCGCGCGACCTGACCCCTGTGTTGGACCTCCTGTCAGATCGTGTGTTTGACGAGGTGAGCCAGGACGTGGCCAGTCTGGTCGCAAGAGACGCGGTCCAGCACTTCGACGGCCTCGTGCCGACCCGAATCACAGTCGCGGCCGCCGACCGCGGGTCGCTCGGTGACGCAATCACACTACGGATCCAGGCCGTCGCCCTCTC
>VBGP01000037.1:0-5287 GCA_005880795.1 Chloroflexota bacterium | reverse complement strand
GGGCTGGGTCGTGGCGGCGATCCAGCCGGCGCAAGAGAACCCCGGATAATTAGGCCGCGCCGGGGATGTATGGGGGCTGGTGCCTCCCGCAGTCTTCAAAACTGTTTGCGGGGCGCTGTTGAGGCGTCCTGGGTGGGTTCGATTCCCATCCATCCCCGCCAAATTCCGCGGGCGTGACAGCAACTTGACAGCCACCGGTGCGGCGGGATGCTCAGGACGGGGAGTGTTGTTTAGGTAGCGGTTTCCTTACTGGCGGGCCGTCAACAGGACCGTGACCGTGGAGCGCGTGTGATGAGGTACTGGGGTTGAGTCGGACCCGATTTGCGGCAGTCGTATCAAGCGACGCAGTCCTGTACGTGGCAGCCGGCTATCAGGTGGCGGTCATTGCCTTAGGCATGCTCAGCGGGGCGACTGGACGCCCACCCATAGTCACTGGGGCTCTCGTATTAGGAATGCTGGTGGGAATAGCACTCATTGCAATCCGAAGTCTCCTCAAGCACAGACTTCTTGTGGGAGGAGCGATCGCGGCTGCTCTGTTGACGGCGACCATGGTGGTTGTTCTGTTTGCAGACCAGGTCCCGAAGCCTGTCTCTGCAGGAATCATCGTTTTGTACATTGCGGCAGGGATTGCATTCATGAAACGCCCATTTGAGATCTAGACGCGCTTAGTCGTCCTCAACAGGCAGCTGCAACTGCGTGGGGCATCCTGGGAAAGCTCAAGCTGTCGGAAAAGATCCACTTACGACATGTAAGCGCAGGAATGCAGCGTATATAGACCAGCCGCATCGTATATACTGACCGGAATGGCGAAGCATTTGGTTGACATTGATGACGAGGCTCTTGGAGCCGCCAGGGCGGAACTTGGTACCGAAACGATCAAGGAGACCGTGAACGAGGCCCTGCGGCGGGTGAGCCGCGGTCGGCGCAAGGGCGTCTCCCGAGCGATCGATGTCCTTGTGCGCGCCCGGCTCGAGGATCGCGACCGGGCATGGCGCTGACGCACCTGGTGGACACGAGCGTACTCACACGCCTTGGCGAGTCAACGGTTCGAGCGGTGATTGAACCACTCGCCGCGGTGGGTCGAGTCGGACGACCGGGCATCTCGGATCTCGAAGTTGGATATTCGGCGCGGAGTGCGCGCGAATGGGACGAGCTCCACTCTGCTTTGGGTGCCTTCGACCTGGTCGAGACAGAGGGACGTCATGTGAAACGCGCTCGCCAAGTGCAGCGCATGCTCGCGGGACGAAGCCAACGGGGACGAAAAGTGCCGGACCTTCTGGTCGCTGCGACCGCGGAGGACGCCGGCTTGATCGTTCTGCACTACGACGCAGACTTCGACCGCATCGCCGCGGTGACGGGACAGAAATGCGAGTGGGTAGCACCGCCGGGCAGCATCGACTGATTAGTCAACTTCCGGTCACACAGAGCCTTGTGACAGCCAAGATGACAGCCAATGCGACCGACAGCAGCCGGTTTCGTTTGTGCAGTTGGATGGCGGTCGGTCCGAAGGTTCCTGACCGCTTGCGGGCCTGTTTGTCACCTTCGCGGTAGCGGAGTATCGTCCGTTTAGGGGAGGCTGCTCATCCACCCGGCGGATGAGTCCTTTTGTTGTTGACGGGAGGTGTTGCGTGAAGATCTTTGCGGTATTCGGCATTTCTCTTGCAGCGATCGCTCTGACGACGGCGCCCGCAATTGCGGCCGACGCCAACGGGAACCACGAGGCCTACAAATGGGTTGTGGCGGGCGATACGGCTATAGCCCCCGATGGATCGACCATCTTCATCCAGGGGCACGGCATACTCGAGGCCGGTCCGGGAGGTTTTGCCACGGGCGGCGGCTCGTTCTCGATCAACGGTGGCCCGCCTAGTTCCTGGCACGCAACCAGCGTCCAGGGCTTCGTGAGCTATGGGACGGCGGTGCCTGGGCCGGGCTTGCCCGGTGGGGCCACGGGCGGAATGGCGAAGCTGCGCGTGTCTTTCAGTAACGGCCAGGATGGCGTCTTGACGATCTTCTGTGTACTCGGTTCGCCGCCCCCAAGTGTGGGTGAAGGAATCCACCTGATCCTCGGCGGCGGTTCCAGCAGCGACTACACCGATGAGGGCAGGGGCTTCACCATTTTCATACTGGTCTAGGCAAGCAGAAGTCGCGACGGAGGGCGGTGACGGGAACGCCCTCCGCATTCGTTTCTGACAGTCGCAATGACAGCCCGAAGTGCCAGCCAAGACGGCGAACCGCAGTTACTCATGGCGCACGAGCACGGATTCCGGCCTCTTAGCTTTGAAGTAGGCGCACCTTCATGGACGCCGGCGGACGCTGGATCCCGCGGTCTTCAAAACTGTTTGCGGGGCGCTGTTGAGGCGTCCTGGGTGGGTTCGATTCCCATCCATCCCGCCAAACCCGGCTCCGCGCTCGCGATTTCGCGCGGAATTCACAATCATTACGCCGATTTAACCGCGAGGCCGCAGATCCTTCGTCAAGTGACTCGTAGCTTCACCCGCTAGCTCGCGCCACCCCGATGGGTGCGCGCCTGACGGGGATATTGTTGCGCTTACTTCAGCACGCTAAATCGACCTTTCTGCCTCTGCACGCCGCGCATCATGCGATCGCCTTTGCAGCGTTGTTCAGCCTGTCCGCTGCAGCGCTCATGCCCCGCACGGCTGCAGCGGCAGAGCCGAGCGGATCAATGCTGTGCGCCGCGGGCCAGTTGCATTTGGCCGCGGCTGAGTGCACCGACACGCGCGTGGTCTCGGGCGTCGCGTTCTACTACCAGGACCATCCGTTGAGCTGCGAGGAGGCGTCCATGTCGATGGCTTTGACGCATCAAGGAATCGCCTTGAGCCAGGACCAGATCCTGAGCGAGCTGGGAGCCGACTCACGGCCGATGTACGTTGACCAGGCTGGTCGGGTTCACTGGGGCAACCCCTACGAGACCTTCGTCGGAAATGTCGATGGCAACGAGAGTGACTACACAGGCTTTGGGACCTACTATCCGCCGCTGGTCCGCGTCGCAAAGGCACATGGCGCGCGGATCCTGGCGTACGGGTCGATGTCAGCCCTGACGATCTATGAGCGCGTGTTGGCAGGACACCCAGTCGTCGCGTTCGCCACGTGGGATTGGCTCTGGCACCCGCGCCACGACTACATCAGCTTCGACGGGCGGTCGATTCCATGGATCGGCCCGGTCTACGCCTCGCACGTGTACGTCGTCGTTGGAGTCAGCCCCGGCGAGGTGTTGATCAACGATCCCATCCGCGGTCAGTATTGGATCAGCAAGAGCGCGTTTGAGGCGGGCTATTCAGACTTCGACGAGGCCATCGTGTTCGCCTGAGCGCCAGAGCTCGACAGGCTCCCTGCCTACTCGAGAAGGGCACGGGGGAGGACGAACTGACGGCCGAAGACCCAACCTCATGACTCGGCGTTTTTGGTCTGTGATGCGGCACGAGTTCTGCCGCACATCGCCGAACCTCGATTGTTCCACGGACCCTCAGTCGTGCACTATGGCGCAGTGAGGAGCGGCTTAACGATCTGGCAGAAGACAACTGTTGCCCTGCTCCTAATTTGGGCGGTCACGTTGGCGATCGAAGTTCCGTACGGGACGATTTTCCAGCTAATCCCGCGGCGGGGTGTCGCAGCGTCTATCGGTCCAGTAGTTCTCGAGGCAGTATTTGTAAGCCTGATGGTTTTGTTCATCATCTACGGCTTGCGCTCGAGGTCGTGGGCCTACCTCGGTGCAACGATCATCGGCACAGTTCACGCACTTATATCAGCGTTCGTATATTTCATGCCAGTCGGCCCGCCATTGGCGATCGCCGTGTACCTCACTGCCTTGCCGGCGCTCGTTGGTTTGGCTGGCGGCGGAGCTGTGATCGATGCCAGGCGCACCTATACCAGTCCGCCCACGACGTAGCCATAGGCACCCTGAATGGTAGACAGCCCCCGGTTCTGGACTCGGGTCGGGGGCGTGGGCGGCATCGTGTTTTTCGTTTCATTAGTAGTTCTGATTGCGTTGATGCCGCTGTCCCATTCCATACCAGAACCCGCTTTCGACGCTCCTTCGAACGCTTTCCTGGCCTATGCAAAGTCGGAGGCAGATCTGCCCTTTGCGCTGTGGTTGGTAGGAGTTCTTGGCCTGTTCGGATTTGCACTGTTTGCCGCAGTTCTCGCAGTCAGGTTCCGCGTTGCTGGTGATCGGTCGCATGTCGCGTCGACCCTGGTCCTACTGGCAGCAGGCACCTTCATGGTTCTCTGGCTGGCTGAGCTGGCCTTCGCTATTGCCCAGACGTTCAGACGCGCTGACCTCGATGCAACTGGTGCAAGCATCTTTTTCGGCCTCTCGAACGGGATCTTTGTAGTCAGCTGGTCTGCAATTGCTGCTTTCCTCGCTGCCTCCGGCTTGGCAGCTCTCTCGACCCGGGCGCTTCCCCGTTGGCTTGGATGGCCAGCACCTGTGATCGGAATTGGCCTGTTCCTGGCGGGCGCCGCCCCACTGAGCTCGATCTGGTTCTTTCCATACTTCCTGTTCCTTGTCTGGGTCCTCGCCACCAGCGTCGTGCTCTTCGTGACGAAGCCAAACTCCCAATGACCACGACCGAGCGGACAGTCTTCATTCAAACTTCCGTCGCTTTACGAACACTTAACACTAGGATCCGACAGCGTGCAGGGTGCCGCTCGTGGCTCGGGAATCGCGGTGGACCCCGAGCGCGTGCGAGAGGCGCGGCTTGAGGCTGGTCTGAGCCTCGCTCAAATTGCGCGAGACGACGTATCTCGCACCTTCATCCACTTCGTCGAGACAGGCAAGTCCCGTCCGTCCCAACGCATACTCGCGTTGATCGCTCGCCGCACCGGCAAACCAATCAGCTACTTCATGCGGCAACCATCGCTTGCGGCTCAACCAGATACTGACCTCTCGACCGACCTGGCGCGGGTCGCCGAACGTGTTCGTCAATTTGTTGCCGTGAGCCAGCTCACCAAGACCGAACTCGAGGCGATGAAGCTTGTGGAGCTGACCTTGCGCCAAGCCGGGGAATTGACCAAGTCGCTTCGATTGCATCCCCGAACGAAATCGAATCACGCCAGCTGACCGCTGGGTGCCGCGCTCGAGGCGCTGGCCAGCTCGAAACGATCGACCGGACCAGCCGGATTACTGACGCTTTGGGATCTGCTGCACCGACCACGTGTTCCCGTCCGGGTCGGCGAAGTAGATGAACGATCCCCATGGTTGCACCTCGACCTCGCCGGTTTCCACCCCGCGGCTCAGCAGGGTCTGCCGGACCGCTTCGACGTCATC
>VBGP01000097.1:461-9463 GCA_005880795.1 Chloroflexota bacterium | reverse complement strand
GGGCGGCCGTAGCGATCGTCCAAGGCTCGCCGGACGAACGACGGGATGACGAGCGACAGCTCGCGGTCCAGGTCGGTGGCGAGGGTCTGGCATTCCGGCAGCTCGCTGGCGGCCATCTTGGTGATCAGGTACTCGAACGCCCGCCCGTTGCCGAACAGGCCCAGGTTGGTCAGCGTGCCCGCGGGCAGCAGGCCTCGCAGCAGGTCCAGCGCTTTAGCCCTCGTGGCGGCCTTCCACGCGCGGTCGGTCTCACCTTCGTCTTGCGGAAAGCGCTCGCGGATGGCATTGGTCGCCGGCTCGACCATGTTGCTGTAGGTGGCGAAAAGCGCATCCGCCGCGCGCGCGTAGTCCGGGTGCGCCAGCTCAGGCCCGCGGTGGTACAGGTAGCGTCCGTCGGGGCCTGGCCGGTCGAAGCGGACGTACCGGGTCGACTTCTCCAGCGGTGAGATTCCGATCCTGCTGTCCTCCAGCGCCTTGGCCGCGAGCGTCGACGCCTGCTCGACTGCGACGTGGGCGCCGGCGAGCTCCGCCACTGAGTCGTCGCCATAGCCGACGAGCACGCGCTCGTAGAACTCCTCCGCACGCCTCACCGCCACCATGTCATCGTCAGCTGGCGGTGAGCCGGCGAGCCTGTCGAATCCTGAGTCAGGCTCGTTGATGAACTCGTCCAGGAGGACCCGCCGCAGGCTTTTCTCGGTCCTGGAGTAGCGCGAGAAAAGCGCGCCCTTCACAACTTCGGGCAGATTGCGAAGCGCAAAAACAGGCCGATCCAGGTTGGTGAAATAGCGTCCCAGGAGAGACGACTCGGCGGCGCTGAACTCGCCCATTTATGTGGTGTAAGTATCCCTCTCCCCTCAGGGGAGCAATCAGAGGGCGCGGGTAGCGCGTCCCTAACGGGCTCGTCCCGCAGGGCGCGGGAGAGGGGCGTGGCAGCGGCATGGCCTAGATATTGTGTTGGGCGGGGCGCTATCCCCAGCCTGTAGGCGCCGTGGCGCGAGTTGTCCCCGGTTTGTCCCCAGGTCTGTTAAAAACCGACTGCGAAACGCCGATGGACGAGATCGACTGGGAGACGCGCTGGAGGCAGGTCGTCGAGGACAGGGCGACTCTTGCGTCCGGTCACGTCGACACCGGCTACTGGGATCGGCGCGCCGCGAGCTACGCCCGCTCGACGCACGCTCGCGTGGACGAGTTCCTCCAGGTGCTCGATCCCTACCTCTCCCCGCACAAGACGGTGATCGACGTCGGAGCCGGCACCGGCCGGCACACCGTCCCGCTGGCGCAGCGGGTGGAATGGGTGACCGCCGTCGAGCCCTCGGAGGGCATGCGATCCCATATCGCGGGGCGCGACAACATCACCGTCGTCGCCAGCACCTGGGAGGACGCCGAGGTGGCTCGGGCCGATCTGGTCGTTTGCAGTCATGTGCTGTACGGCGTCGCCGCGCCGGTCCCCTTCATCGCCAAGCTCGAACGCTCGGCGACGGAGCGCGTCTTCGTGATGCTTCGCGAGAGCGACCTCCCGCATCCGGCGGCTGAGATCCGCAGGCGACTTGTCGGCGACGCGGGTCCACGCCTGCCTCGTTTCAGCGAGCTGTTCATGCTCTTGTTGCAGATGGGGATCGCAGCCGACGTCGACTTTCTTCGCTATCCAATCGTGACCCGGTACTCCGACATGGAGGAGGCCGTCGCCGACAGCCGCGCCCTCTTCGGGCCGGGATGGGACGAGGACGCGGGGCAAGCGGCATTGCGAGAGATCCTCAGACCAGACGCGGGGCAGCTGGTGTTCGACGGTGGCGTCGCGGTGTCAGGAGTGGCCCATTGGCAACCACGGACCTCCAGCTAAGGCCCGTGCGGCCGGCCGACCGCGACCGGGTCATCGAGATGACGCGAGACGTTTGGAATGGTCGCGACTACGTCCCCCGCGTCTTCGACCGCTGGGTCGGCGACGCAGGCGCCGCTTTTCAGGCCGCGGAAGTCGAAGGGGTTGTGGTCGGCGTGCAGAGACTCCGGCCGTATGCGCCGGGCCTGATCTGGTACGAGGGGCTGCGCGTGGCGGCGGAGCATCGCCGGCACGGAATTGCTCGCGCGATGCTTCAGGCCGCGATCGAGGACGCGCGTCAGCAGAAGTTTCGCGAGATGCGTCTCGCGACGCGCGACGCGCCGGCGGTCAGCTTGTTCGAGTCGGCCGGCTTCAAGCGCGTGGTGGAGGTGAAGTGGTGGCGCGGTACGCGTGTGGAGGGTGGGGAGCCCGCCCGCATCCCTGACGCGCCCGAGGCCAGGAGGCTCTGGCCTTCAGTTGCCACCAGCCGGGGCTTTGAGCTCTACGGCGGGGTCTGCCCCGACCTGAACGGAGCCCGCGACATGGACGCCGACGAGATGGAACGGCTCGCCCGAAACGGGTTGCTCCGGATCGGACCGGCAGGGCGTGCAGTCGCGGCTCTGCGCGAGGCGTGGGGCCAGAATGTCGCCGTTTCACTTCTGGCCGGCACCGGCGGAGCGCTTCGCGAGCTCTTGATGGCCTTGCGATTCGAAGCGGACGCGGACGGCCTCAACCACGTGACGGTCAACCTGCCGCCCGGCCACCCCGCGGAGGATGACCTCCGCGCGAGCGGATACGATTTCGCGGATGCCGAAGCCAGCGCCTATGTCTACGTCCTCAGCCTCTAGTTGACCCGCAGGTACGTAATCCTGGGCAACGGCATCGCCGGCCAGACTTGCGCCGAAGACCTTCGCAAGGCCGACCCCGAAGCCTCCATCGTCGTCATCGCGGCGGAGCGCCATCCCCTCTACAACCGGGTTGCCCTGCCGCGCTATCTGCGCGGACAGGTGAGACGCGAGAAGGTCTTCATGCGGTCGGTCGAGGACTACGCCAGGCAGAACCTGGAGATCCACTTCGAAACATGGGCGACGGAGATCGACCTCGGCGGCAAAGTCGTGCATACGAATCGAGGGCAGACCTTCAAGTACGACGCGATCCTCGTCGCGACCGGTGGCCGCCCCAAGCCGCCGCCCTGGCCCGGGTCTACGGAGGTGTCGTCCTGCCTGGGTTTCCAGACCCTCGACGACACCGACGCGATCATCGAGAAAGCGGACAGCTGCGAGCGAGTCCTCGTGATGGGCGGCAGCTTCATCGGTTACGAGCTGGCCGAGGGCGTGAGCTTCCGTCACAAGGCGCAGGTGACCTGGATCATGCGCGGGCCGTGGTTCCTCCGTTACGTGCTCGATGAGGAAGGTGGCCGTTTGTGCCGGCAGCTCGGCGAGGCGCAGGGAGTGCAGTTCATCACCTCCGACGAGGTCCAGCAGTTCAGCCGCAACAACGGCCGTTACGTCGCGCAGACGGTGAACGGAGAGAAGGTGGAATTTGACCTGCTCACCTATGGCGTGGGCCTTGACTACTACACGGAGCCGGTGGACAAGCGAGTCGAGCTGAACAAGGGAATCGTCACCGACTCCAAGCTGCGCACGTCCGCGCCGGACGCGTACGCGGCGGGCGACATCGCGGTCTTCTATGACCTCATGGTGGAGCGTCACAACCAGATGGGGACGTGGGATAACGCCGAGGCGCACGGCAAGGTCGCCGCGCGGAACATGGCGGGCGCGGACGAAGACTTTTTCGACGTGCCGACGTACACGACGACGATGTTCGGATCGACCCTGGCCGTGATGGGCGTGACGCCCGACGTCCAGCCCGGGCTGGAGTCGGTGCGGACGTTCAGCTTCGAAGAGAAGTTCTACCGCAAGCTGTTCTTCAAGGACGACCGCCTCGTCGGCGCGATCATGATCGGCCCGCCCAAAGGCCGCAAAAAGCTCATCGAGATCATGCGGTCGCGGCAGAAGATCGAACGTCCGAAGCAGGAGCTGCTCGACCCCGCGAACCTCAAGGATCAGTAGCCCGCCGGTTGGCGTTTGTGTCGTATCGTTAGCCAAGGACAAATGGTTTTCGCCTACAGCGAAAGTGCCAGGACGATCCGAGCGGCGCTCGGCTCGATCCTGCGTTCTCGGCGGGAAGCCACGCGCCGGACGCTGAGCGAGGTCGCCGCCGAGGCCGGGCTGTCTCCGGCCCACCTCTCCGAAGTTGAGAGAGGCCGAAAAGAGGTGTCCACCGAGCGACTGCTCGCCGTCGCCCACGCGCTCGGCGTCCGGCCCGCCGAGATCTACGCCGACCTCGCGCGGCTTCTCGGCGCCGACCCCGACCAGCGAGCGTGGCCCGAAGACCCGCCGGTCAAGCTGCGGCTGGCCACCGCCTCGCTTCCCCTCGAGGCCCTGCGCAGCGTGGCCGACTTCAGCGCTTACCTTGCGATGGCCAATCCGCCGCCCAGACCAAAAGAACGCATCGGCTTTGCACCCAGGAGGTAGGGAGAGATGCATCTCATTCCGACCGTGATCACCAACGACGGGCGCGGCGAGCGCGCCTACGACATCTACTCACGCCTGCTCAAGGACGGCGTGATCTTCGTGCGCGGAGTGATCGACGACGACATGGCGACCACCGTCACGGCTCAGCTCCTGTTCCTCGAGAACGAAGCCCCCGAAACCGACATCCAGCTCTACATCAACAGCCCGGGCGGGTCGCTGACGGCTGCGCTTTCCATCTACGACGCGATGCAGTACGTCGGGCCCAAGGTGGCGACCCTGTGCACCGGACTGGCGGCGAGCGGCGCATCGATCCTTCTCGCCGGCGGTGATCCCGGCATGCGGATGTCGCTGCCGCACGCGCAGATCCTCATCCACCAACCCTTCACGCAAGGCATCCAGGGACAGGCCACCGACATCCAGATCCACGCGCAGGAGATCCTCCGGCAGCGCGAGCAGGTGGCGCGCATCTACGCCAAGCACTGCAAGCGGCAGCTCGAGGATGTCGAGAGGGCGATGGAGCGCGACTTCTTCATGACTCCTGAGCAGGCGAAGGAATGGGGCCTGATCGACCTGATCGTCGAGAAGAACCCGCACGTGGTGGCGCCGGTCGCGCGTTGAAAGTAATCGTCCTCGGCGGCACGCGGTTCATCGGCCGCGCCACCGTCGAGGAGCTCGCCGCCGCCGGCGACGAGCTGATGGTCGTGCACCGCGGCGAGCTCGAGCCTGACGACCTGCCGGACGTCCAGCATGTGCACTGCGACCGTTCGGAGCTCGCGGCGCATTGCGATGAGCTGGCCAAATTCGGGCCGGACGCCCTGGTCGATTGCCGCGCACTCAGCCGAGCGGACGCAGAGGTTTCGCTGGCAGCATTGCCTGAGGTCGAGCGACGGATCGTGATCTCCAGCATGGATGTCTACCGGGCGTTCGGCGCCCTGCTCCTGGACCGCGAGACGGACCCGGTGCCAATCGACGAGGAGTCCCCGGTCCGTGTCGAGCGCTATCCATATCGAGGCAGGCTGGCGGATCGCGACGACTACGACAAGCTCGACGTCGAAGACGTGTACCTGCCGCGCGGCGCGCTTGTGCTGCGCCTGCCGATGGTCTACGGCGAGCATGACTACCAGCTGCGCGAAGAGTTCATCCTCCGCCGCGTCCGCGCCGGGAGGCAGCGCATTCCGATCGGCGCGGGTTCCTGGCTCGCCTGCCGGGCTTACGTGCGCGACGTGGCGCGCGCGGTCCGCCTTGCGCTTCACGGGGCGCAAGCGAGCGGCGTGATGAACATCTGCGAGGACCGGACCTACTCGATGCGGATGTGGGCGAGGATGATCCTCGACGCCGCCGGATCCACGGCACAGCTCGTCCGCGTGCCGGACGAGCTGCTGCCCGAAGACCTGAAACCGACCGGCACTATGCTCCAGCACATCGCGGCGAGCGCCCGCAAGGCCCGGGCCGAGCTTAGGTGGACGACCTCCGATCCCTTCGAAAGCCTTCGCACGACGGTGCGCTGGCACCTCGAGCACCCACCCGCCAATCCCGACGCAGACTTCGCCGCTGACGACCGTGCTCTGGAGGCCCGGCTTCCCGAGTCGGTCTAAGCTTCAGTCCGATGTCCCGCCGCTACCGGCCGTTTGATCCGTTCGAGCGCGGCGGTCCGTTCGACGCCGGAAGAGAGATCCGCATGCCGCAAATCCCCAGGCGCTTCTGGGGCGGGGTCGCGCTGTTCTTGCTGGCGATCCTGGTCTTCATCGTCGCGAGCCCGATCGTCTCGTTCATCACCGAGCTGCAGTGGTACGACGCGCTAGGGTTTCGCGACGTCTACACCACCCGCGTGACCCTCGAGTGGTCACTGTTCGCCGGCGGATTCCTGCTCGCGTTTGTTTACCTCTTGTTCAATGTGGCGATCGCGCTGAGGGCGCGTTCCGGAGCCGCGCTGCGCGCCGTGGGGATCAGCCGGTCCGTGTTTCGTGGACCAGCGGGCTGGATCAGCCTCGTCACCGCGGCGATCATCGCGGTGATTCTGGGCGCTGGTGCTTTCTCCCAGTGGCAAAGCCTCGCCCTGTATCTCCACGCAACGCCGACCGGGACCACGGATCCGGTCCTGGGGCAGGACGTCTCCTTTTATCTGCTGACGCTGCCCTTCCTGCACGCGGTGGCCAATTGGTCGCTCGGCCTCGAATTCCTGGCCATCCTGCTGGTCGGCGCGCTTTACTCCTGGCGCGGCGACAGCTTTGACTTCCGGCCCACGCCTCGCGCGATCGCCCATGTGTCGGTGCTGCTCGCCGCGTTCGCCGTGAGCCTGGCGGCGGCCACCTGGCTCGGCCGCTTCGACCTCCTCTCCGCGCACAACAGCAACATCGTGTGGGGCGCCGCCTATACGGACGTGAACGCGAGGCTTCCGCTCTACACGTTCCAGGCCGGGGTGGGGATTGTGCTTGCGGGTGCACTGGTGGCGAACGCATGGGTGCGGCGCCTGTGGCTGCCGGCCGCGGCCGTCGGGACCTGGATCTTGCTCACGATCATCTCGCAGGCTTACCCGGGTGTCGTGCAGGGAGTGTCGGTCACGCCCAACGCCCAGACCTACGAGCTGCCCTACATCCAGCGCGAGATCGCGGGCACACGCGCGGCCTATGGACTGTCCAACGTCTCGGCAGGCAGCTTCACAGGCGATCAGCCGCTGACCGCCCAGGACGTACAGGCCGACCAGGTCACGGTCAACAACCTCCGGCTGTGGGACTACACCCAGCTCAAAGAGACGTATCAGCAGCAGCAGACGCTGCGAACCTATTACACGTTCAACGACATCGACATCGACCGCTACAACGTCAACGGCCAGTACCAGCAGCTGGAGATCAGCGCCCGTGAGCTCAACACCTCGAACCTCTCGTCGGCGGCGCAGAACTGGGTCAACATCCACCTGCAGTACACCCACGGATACGGGGCTGCGGCAAGCCCGGTCAACGCGGCCGATAGCGAGGGCCTGCCCAACTACGTCGTCGGCGACCTGCCGCCGAGCGGGGCTCTCACCATCAGCCAGCCCGCCATCTACTTCGGCGAGCTCACCAACGACTACGTCCTTGCGCCGTCGAATACACGCGAGTTCGATTACCCGAAGGGCAGCCAGGACGTCTTCACCAACTACTCGGGGCAGCACGGCGTGCCGATGACGGCTGCGAATCGCGCGCTGTGGTCGCTCAAGCTGAGCGACTTCAACCTCCTGGTCTCGGGCCAGGTGACGGACAAGACCTATATGCTCTACCGCCGCAACATCAAGGACCGGGCTTCGGAGATTGCGCCGTTCCTCACGTTCGATCACGATCCCTACCTCGTGGTCGCCGACGGCCGGCTTTACTGGATCCTCGACGCGTACACGTCAGCGTCGAGCTATCCGTACTCGCAGACGATGCCTTTCGGCGACAACTACATCAACTACATCCGCAACTCGGTGAAGGTCGTGGTCAACGCGTACGACGGAACCGCGAACTTCTACGTGATCGACCCGAAGGACCCGCTGATCAAGGCATACGAGGCCACCTTCCCTTCGCTGTTCAAGCCGATCGACGCGATGCCGCAAGCGCTGCGCGCACACCTGCGGGTCCCTGAGGACCTGTTCAACGCCCAGGTTCAGGTTTACGCCACCTACCACGTCAGCGCCGACGCTTCAGGCGCGAAGGTCTTGTTCGCGAGAGAGGACGTGTGGGCGGTCCCCACCGCACAGAACTCGCCCAACAGCACAGCCACCGCGCTGACGCCGTACTACGTGCTCTTCCGATTGCCGGGCGAGTCGACGCCTGAGTTCCTCTTGATCATGCCTTACACGCCGCTGGGCAAGAGCAACCTGGTCTCGTGGATGGCGGCCCGCAGCGACGGGCAGCATTACGGCGAGTACGTGTCCTACCAGCTGCCGAAGGACAAGGTGATCTTCGGCCCGCAGCAGGTCGCGAACCGCATCAACGCCAACACGACGATCTCGGCCGACTTCACCCTCTTCAACCAGGCCGGCTCCTCAGTGCAGCAGGGCAACCTGCTAGTCGTGCCGATCGGAAACTCCTTCCTCTATTTCGAGCCGATCTATTTGCGCGCGAAGCAGGAGTCGAGCCTGCCCGAGCTAAAGCGGGTGATCCTCGCGGACGAGTCCCAGGTCGCTTACGCCACCACGCTCGACCAGGCGATCCAGCAGCTGGTGGGCACGGCGCCGCCGCCTACCGGCAATCAACCACCGCCCACGACCTACACGGCGGCCCAGGTGGCGCAGATCCAGAGCTTGATCGACCAGGCCAACCAGCACTACAAGGCCGCCTACGCCGCTCTCGCCCGAGGCGACTTCACCACCTTCGCCACCGAGATGCAGACCGTCGGCCGGATCCTCCAGCAGCTGCAGGCGCTGACCGGCACGGCGTCGACTCCGCCCGCCGGCGCGTCGCCGTCGCCGAAGGCCTCACCCAGTCCTTAGCGGGACAAAGAGCACGGGGAACATCGACCGGTAGCTGACCTCGGAGCCCCGGCGGACGTAGACGCGGAGATCCTGCGGCTGGTCGGGTCCGACCGACACCGGAATCACCATCCGGCCGCCGTCGGCAAGCTGTTCGATGAGCGCCGGTGGAACGCCGCGCGCCGCCGCCGCGACGAGGATCACGTTGTAGGGCGCCTCC
>VBGP01000097.1:0-336 GCA_005880795.1 Chloroflexota bacterium | reverse complement strand
GTGCCGACTTCGAGCGCGACGTCGTCGGGCTGCGGTTCGGCGGCTTGAGCCATCAACGCGACGACCAGCGGCTGCGAGATGGTCTGCCCGCACTCGATCGCAAGCGCGCGGTCTTCGTACGCATGCCGCCGCATGCGTGGCGCAAGAAACTCTTCGCGCGGGACCGCGGCCATCGCCTCCAGCACCCGCTCATCGCTGACGCCATGCGGACGCAGCTGCTCGGCGACCATCCGCTCCGCCGGTGTGCTCATCTGTCGAGCCTCATATCCGAGAGTACAATCTGCACGTCTCATTGGCGTCGTCCGTCCATTCCCCTGTGCCTCAGAAATGGCGCCG
>VBGP01000036.1 GCA_005880795.1 Chloroflexota bacterium | reverse complement strand
TGGCGTACTTCACGCCGACCGACTCGTCACCCACGATCTCGGGCATCAGCTCCAGCGCGTGCTGCATCTGCTCCTCGAAGTCCGATTGCGTGAAGGGGAACTCTGTCGGGGAGAGCGCTGCCTGCTCAACCGGCGGCAGGTCCTCCGGGTCGTAGAGGATCGGCCGGTGGGCGTAAGACCCGATCTCGAGGTCGCCGCCGGCCTGCCGTTCGTACATGTTGGTGTCCATGTCGCGCACGATCGGGTGCTCAATGTCCGACTTCGCCCCCCGGAACCGCGGGACCGGCCCGATGTCGATCATCTGATGCACGGCGGGCGTGAGCGGGATGCGCGTGCCCGCCATGCGGGCCAGGCGCGGGCTCCACACGCCACACGTGATGGCGACGGTCTCGGCCTCGATGTCACCCTGGGTCGTGCGAACGCGCCTGACGCGGCCATGCTCGACGTCGATCCCGATCACCTCCGTCTTGGCCGCCACGTGCAAGGCGCCTGAGGCCTGAGCCTTCTCGCGCATCAAGGTCCCCGCCCGCAGCGAGTCGACCACTCCCACACCCGGCGTGTAGAAGCCGCCCAGGATCACGGACTCGTTGATGTAGGGCACGAACTCCTTGACGTCGCCCGGGTTCAGAAGCGAGACGGGCTCGATGCCCCACGATTCCGCCGACGCCATCCGCCGGGCCAGCTCCTGCATCCGTTCCCTGCTCCGCGCGACCTCGATGCCGCCCGACTGGATGAAAACCCCCATCTCCCTGTACTGCCGCACGCTCTCGACCGTGAGCGCGGTCATCTCCTTCGAGTGGTCGACCAGGTAGATGAAGTTCGAGGCGTGCCCAGTCGAACCGCCAGGGTTGGGCAGCGGCCCTTTGTCGAGCAGGACGATGTCGCGCCAGCCCAGCTGCGTCAGGTGATAGGCGAGGCTGTTGCCGACGATCCCACACCCGATGACCACGGCACGCGCGTGACGTGGAAGACCATTGCTGGCTGCTGTCATTCGGGCTGATAAGGCGAACGCGTCTCTTCGGGCAACTCGTACCACCGCATCCTGTCGCCCACCTGTGCACGCATACGCCACTTCAGTGGCTTGGGCCCACCTTCGATTGCCCTCCACAGCTCGTCGAGCCGCGCGTTGATGAGGTCGCGGTCGACGTCGAGCTCCTCGATCGTGTGGCGCAGCTTGCCGATGTTCATCTGTACGGTGCGGCAGAGCCCCCAGTCCGCACAGGCGAGGCGCGCAACGTATGCCGCGTCGATCGCGTCCTCCTCGTTGCTCTTGATCGGATGGTCGAGGATCAGCGCTGTCGCATCGACGAGGTCCTTGCGGTTGACCTCGTAGATCTGGAGCTTGCTGAGCAAGAGGTCGGACGGGCTGACGGCGGGATGATCGTGGTCGAGGCGCCCACGAAGGTCGATCTCGTGCGACATCTTGAAGACGTCCACGAAGACGTCCACCTGCCGCCCATGGTCGGTGTCGAAGAAGTAAAGCCTTCGGTCGCCGTTCATCAGATTGAACCGCTCGTTGGGCTCGTAACCCAGCTCGCGAAACAGCGCCAGGACCGCCTTCCGGTCGCGCTTCGGCATCGCGTAGTCGAGGTCGCCGTACTTGCGCTTGAGCGGCGGCCGGCCGGCGCTGGGGGAGTGGGCGTGCACGCCGGCACCACCCAGAAGCTTTAAGCCGAGCTTCTTCTTTCGGGCGGCTTCTGCGATCCGCTCCGACTCCTCGATGGGGTCCTCGTGAGGCCTGTTCACTCGGGCGAGATCTCGATCACGATCGTCTTGAGGTCCGTCATCTGTTCCAGCGCGAATCGCCCGCCGACCCGCCCGATGCCGCTCTTCTTGCCGGCGCGGCCGCCGAAGGGGAGGTGCGCCTCCCAGTAGTTGGTCGACTCGTTGATGTTCACCCAGCCGGTGTCCAGCCCGTCGGCAAAACGCAGCGCGCGGGACAGGTCTTTCGTGTACACGGCGCCGAGGAGGCCGTAAGGCGAGTCGTTGGCGAGCTCCAGGGCCTGCTTCTCGTCGCGGAACTTGATGATCGGCGCGATCGGACCGAACGTTTCCTCGCGGCTCACGCGCATGTCCGGCTCGACGCCGTCGAGGATCGTGGCGTGATAGTAGAGGCGCGTCGGGAAACCCTTCGCTCGCTCCCCGCCGAGGACGAGCTTGGCGCCGCGTTTCAGCGCGTCGGCGACGTGCTCGTCCATCTTGGTCGCCACGCCCTCGTTGTTCAGCGGACCGAGCGTCGTGGCGTCATCGAATGGATCGCCCAGGCGCAGCGCGCGCGCCGCGTCGGCGAGGCGGGCCACGAACTCGTCGCGGATCGGCTCCTGAACGAGGATGCGCTCCCCGGCCGTGCAGCTCTGTCCCGCGCAGAGATAGCAGCCGACGATGGCGCCTTCCACGGCGCGCCCGATGTCGGCGTCCGCGAAGACGACCTGGGGACCGTTTCCGCCGAGCTCGAGCATCACATGCTTCCCCGCGGCGCGCTTCGCCACCGATGCCCCGGTCTCGGTCGAGCCGACGAAACCAACTCCATCGACCAGCGGATGGCCGGCCACCTCGTCGCCAACCTCGGCGCCCGGGCCGGTGACGAGGTTCACCACGCCGGGCGGAAAGTCGGCCTCGGCCATGCACTCCATCAGCGCGACTGAGATGACGCTGGTGGACGACGCCGGCGTCCAGACCACCGTGTTGCCGGCGGCAAGGGCGGGCGCGATCAGCTCGGCCGCCATCGTGAGCGGCCAGTTCCAGGGCGTGATGATCCCGTACACGCCGCGCGGATAGTGGCGCGCGAGGACCAGCTTGGTCGGGCTCGCGCTCGGCAGCACGCGGCCCTCGAGACGCTTCAGGTCTTCGGCCGCGATGCGGAAGTATTCGGCAGCCTCGGCCACCTCGCCCATCGCCTCGGCCTTGAGCGGCTTGCCCTGGTCGAGGGTGAGCAGGCGGCCCAGCTCGTCGCTGCGCTTCTCGATCGCCTCGGCGATCCTGTGCAGCCGCTTCGAGCGCTCGAATCCTTTCAGCTTCGCCATCGCGCCACGCGCTTTGTGCGCGGCTTCTACAGCGCGTTGCGCATCGACGCGTGTGCCCTTCGGGACCTGGGCGATGATCTCGCCGGTAGCGGGACTGTCCGCGTCAAAGAGCTGCCCGCTCTCCGACTCGACCCAGTTACCGTCGACAAACATCTTTTTCACCGACCGCGCGACATCGATGGTCATTTCAAGCTCCGTTCTTTCCAAGGTCAAAGGCACGCTGGTAGATCTGTCGGTATGCCGCGGCGTCGACGTCGCGCGGGTTGCCGATGGTCTGGGGGTCGGCGAATGCCTTGTCAGCGAGCATCGGGATCTCGGCTTCGCTGAAGCCGAGCTCCTCGAGGCCGGGAATCTCGACGTCATCGGTCAGCTGGTGGACGTAATCGACCGCCATCTCCGCCGCCTGCCACGTCGACGTATATCTGGTGTCGAGGCCGAACGCGGCCGCCATGCGCGCGAACCTTTCGGGCTCGCCCGCGTAGTTGTATTCCATCACCGGGCCGAGCAGGCGCGCGGTCAGGGCGCCGTGGGGCGCGTCGTGCACGCCGCCCGCGGTCTGGCTCATTGCGTGCGCGGCTCCCGCCGAGTCGGTGCCGTAAGCGAGGCCGGCGAGCATCGCCGCCGCGCTCATGTGATAGCGCGCCTCGAGGTTGTTCGCCTGCGAGAACGCAACCCGCAGGTAGCGCGCGACGTACTCCATCGCCAGCAGAGCCACCGCGTCGGTGAACGGCTGGTGATACGACATCGTGTAGCACTCGACCGCGTGGGCAAGCGCGTCCATCCCGGTGCCGGCCGTGACCGCCGGTGGAAGCTTCACCGTGAGCTCGGGGTCGATCACGGCGACCCACGACGCGATGTTCGGGGTGCCTCCGACGTTGAACTTGATCTTTCGCTTCGGGTCGGTGATGACCGCCCACAAGGTGACCTCGCTTCCGGTCCCGGCCGTCGTCGGCACGGCGATCATCGGCGGGATTCGCGAACTGATCGGACTGTGGCCCCACTCGTATTCGACGATGCTGCCGTCGTGCGCGGCGACCACGCCGATTCCCTTGGCCGTGTCCATGGAGCTCCCGCCGCCGATCGCGACCAGCCCGTCGCAACCCTGGGAGCGGTATTCGGCCGCCCCTGCATCGACCAGCTCGACGCCAGGGTTGGCGCGGACCTTGTCGAAGACCACGGGCTCCACGTCAGACCGGCGCAGGGATTCCAATGCGACGTCCAGCAGGCCGGCGGCCTTCACGCCGGCATCGGTGACGAGCAGCGGCCGGCGCATGCCGAGCTGGCTCGCCTCGCTGCCGAGCTCCTGGATGGCGCCCAGGCGCTGCACGAGTCGGGTCGGGCTCTGGTAGGTCCTGAGAGTGCGTTCCAGCATGGGGCTAAAAAAGGCCGCCGGACTTGCGCCCGGCGGCCATCGCAATGCTACTCAACAGGGATTTCGTGGTGGATCCGGCGCAGGTCGATGCCCTGCCGGTTACGAATGATGCGAGCCGCGACGTAGATGATCACCGCCACTACATATGTCGCGATGAAGTACCACATCGAGCTCTGGGTCTTTTGGAGCGTTGTTCCATAGAGGTTGTCGGGGTTGAACGACCACTGGTAGAGCATGAAAAGCAGGAACACTCCTGTGATCACTCCAACGATGGAGATTGCGGGCACGCCCGCAACCTTGTATCGGGCGATCGGCGACGCCTCGTATAGATCCTTGCGCCGCCACGGCAGGATGACTGCTGCAACCACGGTTGCGAAAAAGGTCAGCGCCAGCACGGCGGTCGCGTCCAGGAACACGCTCTGGAAGTCGGGCTTGTACGCCCATATGGCGCTGACGACAATCGACGGCGCGATCATGAGCGCGAGTGAGCCATACGGAACGCGCCGCCTCGAGGAGATGTTCGCCGCCCACGAAGGCAGGACGCGATCAAAGGCGGCGGCAAAGATCACGCGGGTCGAGGACAGGAACAGGGTGCCTGCCCACCCGAAGAACCACAGACCCATGACGATGATGAGCAGGGCCTGGAACAGCTTGTTGTCGACGAGCCAGCCCGCGAACATCACGGGATATGGCCAGGTCCCGACCGGAGCAGTGCCTGCATACCATGCCGCGTTGGCTGCGTTGTAGAACTGCCAGCCCATCGTCTTGACGATCAGGATCACGACAAGGGCAACCATCCCGACGGTCACCCACAGGCCCAAGAACATGCTCCAGAACGGCTTGCGAATGTCCTTGGCGCCCCGAACCTCGCCGTAGAGGGTCGCCCCCCAGTTGGGCCAGAGCAGATAGAAAGCGAGAAACGGCAGGACGAGGAAGATCGGGCCCAGAGAGAAGAACCCAAAGTCGTGGGGTGCGTAGCCAGCCTTTGTACCCGCGTCGATGGTCGCCTGGTAAGCATTGGCAGGAGCGCCAAACAGGCTCGTCGCCTCTCGGTTGAACGCGGCCTGGAAGTCGCTCTGGCTCGCGAACAGCAGCAAGCCGCAGACGACCACCAGTCCCACGATCCCGATCCAGAAGCAGATCTTCTGGATCCTGGCGTAGGTCTCCATGCCCAGCGTCACGACGACGCTGACGAAAGCAAGGACGATCAGGCAGCTGACGAACACGCCTGTATGGTTCGTGCTCGCAAAGAACGATGCGACACCGGACCAGCCCAGGGTGTAGGCGAGCGGTTCGAAGAACTGGACGTTCAGGATGTTGGCGTAGATGGGCGCCCAGAGGAAGAGGGTGAACCACCATCCGGTGATGGAGAGGACGAAACCCGCACCACCGCCGAGGACCCGGCTCTGCCAGGCATAGTCGCCGCCCGTACGCGGCATCACGCTCACCAACATGGCGTACGTGACGACTAGAAAGGTCGTGAGCACTCCGAAAACCACGATCGCGGCGAGCAGCTGGCCGTCCGGCACCCAGTACACGTAAGACATGCCGTAAAGGCCGAGGGTGATCAGGTTCACCGACCAGAACGAGTAGACGAACGCGTCGAACGTCGACCAGGCCTTGACCAGCCCGGTCGCGTTGCGTAGGAACAGCGCGGGCCTCGTCCCGGTAGCCGTCCCCAACGTCGTGTCAGCCATGTGTGCTTCCTCCTTAACTCTTTATCCGTTGACCAGCTGATAGCTCTTGACGCCTTTCTTCGCGTCGAGTTGGATGATCGCGCCCATGAGCATCCCCTCCTCGTAGGCGCTGCCTGGATTGATGGAAAGCGTCTTGCCGATCTTCACGGCGCCCTTGCTCTCGTGGATGTGCCCATGCAGCGAGAGCAGCGGCTGATGCCGTTCGATGGCTTCACGCACAGCAGTCGAGCCGACCGGCCGCAGCGCCCGACCGCCATGCAGCAGCTTGAGGTCGGCGTCGATGGCCGGCGCCTCGTCGAGGCCCGACCGGTAGGGCGGGCAATGCAGGTTGAAGATCGCGTGGGACGGGTCGGAGACCTGCGAGGCCATCGACTCGATACGCTCGCCGAGCTGCTCCTCCGAGTCCTCCCGGTGCGTCTTCCACGGCGTCGGGTTTGACCAACCAGTCGAGATCATCGAGAAACCATCGATCTCAACGATGCGGCCTTCGCCAAGCTCGACCATCTCCGACCGCCGGACAACCTCGTCCACCTCCATCTCGTCGTCATTGCCCGGGCAGACAAAGCAGCGGATGCCCGAACCGCGAAGCTTCTCCGCGGCCATCTTCATCCAGCGGTCGACGCCCTCCAGCATCACCTCCTGAAAGCACTCGGCGCGCTTGGCGGGGTCCTGGTCCAGCTCATGCAGCCGCTCGACGCTCATGCGGAGCGGGTAGTAACCCTTGCGCCGAATGTTGGCCTCGACCTCACCGACCTGGTCGGCCGTCACCGCCTCGCGCTCGCCCCCCAGCGCCACGGTGTAGTGGCCGTTCTCCGAGACGATCGGCACGATCGCCTTGCCCGTCATGTCCCCGCCGCAGATGAGCACGTCCGCCTCATAGAACTTGGCCGCGTTCAGGAACTTCTTCCAACACACTTCGGAGCCGTGCAGGTCGGTGGCGAAAAAGATCTTGGGCATGTCTGTCACCTCTCGACGAGCACTTTGCGGATCTCGTGCTCGAACCCTGTCACGTGTCGTCGCATGATGTCCTCGGCGCGGTCTCCGTTCCCGGCGAGCAAGGCCTGGAGCAGCTCGATGTGCTCGCCCACCGCTTCGCGTAAGCGCACCTCGCGGTCAAGCACCAGGTACCACAGGCGCAAGCTCAGGTTGAAGTAGCGCTCCAGGGTCGCTTCGAGGAACGGGTTTCGCGCCGCCCGATACACGGTGCGATGAATCCGCTGATCGAGGTGCATGAGGTCGCGAGGATCGTTGACGTAGCTTCGCCGGACCAGCCCAAGGAGCTCCTCGATCGCGTCCCGGTCGACAGCGCTGAGCTTCTCCGCGGCCAGCCGCGCGGCATGCGATTCGAGCACCACCCGGACCTCTGTGATCCTCGCCAGGTCGGTGATGTTGACGTCCGTGACGAAGGTACCCCGGTGCGGGATGGAGCGGACCAGGTTCTCCCGGGCCAGGCGCTGCAGGGCCTCCCGGATGGGGGTCCGCCCGATCTTGAGCTCCTCGCGCAGCCGCGCCTCGTTGACCACCGAACCGGGCGGCATCTCCAGGCAGACGATGCGCTCGAGGATGCGCTGGTATGCCTCCTCGCTTTGCGACCGTATTGCGACCGGTTCGGCGACCGCCATCGACCCCATCCATTCAAAACTGGCGATATGCGACCGATATACCGGCGCGGAACGTAGCACCACTCGAGTGCACCGTCAATTGCCGGCTTGGCCCATCCAGCGCTTCAGGTCGCCTGAGCGGAGCACCTCCAGGGCACGATCCCAGCGGCCACGGTAGTAGCCGGCAAAGTCGAAGTCGACCTCGGAGATCTTCGACTGGATCGCGCCCCAAAGCGTCCAGCCGACATCCGACATGAGCGCGAACAGGTTCATCCGCGCCAGCTGGCGCCCATCAACGGTCCCGAAATAGGCCTCGCACAGCGCCGCGCGCAGCTCCTGGTCGAACTCGGCCTCCTGCGCGGTGTTGCCGAGGTCGAAGCACGGGTCGTTGTTGCCGCTGAGCTCATAGTCCACGATGCGCAGCGCGGTCCCGTCGTCGATGAAGTTCTCGCAGAGCAGGTCGTTATGACATGGGGCCAAAGGCAGGGCGCCGGTGCTGACCGCACGCTCGATCTCAGCGACCGTGGGCAGCCAATCGCGATAGTCGGGCGGGATCGCGACCTCGTGTGCGTCCACGATCCCCAGGTAGGTCTCGATGAGGCGAAACATGTTGAAGTCCTGCAGGAATCGCGGCGCGGCGTGCAGGCGGTGGAAGGACTGTGCCATCCGCGCCGCCATCTGTTTCGACTGCAGCGTCTTGGCCGACATCGTCGGGCCGGGGATGAACTCCAGCACCATCACGTCCACGCCGGCGACGTGCTCCAGCACTTTCGGGCCGATCCCGGTGGTCGCCGCCGCCTTGGTGTTGTAGATCTCGTTTGCTCGATCAATCGACAACAGCTCAGTCGACTGGCCCGGCAGGCGCATCACGTAGCGCTGCCCGCCGACCTCGACGAGGTAGTTCTCGTTCGTCAGGCCGCCCGACAGCGGCGTGATCCTGACCTCACGGTCTTTCCACAGCGAGACCCGGCTTACGGCCTGGTCAACTTGCGAGCTGGGCACGTTTTGTAAGCACGGCGTCGTGCGTCACTGCGGCCGGGATCATCTGACCGAACACTTCGACCGCGACCTGCGCGCCGGGCTGCAGCTCGCTCGGCAGATACGAATAGGCGAGGTTCTTCTTCACGGTGAAGCCGTAGGCGCAGCTGCGCAGGCGGCCGACCACGCGACCATCGCTGAGCACCGCCTCCCCACCATAAACGGGCAGGTATTCCTCGCCGCCGATCACGAGCGTACGCAACCTACGCTGGATTGCGTTTCGCAGGAAGTTCCACTTGGCCTGCTGTACGCAAAAACCCAGGCCCGCCTCGTACGGGTTGTCGAGCAAGCCCATGTCGGCGCCGTAGTAGCGGTACCCCTTTTCCATGCGGAGCGAATCGAGGACCCGGTAACCACCGGGCCTGATTCCGAAGGCCACCCCGGCGTCCAACAATCGGTCCCAGACCTGTCCGGCCGCCGTGGGTTCGACGTAGAGCTCCCACCCCAGCTCGCCGACGTAGGTCACGCGCTGAGCGAACACTGGGAAACCGGCGATCCGGATCGTGCGGGCGTGCATGAAGGGAAAGCCGGCTTGGGAGACGTCATCGCGCGTGACGCGTTCGAGGACCTCGCGCGTGCGCGGTCCCCACATGCCGATCACCGAGAGCTCATCGGAGGATTCGCGCAGGTCGACGGCGGGATCGCCGTCGCGGACCTGCATGCGCAGCCATCCGAGATCGCTGTTCACGTAACCGGCTCCGGTGACCAGGCGGAAGTGATCCGGCGCGATACGCGTGACGGTCACATCGGCGGCGATTCCGCCGTCCTTCTCGAGCAGCTGCGTGTAGACGACTGATCCCAGCGGGCGGTCGACGAGGTTGCCGGCGACCCTCTCCAGCAATGGCAGCGCGCCTGGCCCCGTGATCTCGACCTTGCCGAAGGAGCTCATATCGATTATCCCGACGCGCTCTCGAAACGCGCGGTGCTCCTCCGCGAGGAGGTCGAAGTACGGCGGACGCGAGAAACCGAAGCCCCGCTGGTCGGCGCCGGCGCGCCGCCACGGGCGGGCAGGGTCGAAATAGTCAGGCCGCTCCCAGCCGTGCTTGACCCCGAACACCGCGCCCAGATCCTGCATTCGCGTATGCAGCGCGCTCGTCCGTTTTGGACGTCCCCACTCGTCGGAGTCCAGGGGATAGCGAAGGTAGTAGTAGTACTTGTACGCCTCGCGTGCGAGCTCTGCGACGTAAGCGAAATCGCGATGCACCGGGCCGAAGCGCCACGGCCGGTATGGATAAAGGTCGAGCTCGCTCTCGCCTCCGGTGACAAGCTGCGCGATCGCTCGTCCGATTCCGCCCGCTCCACCGAAGCCGTTCAGCGAGAGTCCCGCCGCCATGTAGAGGCCATGCACTCCGGGCACCGGACCGACCAGCGGCCCGGCGTCGGGAGTCATCGCGTCGGGGTGACAGACGAGCTTGACGATGCCCGCCTCGTGCGCGAAGGGGAAGCGTCGGGCAGCGCCCGCCAGCAGCGGCTCGAACCTCGCCTGGTCAGGCGGCAGTGATGTGCCGGCGTGGTCCCAGGGCACGCCGTCGATCCAGCGTGCCATTGGGTTGGCCTCGTATCCGCCCAGCACCATGCCGCCGGCCTCGGCCTTGCCGTAAACGAGGTTGTCGGGGTCACGGAAGCACGGCATGTCATGAGGCATCTCGTGGCCGGGCACGGCAAGCAGCGCGGCGTGCTGATGGTCGACGGGCGTCGAAACGACGAACGCGCCCGCCATCGCCGCCAGCTGCGGACCCCAGATGCCGCCAGCGACGACCACAACTTCGGCCTCGATCCGGCCGGCAGTCGTGTCCACCGCCTTGACCGCGCCCGCCTCAGAAAGCTCGATACCCGTGACCCGGCGATGCGTGAGGATTTGCGCGCCGAGCTCGCGCGCGGCAGCCGCGAGCGCATGGGTCGCGGTGTGCGGGTCGAGGTGGCCGTCGCCCGGCACCCACACCGCTCCATAGAGCGAGTCCTGGCTGATCACCGGCATAAGCCGCGCCGCCTCTGCGGCGGAGACCAGCTCCACCTCCAGGCCGATGCCTCGCGCCCGGCTGACTCCCCGCTGCAGCTCCATCAGCTGGTTCCTGCTCGAGGCAAAGCGGAGGCTGCCGACCGTCTCGAAAACACCGATCTCCTGGTACAGCTCGATGCTGTAGCTGCGGAACCGCATCATCGTCGGCGACGGGTTGAACTGGGTCACCAGGCCGGCCGCGTGGCAGGTCGAGCCGCTGGTCAGCTCGTCCTTCTCCAGGAGCACCGTGTCGCGCCATCCGGACCTGGCAAGGTGATAGGCGACGCTGGCGCCGGTGATGCCGCCGCCGATCACAACCGCCTGGGCGCGCTCCATCGGTGCGCTGAAATCTACTCGGGAAGCGGCTGCTGTTTCGTCTCGGGCAGAAGGAACAGGAGCAGCGCACCTGCCACGGCCGCGACGCCCTCGAGCTCGATGGCGCCCCCAAGGCCGGCCGATGCGGACAGCAAGGCGACCGCCTGCAGCCCAACGATGCTGCCGATCGCTCCGGCGAGCGCGATCGCGGCCTCCGCCGTGGCGCGGGCGCGCGTGGGGAACAGCTCGCCCGACCATGCGCCGAATACAGGCGTCCCCGCGCTGGCGAAGGCGCTCCACAGCACGTTGCCGACGAAGAAACCCACCGTGGATGTAGCGAAGCTAAGGCTTGTCGCTGCCGCGGTGGCAACTGTCAACGCGATGGCCGGGCCCCTCCGCCCGAACCGGTCGGTGAGGTAGCCGCCCGCGAGGTACGAGACCGCACCCGCGGTGCCGGACACCACGATCAGGAAGCTGATCTGGACGGGCGACCAGCTCAGGACCACGCTGGCGTAGAGGGTGTAGAGCAGGCCGGCCGGCTCCAGAAGCACCGCGAGCAGCGCGAACATCGCCGCCAGGACCACGATCCGGCGCCGCCAGGGCGGCTGCATCAGCAGGCGGATCGCCGACCCGGTGACGCGCACCCCCTGCCAGGTACGCCCCTCGGGCAGCAGCCACCAGATGAATGGTGCCGCCACCAGCCCCGCCCCGCCGGCCATGAAGAGCCAGCGCCAGTGTGGGGCGACCAGAGGGTAGGCGATGACGGTTATGCCAGTGCCCAACCCCGACAGCAGCGCCAGCACGCTGACCGCCTGGCCGCGGCTGCCCGCGGGGGCCTCCTCGACTATCAGCGCCGTCGCCACCCCGATCACCAGGACCTCGAAACAGACCGCGAAGAGCCGCAAGAAAGCCAGGTCGGCCAGGGAAGGCACGTAGGCGCTGGCCAGGGTGACCAGCGAGAAACCTGCCACGCCCGCGGCGATGAGACGGCGCCGGCCGAAGCGGTCGGCCAGGGTGGCAAGGGGCAAAGCGCCGAGCGTCCCCACCGCGAGCACGGAACCGAGGTTGGAAAGGGCCGAGGTGCCGGCGTGGAACTCTTTGGCGATCGCAGGTAGAGCCACGACCAGGATCGAGCCCTCGAAGCCGGCCAGCACGACGGCCATCCCGGCCCAGATGAGGGTGACGCGTTGCCGCCTGTCGAGCTCGACCACCTAAACCAGATGCATCCTTCTCAGCAGGTAAGGCCCTGGTCCGAGGAACCCACAGGTCGCCGCGATGTGGGCGATCGAGATCCCCAACAGCGAAGGCGGACCGGGGAGCAGCCAGTAGGCAAGGCCGAGAGGGAGGCCCACGAGGGCCGTCGCGAAGGTGTCGGCCCAGGTCCAGCGGCCGAGCCGGTGGTAGAGCACGTAGGTCGCGGCCCCGATCGCGAACCCGGCGGGCGCCGCCCACAACGCGGTCAGTCCGCCCTGGACGATGCCGCGAAAAAAGCCTTCCTCAATCGGCCCGTTCAGCGCGTAGAAGCCGGCCTGGAACGCCGCGTCGTCCGGCCCCGCCGGCACGCTCAGCGCGCCGCGCCGGCGCGTGAGCCACAGCTGGACCGCCGCGGCCGCACCGAACATCACGGGCGAGGCGACGGCCGCGAAAACGAGCTGCGCCGTCAGGTTGCCGGGCCCGAGGCCGAGCCATGAGGACCTGCTGCTCGCGATGTAAATCACCGCGTAGGCGACCGTGAATGGAAGCAGCCGGACGAGGAGGTCCGAACGCATCCAGGACCAGCTGTCTGGAATACGCGTCAGGAGCAGCCGCGTTGGAACACTCTGCGTGGCCCGTTCAGAACCCATCACGTTGGACGTCTTCTTCGACTACCTGTGTCCGTTCGTCTTCCGGGCGGCGGGTCTCCTCGACGCGGTGCGGCGCTCGGGCCGGCGCGACGTCGAGGTTCGCTGGCGGTATTTCTCGCTCACGCAGGTGAATTCAAAGAATGACGGCTGGACGGTTTGGAGTGCACCCGCGTCCGAAAACGTGAGGGGACGACTCGCCTTTGGGGCCGCGGAAGCCGCGAGGCGGCAGGGCCGCTTCGACGACCTCCACATGCCGATGCTCTGGGCCCGCCATCGCGACCGGTTGGACATCGACGACCCGGCGGTGGTGGAGCAGCTTGCCGTCGATGTGGGCCTCGACATCGAGCGTTTTCGGCGCGACCTGGCAGATCCCAAGATCCTCGACGGGCTGGCGCGGGATCACGGCGAGGCCGTCGGCGAGCTTGGAGTATTCGGCACTCCGACCTTCGTCTTCGCCGACGGCGCATCCGCTTATGTCCGTCTGGCCGATGGGGTCGATGACAACGACGCGCCGGAGGTGTTCGACCGCCTCGTGACGGTCGCCGCGGCCGAGCCTCGCATCCTCGAAATCAAGCGCCCCCGCAGACCCTCGACGGACTGATCTCGCGTTCGGGTGCTTTCGAGGCATCCGGAGTTTTCCGTACAGCGGAGTACTGGGAGATGCCCGTAGCTGAAAACCACGTGCTTCCCGGTGCCACGAACGACACCTGGCGGACGTGGCTGATGACGGGCGCCCGGCGGACCCCGGTCGACCGCCGCCGCATGCGGGGCGCCCACAAAGGCCTCAAGAAGATGCTTCTCGAGGGCATGAGCGACGGCGAAGACCGTCCTCATGCCTGGAAGGACTTTTCAGGGGCGATGATCCGCCACGCGGTCGACGAGGCGATCCGCTCGCTGCCGCGCGAGGACAAAGAGGTCATCAAGCTCGCCTACTTCGGCGGCTACTCGAATCGTGAGATCGCCTCGGAGATCGGGCTCACCGAGGGCACCGTGCAGCGCCGGCTGCGGCGCGCGCTCAGCAGCATCAGCGACCACGTTCAGCACGGGCGCGCGATCGGGCGGCGGGCGATGTCCCTGCTGGCCATCTGGCTGTCGGGTCGATGGCTGACCGACAGCGCTCATCACGTCGTGCAGGTCGCCGTCGTGGCCGCCGCCGCGGCGGTCATCATCGCGCAGCCCGCGCCCACTGTCGCACCGCCCCCTCCCGGTGCCCACGCCGTGCAGCCCGCCTCCGCCCCAAGCGTCAGGGCCCCGGTCGTGCCGCCGATGCCTTCACCGTCGGTTCCCCCTTCGGTACACGCCGGACCAGCGCAGGTCGGGGTGCCCAGTGTTCAGGTGCCGGTCGTGCCGCTGCCGGTCAAGCTCCCGCCGACCCCACCCGTCCCGTCGCCTGACCGCATTCCGCACGTCTGACGCCACCTGTGCGGGCCTCGGCCCCGCCGGCCCGCCTCGGATAGTCCGGACGAAGCCACATCAAGTGCACCGCAAACGTCGGATAGTCCGGACTATCCGAGGATCTAGGGGCGGTCGAGAGTCGCACGCCTCAGTTTCGGGCGTAGATCACCACGCCGTCGATGGTGGCCACCGCGTGGTAGCGGTTCGCCACGAGCTCTGCAAGCACCGGGTAGTTGCTCATCGGGTATTTGGCAAAATCGCTCCAATCCGCGGCCGCCGTGTCGACGATGAGAGCCGGCGGGTTGGCGGACAGGTCTGACTCCAGCAGCGTCCACACCTCCGGCGCGGTGTCCCAGCTGTTGGGAGGCACGTCCGAACCGCGCTCGAAGCCGCGCAGAAATCCGGGGAAGCGGCCGGCCATCACGCGATCCGACTCCACGTAAAGCGCAGGCCAGTCTCCCCAGACGAAGACTCGATCCGAGGGCGACGTGTGGGCCGCGATATATGAGGACACCGCCTGGTGCTGTGGCCCGGGCGCTTTGAAGTCATAGGTGAGGGGGTCGGCGCTGACGTCGAACGCCCACCAGGCGGCCGCGGGTAGCGCGATGCCCAGCACCGCGGCCGCGGCAACCCACCGTCGCATCTCGAAGCGGTCGAAGGCGAGTGCAGCGAGCAGAGCCAGCGGCCCCATCGCCTGGATGAAGTAATGCCAGGAGAGGTGGCCCCCCGCAAGCGATCCTGCCATCGCGACTATGAGCCACGCCACCATCAAGCGGACCTCGACGGATAGTGCTCGCCACCGCGTGATAAGTGCGATCGAGGCGATCCACAACACCGACATGTCGATCACGAACGGCACGATGCTGTCCTGGGCGCGGCTCCAGACGTATCCCGGCGTCCAGCTTGCCGACGCGTAGCCGACCAGGGTCTGGATGGTCCAGCGCCAGAAGCCGGCGAGCGATCCGGTCAGGACGATGAGGACGGCGCCGGCCACCAATCCGGCGAGCAGTCCGCCGACGAACAGCAGCGCGGGTAGCCGCCGTTCCCCGGCGGGTTCGAGCCAGAACAGGGCAAGCCCGACCAGCAGTACGTTGACGGCGGCCGACTGACGGAAGGCGCCCGCCGCAACGAGCAGCACGCCGGTCCAGAACCACTGCCTGCGCAACATGCAGAGGACCGAGGCGGCGAGGGGAAGCATCATGAAGACCTCGGTGTTGGAGGCCAGCAGTCTTGGGTTTCCGGCCGCCGTCAAGACGCCGTAGAACAGGGCGGCGAGAATCCCGGAGCTCGTCCCGGCGAGGTCCCTTCCGATCTTGAAGATGAGCAGGCACGTCGCCGCCATGGCGGCGAACCCGACGGCGTGGATCGCCGTCATCTGGTAGGCGCCGGAAACCCGGAAGGTGAGCGCGTACACCCAGAAAATCCCAGGCGGCTTGTTGTCGACCCCCCCGGCGCCATAAAGGCCGCCTCCGAGGTTCATGAGCACCGCGATCGAGCCGTAGATCGCCTCGTCTCCGTCCAGCAGCCGGTGCACGAAGGAAGGCAGATGCGCGACGATTACAGCGAGTCCAGCCAGGGCCGGCCAGGCCGCTGTCCGCCAGGAAATTGTCAGATGGCGGGCGGTCATGCGTTTCGAATTATTGGGACTGCGTCTCTGGTGTGAGAGAGACTCGAACAACCGGGGGAGAAGTGTTTAGCGCTGTAAACATCGGTGCCAACAGGCGCGGCTGGTTGGTGCTCGCCTTCGGGATCGTGGCGATCGCCCTCCTGGTGGATCTCACCTACCGGAACGATCCAACCAGCGTCGACTTCCACACCTACGTGGCTGCGGGCCAGGTCGGCCTCCAGCAGGGTTGGTCGCATATCTACGACCAGGGCCTGGTCGCGGTCGAGCAGAAGGAGCTTTCCACGCAGCTGGTGGCGCAGCCATTTCTAAGTCCCCCGACCGTAGCGTTTGTGACCGCTCCGCTGGGATTCCTGCCTTACGACGCCGCTTATGTCGTGTGGGCGGTCATCCTTCTCGGCGCTTTCGCAGCGGCCCTGGCCTGGGCAGGGGTGAGCAAGGGATGGAGCCGCTGGATCGCCGTGGTCGGTGCGCTCGCTCCGTGGTGGGTCATGCACGCGGTCAATGTCGGCCAGGTGGTTCCGCTCGAGGCGGCGGGTGCGGTCATCGCCTGGCGGTTGATGCGCGATCGCCGCGACGTGTTGGCCGGTGTCGCCCTTGGCGCGATCCTGTTCAAGCCCAACAACACAGTCCTGGTTCCGTTCGCCCTGCTTTTTGCGTGGCGTTTTCGGTTGTTCGCGAGCTGGGCCGCCGTGGCGGTGGGTGTCCTGCTCGTCATCGTCGTGACGGTTGGAACCGGGGGCATGGCCGAATACATCACGCAGCTGCGAGGTCCTTTGCCCAAAGGCACTGACGACCTCACGCTGCACGGCGCGCTGGCCGCGACCGGGGCGATGGCGATGTTCCTGCGCGTGCTCATCGTCGCCGCTGTTTTCGCTGCCGCATACAAGCTGCGCAGCTCGCCCGGTCTGGTCATCCCGATGGCCATCGTCGGGTCGCTGCTCATTTCGCCGTACCTCCACGCGTCCGACCTTTGTGTGCTGGCCGCGGCGGGGTGGATGGTCTGGGAGGAGCGTCCGGCATTGACGTGGCGGATCCCTCTGGTGGCGATCTGGGTCCTCGCGAGCCCATACCTTTTCGACCGGGGTCTCAGCCCACACCTCAAGCAGTGGCCGTGGCTCGAGATCGCACTTTTGGTGGTCCTGCTGGTCGCCGCGTGGTGGCCCTTAACACCTGGGGCTGAATCCAGGAGACGCGCACCGGCATAATCAGGTCGCCCGCGCCACCCTGGGAGACCCCGTGCCACTCGACATCCATGAACCACTAGACATTCGTGACGTAGCGGGACCGCTTCGTGTGCTGGCCGGGCCGGGCACGGGAAAGACACACGTTTTGGTCGACCTCTACGAGCAGGCCGTGCGCGAAGGCGCGGCCGGTCGCGACCAGATTCTGGTCCTCACGTTCTCGACCGGAGCCGCGGGTGAGATCTCGCGGCGGATCGACGAGCGCTTGCAAGACGATTACGGCGAAGCGTGGATCTCGACGTTTCACAGCTTCTGCTCACGGATCCTGCGCGACAACGCCCCCAACCGGGATCGCTTGCTCCTGAACGGCTTCCAGGAATGGATCGTGATGCGCGACGTGCTCGCGGACATCGACCCGGCCGCGCTTGGTCCACTCGATGGTGTGCGCCGCTCCGACGCGTTCGCGCATGACCTGCTTGCGTTTGTCGCCTTGATGAAGCAGAACCTGGTCCATCCCGCGGCCCTGCAGCTGGCGACCGAGGCGAGCGCAAGCGAGCGGTTGCGAGTGCTGGCGTCCGTGTACCAGGCATACCAGCAGCGCATGCGCGAGGCGCGGCTCTTCGATTTCCGCGACCTCATCTCCGCGAGCATCGAGCTCCTCGAAACCAATCCGAGGCTTTGCGAGCGGATGCGCGCCAAGTTCAAGCTTGTCCTGGTCGACGAGTTCCAGGACGTCGACCCGGCCCAGTTCGAGCTGTTGCGCCTCATCGCTCCACCCGATTCGCGTCCCCGGCTGGTGGTGGTCGGCGATCCCGATCAGTCGATCTACGGTTTTCGCGGCACTGTGCCTCGACTCCTCAGTCACGACTTCAGCACCGTCTACGGCGCCCTGACCCGCCACCTCGACACCTGCCGCCGCTCCTCACAGCAGGCTCTGGACGCCGGTGAACGTCTCCTGGCGGCCACCCAGCCCGGCCGTACGCCTCGACTGCTCCGGGCGGAGTCGCCGCAGCGCATCCCGGCCGTGGTCGTTGCACGCGAGGGGGATCCGGTCGATGAGGCCTTCTTCTGCGCTCGCGAGATCAAGCGGCTGCAATCGGAATGGCCGGAGCTGAGGCTCCGCGACTTCGCGATCGTGTTGCGCAGCACCTCGGCGTTGGGCGCGCCGTTCGAGGAGGCGCTGCGCGCCCTCGGCCTGGCTTATGAAGTGCGCGGTTGGGGCGCGACCGCACGCAACGAGGTGGTCCGGTTCCTCGTCGGATACCTGGAATCGCTCCGCAAGCCGGACGACCCCGACGCTTTCGAGAGCTCCCTGGCCTCGAGCCTCGGCGGCGTCGGTCCACGCACGGTGAGCCGGCTTCGCGCGTATGCATTCGAAAGAAGCCGGCCGCTGAAAAAGGTGGTGGACCGCGTGATGTACGCGCTAGTGGCGCGCGATGCGCAGCGTTATCCGCTGCCTTGGGGTGAAGCACCACCGACCGAGCCAAGGCCGGAGCCGGACTTCCTGCAGTTCCTGACTCCCGAAGAGCTCGACGATCTCTATCAGGCGATGGTCGCCCGGAACCGGCTGCTCGCCCAGGGCCGCCGGCTTCCCATCGCGGCCCTTGCATACACGGTCCTGATCGAGGGCGGTGCGATGCGGCGGCTGCTCGACCTGGACCTGCCGGAGATACAGCGGGCAGAGGCGATCTCCGACCTTCGTGCGGCGATCGAGGGCCTCGAGTCGATCGAGGAGGTCCACGAGCGGCTGCATGGATCCAAGCCGCTGCTCGCCGACATCACCGGTTCGCTCGAGAGCCTGCTCTCGACCGCGGCGGACGACACCGAGGCGGCGGACGGTCTTCGCGAGGCGGTGCAGATCATGACCGTGCACCAGGCCAAGGGCCTGGAGTTCGAGGTGGTCTTTTGCTCGGGCTTCGCGCACGGGCTGTTTCCTCTGGAGGCAAAGCCTCACCCGCTGCTCGACGCCGAGGACCGTGCGTGGCTCGAGGGCTACAAGGTCGGGTTCATGCCGTCCTGGCCGTCCGATCCGGACGGTCACCTGGCCGAGGAGGCACGGCTCGCGTTTGTCGCCATGACGCGCGCACGCCGCCGTCTCTACCTGACCTACGCGGATGCCTATCTTCGGCAAGCCGGACCGTCGATCTTTTTGGAGATGGCCGATCCGGAAGGCCCCGTCCGCGAGCTGAGTCGAGGATCGTCTCGCCTCGACCCCGACGATGTCCTGCTGCCAAGGGAGGCTGAGGTGCTGCTGGCGTCGCACCGCGCTGTGCTCGATGACGCCGTGCTGGCGCGCGCCCGGACCCTTGGCCTTGATGGGCCGTTCCTCACCGACCCCGCGTCTGGCGAGCCCTTCGAGTCTTACGGTCCCGGACGCAACCCCGACTCGGTGGAGATCGACCACTTCAGCCCCACAACGCTGAACGACTATCTCAAGTGCCCGCGCATGTACTGGTACAACCACCACCCCGGGCTGGTCGACGAGCCAAGGTCGGTCGCGATGGAGCGCGGTGGATTCCTCCACGAGGTCCTGCAGGACTTTCACGAGCACGAGGAGGAGTGGCGTCCGCACGAGGCCGAACAGCAGCGGCAGTGGTTGGAAGCCGCGCTGCAGCGCCACCTCGAGGGGTACCTGGCGCGGATGGAAGGCGTGCTGGATCGCAAGCGAGAGGAGAAGCAGGTCCGATCCGTCCTCGGCAACTACATCCGGGCGGTGACGGGAATGCAGTTCATCCGCAGGATCCGCACGCTCGCGGTCGAAAAGCGTTTTCGGCTTCACATCGATGGCTCAGACATCGTCGGAAAGATCGATCGGGTCAACGACGTGGGCGATGGCGAGGTTGAGGTCGTCGACTACAAGACAGGGTCTGGCAAGCCGATGCGATACGCCTACGACATGTACTTCGGGTCTGAGATGCACGACGTGCAGCTCGCGCTCTACTTCCTCGCTTGTAAGGACGGTGTCGACGAGGAAGGCAACCCGCTTGCTTTCCAGCCCCGATTCCTCTCGCTCTGGTATCCGAAGGACTGGGTGTGGGGCGGCATGCGGCAGGACATCTTCAGCGTGGGCCGGCCCGCCGGCCTCAAGGAATACCGCGAGAAGGTCCTTTCAGCGGAAGACCTCGAGCGCAGCAGGTCCGTCGTGGTGACGGCCATCGAGCGGATCAAGGGCGGTCACTTCGAGCCCGCACCGCGCGAGCTCCCGGGCACGTGTGTGACGCGCTTCGGCAGCTGTCCGCACGCGGCGGTGTGCCCGTATGGAGGCGCACCACCGGAATGAGCACGACTCGAGTCCGCGGCCCAGTCCTCAGCGCTGAGCAATCCGCCGCGGCCCACGCCGGACCGCAGGGGGCGTTCCTGATCGCCGCCGGCCCGGGCACCGGCAAGACGTTCACCGCCACCGAGCGTTTTTGCTGGCTGGTCGAGCAGGGTGTCGCCCCCGAACGGATACTCACGGTCACGTTCAGCGATCGCGCGGCGGAGGAGCTGCGCCTGCGCATCACCAGCGAGCTGTCCGCGCGCCGACCGGACATCGGCACGCTCGACAACGTTTGGATCGGCACCTTTCACAGCGTTTGCGCGCGCCTGCTCGATGAGTTCGCCTACCTCATCGGCGAGCCGCGCGAGCTGCGCGTGCTGGACGAAACAGGCCAGAGGCTGTTCGAGCAGGAGCTGATGGCGAGACTTCGCAGCGGGGCGGCCGCGCCCTTTGACCCCGACTCGTTCGTCGCGCTTGCGGTCGACGACCTCGACGACCTGCTGCGCTCCGGACTCCGCTTCCTGCTCAAGCTGAAGGGCCGCGGAACAAGTCCAGAGAAATTTCGCGACAGGGCCCTCGAGCTGCACGGCCGGCACTGGAGCGCGGGCTCACGAACCGGCTCGAACGGCTCAGGCGGGCCCGACCCCGCGCGCGCGGAGGCAGAGGCCATCGAGGTGCTCTTCACCATCTACCGCGCCTACGAGGACGCGCTCCGGGCACAGAATCTCCGCGACTTCGACGACCTGCTGCTTGGCGTGATCGACGCCCTGGAGCGGGTGCCGGAATTCCGCCGGCGCTGCCGGGAGCGATTCCGCTACCTGATCGTGGACGAGTTCCAGGACACCAACCGCATCCAGCTGGACTTCATCCGGCTCGCGGCCGCCGAGGGCTTCGGCAACGTGACCGTGGTCGGCGACCCGAAGCAGTCGATTTACGGATGGCGCGATGCGGAGATCGACAACATCCGGACGCGTTTTCCAGGCGCCCGGCTGCCGCTGACCCACAACCGCCGCTCCTTCCAGGGAATCCTGGACTGCGCGACCGACTTCATTCGCCGCGACGCGGATTTCGCGGCCGAGCCGGAGCTGGTGGCAACGCGTGGCGCCGGGAGCGGAGCGCCGGTCAGCGTCCTCATGGCCCCCGACTCGCGGACCGAAGCGCGATCCGTGGCGGAGGCGATTCGCCGCTTGCACGTCGGCGGCCGCGCTTTTCGCGAGATAGCGGTCCTGTCCCACTCGGTCCGGATGCTCCCGCGCGAGTTCGAGGACGAGCTGCGGAGGCAAGGCATCCCGTACCTGACGAGCGGCGGCTCGGGCTTTTTCGACCGCCAGGAGATAAAGGACGTGCTGGCGCTGCTGCGGCTCACCGAAAACCCGATGGATGACGGGGCGCTGGTACGCATCCTGCAGGGTCCGATCGTGAGGCTGGCCGACTCGGGCATGTACCGGCTCGCATCCAGGCGTTTCGAAAAGCCTGGGATGCGGCTGCGTGACTGCTTCGATGCCTCCAGGCGCGAAGGATTTCCCGAGATCGAGCCGAAAGTCGCGTCGCAAGCGGTCCTGCTCGTCGAGCTGACGGACCGCATCGGCAGGCTTCGCGACACGCTGACCGTCGCCGACATCCTCAACCGGCTGCTCGAGGAGAGCGGCTATCTGCGCTGGGCCGAGCTGCGTGCTCAGCGGGACGGCAGCCCGCGCGCACTGCTCAACCTGCGCAAGGTCTTTCAATTGGCGGGACGTTTTGAGCGTGACCTCGCACTGGCCGGGATCGGCGACTTCGTCCGCCACCTGGACCAGGTCATCGACGCTGAGCTTCCGGTGGGGGAGGCCGCGGAAGAGGCTGCCGGCACCGAGGCGGTATCGCTCCTGACGATTCACGCCGCGAAAGGCCTCGAGTTCCCGGTCGTGTTCCTGGTCAACCTGCGGCCCCCACGGCCCCGCGACACCGAAAGGCTCTTCTTCGATCCGGATTCTCTTGGTTTCGTCATGAAGAACTGGCGGGGTGAGAAGCACCCGCGGTACGTCGACACTTCGCCCGGCGCGCCCGCGGTCGCGCTTGCAATTGGTGAGCGGCGGCGGATCGTCTACGTGGGGCTCACGCGCGCGAAGGACGCCCTCTATATCACCGCGACGCGCGATGAGCCGTCAGCCCGCGAGCTGGGAACGAATGGGATCGAGGATCACGACCATTTCGCGGAGATCCTCAGTTGGGCGCTGGCGCATCCCGAATCGGCCGCCGTCGTCGAGTCGGAGCAGCTCGAGCTGCCGGTGCCGCGAGCCGTCAACGGTCAGGTCCGCGACGACCCCGCGGTCGTCACTGCGGTCCTCGACCGCCTGGAGCGCATCCGCCCAGCATCCGACCCGAGCGACAGTTCGCCCGCGCAGTCGGTTTCGCTCAGCTTCTCGCAGCTTCACGACTTCGAGCTTTGCCCCGTCCGCTACCGGTTCGGCCAGGTGTGGCGCGTGCCGGCGCCGCCGGATGAGCTGCAGCCGTCTTTTGTGCGGGCAGCCGGGTCGACCGAGCTTGGTGCGGCGGTGCACGAGGCGCTGGCGGCCTGGCACAACGCAGGCGGAAGCTTGCTGGAGGTTTACCGGGGACCCGAGCTTGGCCGCGAGATGCTGGCCCGCTACCTCGAGAATCCGCTCGCCGGGGCCCGCACGCTCGCGGTTGAGGCGGGGTTCAACATGGCTCTCGGCAACGCGCGGGTGCGGGGCCTGGTCGACCGCGTTTGCGAGGTCGATGGAAGGACCGCGCTCGTCGACTTCAAGACCAACGCCACCCTCGATGCTGCGCTGCTCGAGGCATACTCGCTCCAGCTTCGGATCTACGGCCTGGCCGCGCGCCGTGGGCTGCTGCCCGGCGGCCGCGACCCGCGCCTGATCCTGTTCGACCTGCGGAGGGGGGAGGCGCGCGATATCCCGCCCGACGACGCGCTGGTCGAGGAACGCGTGATTGCCGCGGCGGCGCGAATCGCCGCCGGCGACTTTCGTCTCGGCCCCGAGCACGCGCAGCGGCCGTGCACGCTATGCGCTTACCGTCCCATCTGCACCGATGCGCGAAAAGTACTTTGAGCGGCGGCAGATCAAAGAAGCGATTCAGTTCGCCGAGGCGGGCGGCATCGCGGTACACCGCAACTTCGACTCGTATCACGGGTCCACGATCCGCGGCCTGACGCGCGAGAAGCCGTTCCTGCACGTCATCGGATTGCGGCCGGCGCTTGAAGAGTGGGGTCGCGTCCACGGCCTGCGGCCCGAATGGATCCAGCCGGAGAAGCGACGCAAGGTCGCGCACTACGACCTGTTCGGGCCATCGGCCCAGGCACTGATCGAACGCCTCAAGCCCGGTTCGGGTGACGATTGACGCAACGCGTTATACTGCGTCAAGAGTCAAAAGGAGGTTTCGCCATGAGCACTGTATTCGGAGACACCGCAACGACTGTCGGGGAGGTGGCGGTAGGCGCCGCTCAAAGCGCGGCCGAGGTCGCTTCCAATCCGATCGGCAGCGCGCGCAAGCAGGTCAAAGGCTTCGAGCGCAAAGGGACGCCTGCTGTTCGCCGCATCAACCGCCGTATCAACGCATGGATTCCGGACCGGGTGAGCCTGTTCGGCATCCAGGTCAACGAAAAGCTGCCAGAGAAGCTGGCCGTCAAGGGACTGCACCTCGTGAAGCTCCAGGCTCGGCGCCAGGACGTCCTCGGTGCGGTGGCCAAGCGAACGCTCCGGATCTTCAACGGATCGTTCAAGACGATCGCGCGGACCGCGAGCCGGCTCGAGCAGGCTAGCGAGCTCACCTCGCAGCGCGAGGCGCCGGCCAGGCCCGCGGTGGTCCGGGCCCGCCGCCGCTCAGCCCGCCGCCGCGCGGCCTGAACTGGAGCTCAACTCAGGGGCGCCTCGCGAGGGGCGCCCTTTCGCTTTCCGCTAGCCTTCGCCCTCGGAGACAGATGGTCCTCTGCACTGGTTCGATCGCGTACGACTACATCCTCACCTTCAAGGGACGTTTCAAGGACCACATCCTCCCCGACAAGACGCACATCCTCAACCTGAGCTTCCTGGTCGACGACCTGCAGAAGCGCAAGGGCGGTGTCGCCGGGAACTACGCCTACAACCTGGCTTTGCTTGGCTTTCCCGCCGCGATCGTCGCCACCGCGGGGAGCGACGCGGCGGAGTACCGCGACTGGCTCGTGGCGCGCGGCGTCGACTGCCGCGGACTGCGCTTGCTGGAGGGCGAGATCAGCGCGACCGGCTTCACCACCACCGACATGGACGACAACCAGCTGACCGGCTACTACGGCGGCGCCATGTGGAAGGCGGCGATGCTGGGACTCGACGACGGGCCTCCCAACGCGGACGCAGTGATCGTCGGACCAAACGATCCCGGCGCCATGAAACGGCTCGTCCGCGAGTGCCGGGAGAGAAGGGTGCCGTTCGTGTTCGACCCCGCGCACCAGCTCCCCATGATGGACGGCGCCGATGTGACGGACGGGACAACTGGAGCCTGGATCGTGATCGGGAACGACTACGAGATGGAGCTGATCCAGCAGCGCACCAAGCGCGACATGAACGGCCTGCTCGAGCTGTCGCAGGTCGTCGTCACGACGCTCGGCCGTCACGGCTCCCGCATCACCACGCGTGACGGGTCGGTCGAGATACCGGCGGCTCCGGCGGTGCGCGAGATGGACCCGACGGGAGCCGGCGACGCTTACCGAGCGGGGCTTGTAGCCGGATTGCTCCGGGGTCTCGATCACGCCGCGGCGGGTCGCGTTGCGTCGCTGGCTGCTACATATGCGGTCGAGCACGTCGGCACGATCGAGCACTCATTCACGCGCGACGAGTTTCGCGCACGTCACCGAGAGTCCTTCGGCCATGACCTGGACGCCGGATTCTGGGCGACCTAGCGCTGGGCTAGCATCGAGCCGACATGGCCGCCACTGCCGTCGAGGTTGAGGATCTACGAAAGTCGTACGGCGCGGTCCAGGCCCTTCGCGGCGTCAGCTTCACGGTGGCGGAAGGAGAGGTCTTCGCGCTCCTGGGACCAAATGGGGCGGGCAAGACGAGCACCGTCGAAATCCTGGAAGGGTTTCGGCGCCGGGACGGAGGTCGGGCATCCGTCCTCGGGTTCGATCCTGCATCGGGCAGCCGGCGGCTCAAAGAGCAGATGGGCATCGTCCTCCAAACGAGCGGCGTCGATCCTTACCTGACTGTTGCCGAGACCGTCGACATGTTTCGCGGCTACTACCCGAAACCGCGCCCACGCGACGAGGTAATTCGCCTTGTCGGGCTGCAGGACAAGAGAGACTCGCGCGTGACCAAGCTTTCTGGAGGTCAGCGGCGCCGTCTCGACGTGGCCATCGCCCTCGCCGGTGACCCGCAACTGCTGTTTCTCGACGAACCGACCACCGGATTCGACCCAGGGGCGCGGCGCAACGCCTGGGAGGTCATCAAAGGTCTCGCAGGTCTGGGCAAGACGATCTTTCTCACATCGCATTCGATGGACGAGGTCCAGTACCTGGCCGACCGCGTCGTGATCATCGCGGCCGGCAAGGTCGTCGCCGAGGGCACGCCCGATACGCTCGCAGGTCGACAGCATGCCAGTACCGTGGTTCGTTTTCGGATGCCTGCGTCGGTGACTTTGCCCGAAGCGATTCGGGGCTCGGCTCGTCTGGAGGGAAACGCCGTTGAGCTCGAGACCAAGGATCCGACGCGCACGCTGTATGAGCTGACTTCGTGGGCGGTGCAGGCGGGGATTGCATTGGAAGGCCTCCAGGTGACCCGGCCGTCGCTGGAGGACATCTACCTCGAAATCACCAAAGAACCTGAAGGCGCGCCCGCATGAGGGACCTCAAGCTTGCGCTGCGGCAGGTCTGGTACATCAACAACGCATTCGTGCGCAATCCAGCGTCGCTGTTCTTCACGCTCGTTTTTCCGTTGATGTTCCTGGTCATCTTTACGGTCATCTTTGGCAATGGTCACGTCCTCATCGCGCCGGGCAAGACGGTCAGGGTGGCCACGTTCTACGTGCCCTCGATTGCGGCCTTCTCGGTGATCACCGCCTGCTACACGAACATCGCGATCTCGCTCAGCTTCTCGCGTGATTCCGGCGCGTTGAAACGGATCCATGGATCGCCCCTGCCCGTATGGAGCTACATGTTGGCGCGCATCCTGCACGCCGTCTCGATCGCGATTTTGCTCGTCGTAATTTGCGCGGTCTTCGGTGCTGTGTTGTATGGGGCGACGCTTCCCACCACCACGCTGCCGGCGTTTGCGCTCACAGTGGTGGTCGGCGCCGCGGTGTTCAGCGCGCTCGGTGTCGCGGTCACCGCGGTGATTCCGAACGCCGACGCGTCGCCCGCAGTCGTCAACGCGACCATCCTGCCATTGCTGTTTATCTCGAACGTCTTCATCCCGCTCCAGAACCCGTCGGGCTGGATTGATGTCCTGGGCAAGATCTTTCCGGTGCGTCACTTCGCCGATGCGCTGATCGGTTCGTTCTTTCAGCTGAGCGGCGCGGGTCTGCACACGAATGACCTGCTCGTGCTTGGTGCGTGGGGCGTGGCCGGCCTCGTTCTGGGCGTTCGATTTTTTCAGTGGGAGCCGCGAACCTGATGACCACGATCTTCACCCAGATCATCGAGGGCCGGCTGCCCGCGAGGTTTGTCTGGAAGGACGATCGCTGCGTCGTCTTTCTCTCCAACCGTCCTCTCCGTCCTGGCCACGCGCTGGTCGTGCCGCGCGAGGAGGTCGACCACTGGCTCGACCTCGACCCGTCGCTGCTCTGCCACCTCGCCGAAACGGCGCAGGCCATCGGGCGCGCGCAGATGCCCGCGTTCAAGCCGGAGCGGATTGGCGTGATGCTCGCGGGCCTCGAGGTGCCTCACTGCCACTTTCACGTCGTGCCGATTCGCGGCCTGCACGACCTGGACTTCGGCAACCAGGACCCGGACCCCGAACCGCAGATGATGGACGACTCCGCCGAGAGCATCCGGCGCGAGCTGCGCAAGCTCGGCTATCCGCAGGTCAGCGACTAGAGGGCCGGGCCTCTAGCTCCCGAGCGACCTCTCCAGCTGCTCGATGTGGGTCTCGAGGTGGCTGATCAGCGGCAGGCGGGCGAGCTCCTCCGCCGTCATCGAGGCTTCGCCATCGATCCGCACGGACCTGCGGAGGGCGCCAGGGTCGGCACTCCGCAGGGTCTTGATGGTGCGCTCGTGGTCGGTGAGCGCCATCTGCAGCAGATCCGAAGGCGCTTGCTCCGCCGCCTGGTCGATCGCAATGTCACGCGCGTGGACGCTGTCGAGCAAGTTCACCTCGGCGATCTGGCCGCCGGCAACCCGGTGCACGAGCACCCCGTAGTACTTCGAGAGCGTCGTGATGTGCGCGAGCAGCTCATGGTCGCTCCAGTCCTTGCCATCGCCGCGACCGGGCTTCACGCGCGCTCCGATCTCGCCGAGCCGGCGAGAGGCGCGCTCCAGACGGCCGGCCAGTACGTGACGGTCGTGGTCTTGCATCTCATCGAGAAAGCCGTTGAGGTCCGCGATGGTGAACGCCGTGCTCTCTATTTCCATCGCGCTTCAGACTAAGCGAGAATCGGGACATGTGCTATGGAGACGATGCCCGACCACCCCTGCCTCCGATCAGCGGTGCGGCGGCTGACCAGGGAGACATCATCCTCACGTCGTCCGACGGGGTCAGGAATGCCGCGTACTTCGCGCGGGCGGCCAAGCCGACCGGAGCCGGCATGGTCGTCATGCCCGACGTTCGCGGTCTGCATCACTTCTACAAGGAGCTGGCGCAGCGGTTTGCCGAGGCGGGGATCGATTCGGTCGCGATCGATTACTTCGCAAGGACAGCCGGCATGGGTGATCGGAGCGAGGGTTTCGAGTACATGCCACACGTCGAGAAGACGACGCCAGAGACAATCGCGGCCGACACCGCGGCGGCAATCGCCCACCTCAGGTCGAAGGACGGAGGCGCTGTGAAGTCCGTGTTCACCGTCGGGTTTTGCTTCGGCGGGTCGAACTCATGGAATCAGTCGGCGTTGAACCCGGACCTGAGCGGATGCATCGGCTTTTATGGCAGGCCCACGCGCAGCGAGCCCTTCATCTCGCGGATGAAAGCTCCGCTGTTGCTCCTGGTCGCCGGCGCCGACGGGGCGACGACGCCCGAGCAAGCTCGCGAGTTCGACCGCATGCTGACCGTAGCCAAGGTGCCACACGAGCAGCACGTTTACGAGGGCGCGCCGCACAGCTTTTTCGACCGGACGTTCGAGCATTGGAAGGACGCCTGCGACGACGCCTGGCGCCGGATGCTGGACTTCGTCAGGAAGCACGGCTCTTAGCAGTCCACTCGACGCCGTGTCCAACAACCGAAAGGTGGACGTATAGTCGGCGTATGGCAAAGGTGGCCTCCAGGTCCAAATCGGTCAAGGCCGCGCCCAGGCTTCCGCAGGGTTTGATCGACCAGCTTGCGCGCCGGCACGCCGGTATGGCGCGGCACATGGCCCGCGCCGTTGTGACCCTGGTCCGTTGGGATACATCGACAGGCGTGCCCCCGCAGCGCGACGCCATCGTCCGCGCCTGTGCAGCGGGACTCGACCTGTTTCTCGCCACCGCGCGGGAGGCGAGGCCCGCGACCCAGGAGGAGCTGAGGCGAGTCGCGCAGCTGGGCATCCTCCAGGCGCGAAGCAGCCAGTCCGTCGAGCCCATCCTGTCGGCCTACCGCATCGCCGCGCGCGTCGCTTGGGACGAGATCCTCCGCGCGTGGCGCGGCCATCCCGAGGCGACTCCCGAGGCCATCATGCTCATCGCCAACTACGTGTTTGCGGCGCTCGACCAGGTCGCGGCCGAGGTGACCAAGACCTACCTCCACGCGCGCGAGCAACACCTGCAGCGCGGCACTCGGGCCCACGCCCGACTGTTCCACTCCTTGATCAGCGACAACTTCGATTCCGAGCTCGAGCTGCAGCGCCAGGCGCTCGCGGTCAACACCCCGCTGATCGCGACCGGCTACGTCGCCGTCGTGTGCAAGCTGGTCATGGGGAGTCGCGATGGCGAGCGCGGCGGGCAGGCCCTCGCCGAGGTCGCCGACTCGCTCGAGGTCCGCCGCGGCACCCTGTTCCTCGCCACCGACCCCAGCACGTTGGTCGTGCTGTGGCCCACTGAAACGCCGGCCGACGTCGAGTCGGCCCGCCAGTTCGTGAGCCAGCTGCAGCAACAGGTGGCGCAGCGAGCCGGACATCTCGGCGCCCGGCTCCGCGCCGCGATCGGGGGCTACCACCCTGGCCTGCACGGCATATCGCGCTCATATCTCGAGGCGCAGCAGGCCTTTGAGACGGGTCGCAAGTTGCGGCCGGATTCGGTTCTGCACGGCCACGATGAGGTCATCCCGCACCTGGTGCTGGCCCAGAACCCGGTGCTTGCCGAGCGATACGTCAATCACGCCCTCGGCCCCCTGATGGACCCCAAGGTGCGCAACCGCGCGCAGCTGCTCGAGACCCTGGAGGCTTACCTGGCCCGCGGGTCGGTCAAAGACGCCGCGGCCGCCCTGAAGCTGCACCGCCACACCGTGCTCTACCGGCTTGATAAGCTGCGGGAGCTGCTCGGCGGCGACCTGGACCTGCCCGCGACCCGCCTCAGACTCCAGCTGGCGCTCGACCTGCAGAAGCTGCTTTAGCCGGGCTTTGGACCAGAGGTCCAAAGAATCACCCTCGTTTTGCCACTCGGCAGGGCTGTTGTTTGGCCCTGGCGTCCCTATGCTGGGAACATGACATCCAACCACAACGGGCGTCGTGTGGCCGTCACCGGCATGGGCTTCATCACACCGCTCGGAAATGATCTCGAAACCGTCTGGTCGAACATGATCGAAGGCGTTTCCGGCATCGGCCGGATCACGCGCTTCGACACCGCCAACTTCGACACCAAGATCGCGGGCGAAGTCAAGGGCTTCAATGCCGAGGACTACATGGACCGCAAGACCGCCCGTCACATCGGGCGCTACTGCCAGTTCGCGCTCGCGGCTTCGAAGCAGGCGCTGGCCCACGCGAACCTCGACCCAGCCCAGATGGATCCCGATGACGTCGGCGTGATCGTCAGCTCAGGCATCGGCGGGATGGAGGAGATCGAGAAGAGCCACACCGCGCTGCTGGAGCGCGGGCCCAAGCGAATCAGCCCGTTCACCGTGCCGATGATGATCGCCGACATGGCGGCGGGAATCGTCGCCATCCACACCAAGGCCGGCGGTCCGAACTTCGCCATCGTCAGTGCCTGCGCCTCGAGCACACACGGCATCGGGGAAGCTTCCGAGATCATCAAGCGCGGCGACGCCGTCGCCATGCTGGCCGGCGGTTCCGAGGCCACCATCACCCCACTCACCATGGGCGCTTTCTGCCAGATCAAGGCCACGAGCGAGCGGAACGACGAGCCCGAAAAGGCGTGCCGCCCCTTCGACATCGGACGCGACGGTTTTGTCATGAGCGAGGGCTCCGTGATGTTTGTGCTGGAGGACATGGAGCACGCCAAGCAGCGCGGCGCTCGGATCCTGGCGGAGATCGCCGGTTACGGCGCAACCGCCGACATGTATCACTTCACCGCTCCCCAACCGGAAGGCAAGGGTGCGATGCGCGCCATGCGCCACGCCCTCCAGACCAGCGGCGTCGATCCCACGGAAGTCGGCTACGTCAACGCGCACGGCACTTCGACCAAGCTGGGCGACGTCGCCGAGACCAAGGCGATCAAGTCGGTGTTCGGCGAGCATGCCTACAAGCTGGCCGTTTCCTCGACCAAGTCGACGCACGGACATCTACTCGGCGCCGCCGGCGCGATCGAGGCGGCTGCATGCGTCCTCGCCCTGGAGCGCGGACTCCTGCCGCCGACCATCAACCTCGACGACCAAGACCCTGAATGCGACCTGGACTACGTCCCGAACAAGGCCCGCAAGGCCGACATCAACGTCGCCATCTCGAACTCCTTTGGGTTTGGCGGCCACAACGCGACCGTCGTAATCAAAAAAGCCCCCTCGGGCGCGAACTAGGAGGAAGGCAGATGGCAAGCCAGCTGAACTTCAAAGAGCTGCAGGAGCTCGCCGCAGAGATCCTGGGCATCGACCCGGACCAGGTCCAGATGGACAAGAGCTTTCAGCGCGACCTGGCGGCCGACTCGCTCGACCTCGTCGAGCTGATCGCGGCCATCGAAGACAAGTACGACGTCGAGCTGCCGGATTCGGAGCTCGAAAACATGAAGGTGATCGCTGACCTGTGGAAGTTCCTGGAGCAAAAGACCGCCGAGCGGCTGGAGGCGTAGCCCCGATGGCCATCACCACCAGCTATCGCACACGCTCCGACGCGGTGCCTCTTCGATCGTTCAAGGCCAAGGGAAGGCCTAGCGCGATCGCGGGCGTCGGCGTCTATGCGCCCGACAAGGTGATCACCAACTTCGACCTCGAGAAGATGATGGACACGTCCGACAAGTGGATCACCGAGCGGACCGGGATCCGCCGCCGCCACATCGCCGAGCCGGGCACGACGACTTTCGAGGTCGCGACCAAAGCCGCCCGCTCGGCGCTCGACGCGGCCGGAATCACGGCCAAAGACCTCGACATGATCCTGGTCGGCACCTCTTCGCCCGATGGACCGTTCCCCTCTGTCGCGTGCCGGGTCCAGAACGAGCTGGACGCACCGGGTGCTGTGGCGTGGGACACGCTCGCCGCGTGCACGAGCTTCGTCTACGCGCTCTCCATCGCGGACTCTTTCATCGCCACCGAGCGCGCCGACACGGTGCTCGTGGTGGGCGCCGAAGTCCTCTCTCGCATGCTCAACTACTCCGACCGCGGCACCGCCGTCATCTTCGGCGATGGAGCAGGCGCCGCAGTCGTGCGGGCCGCGCCGAAGGGCGCCGGTTTTCTCAGCTGGTGTCTCGGTTCGGACGGCCGCGGCTACGCTCAGGTGACCTGCGGCAACATCGAGAAGGGGGCCTACGCCGCGAAGGACGTGCAGCCCTTCATCGACATGGTCGGCCCTGACGTGTTCAAGTTCGCCGTTGACATCTTCATCCGGCAGGCAACCGAGGTTTGCCAGACCGCGGGTGTCCCGCTCGACGAGATCGACCTGTGGGTGCCGCACCAGGCCAACTTCCGCATCATCGACGCCGCCGCCCGGCGGATCGGCCTGCCGATGGAGCGGGTGGCGGTCAACATCGACGAGTTCGGCAACACCTCGAGCGCTTCCATCCCCCTGGCCCTCGAGGAAGCCGTTCGCAAAGGCCGCGTCAAGAGCGGCGACCATGTCCTGCTGGCGGGTTTCGGATCAGGCCTCACCTGGGGCGCAACCCTCATGAAGTGGGCCTGATTGGAATGACTTGGGCATAGCACTGACGGGCCCGATCGCCCTTCTGTTTCCCGGCCAGGGGGTGCAGAAGCCGGGCATGGGCAAGAACCTGTACGACCGCTACCCCGCGGCGCGGCGGGTCTTCGAGCGCGCAGAAGAGGTGCTCGAGATGCCTGTGCGAAAGCTGTGCTTCGAGGGTCCGGTCGAGGAGCTCAACCGGACCGATGTGATCCAGCCGTGCGTCATGACCGTTTGCTGGGCCGCGTACGAGGTCTGGCGTGAGAGCTATGGGCTGGAGAACGTCAGCGTGACGGCCGGCCACAGCCTCGGCGAGATAGCGTCGCTCGCGGCCGCGGGTTCGATCGCGTGGGAGACCGCGCTGCTGTTGGTCAAGGAGCGAGGCCGCGTCATGTCCGCGGCGGCAGGCGAGCACGTGGGCATGATCGCGATCGTCGGCCTGAACGAGTTGGAGGTCGAGCGCATCCGGCTGGAGGCGTCGAACCTCGGCAACCTGTGGATCGCCAACCGCAACGCCGATGTCCAGTTCGTGCTTTCCGGCGAGATGCCCGCGGTGCAGGAGGCGGAACGGCTCGCGACCGCCGCCGGCGCGCGGCGCGCGCTGATTCTCACCATCCCGCTCGCGGCGCACACGCCGCTGATGGCGGCGGCTGCCGCGGCATTTCGCAAGGCCGTCGACAGGCTGCCCCTGAAAGCACCTTCGATCCCGATCCTCGCCAACGCTTCGGGCGAGGCCCTCCGCACTGCTGCCGCATTGCAGGAAGAGCTTCGCCAGCAGATGCTGCGCCAGGTGGACTGGGCGAAGACGATGGTCTCCATGCGCGCGATGCGAGTGCGCACTGTCGTCGAGCTTGGTCCCGGCCGCGTGCTCGCCAGCCTCGCCGCCAAGCACATCCCGGGCGTCGACACCTGGAATGCCGAAGAGCTGTTCATCGATTACGCAGGCCCGACCACCGCTTAGATGGACCTGGACGGCAAAACCGCGCTCGTGACGGGCGGCGGCAAAGGCATCGGTCGCGCAATCAGCCAGTCGCTCGCCGGCATGGGCGCGCGAGTCGTGGTGAACTACAGGTCGGACAAGGCTGCGGCGGAGGAGACGGCCGCCTCGCTGCCCAACGCCACGGCGCACCAGGCCGACGTCAGCGATCCGGCGCAGGTCGAATCGATGGTGAAAGCGATCGGCAGGGTCGACGTGCTCGTCAACAATGCCGGCGCGGTCCGCGACAAGCTCCTGATCCAGATGTCGCCACCAGACTGGGAGGACCTCATCCGCACCGACCTGCTCTCCGCCTTCGCCACGACAAAGGCTGCGATCATGTCAGGCATGATGCGCGCGCGCTGGGGCCGCATCGTGAACATCTCGTCCATCGTTGGGCTGACCGGCAACGCGGGACAGTCGAATTACGCGGCCGCCAAGGCTGGGCTGGTCGGTTTCACCAAGTCGGTCGCGCGTGAATACGGGTCTCGCAACATCACGTGCAATGCGGTCGCGCCGGGCTACGTGCGGACCGAGCTCACGAGTGGTTCGCTGACCGACGAGATGGTGGGCGAGCTGGTGAAGGCGACGCCGATCAAGCGCGAGGGTACCGCGGAGGAGGTCGCGGCCGCGGTTGCTTTCCTCTGCTCGGAACGGGCGAGCTTCATCACCGGCCAGGTGATCGCGGTCGATGGAGGACTTTCGTTGTGATCGCTGAAACGCACCGCGACGAAGTCGCAATCCAGGGTGGCGCCCTGCCGGAGATCCTGCTGCCGACCAACTGCCCCGGCTGCGGCATCGCGCTCGTCATGGACAACCTCCGCGCGCACAACTATGTGTGCACCGAGTGCGGGCATCACTTCCGACTGGGGGCGGATGTCTGGATCTCTTTGATCGCCGACAACGGCTCGTGGCAGGAGCGCTGGAGCGACGTTCGCTCCCACGACCTGCTGAACTGGACGGTGCCGAAGCCCTACCAGGAGACGGTCGAACGGCTGCTCGAGGACGGGCTCAACGAATCGGTGCGCACCGGCACCTGCACACTCTCGGGCCGGCCCATATGGCTTGCCACATTTGACTTCGGCTTCGTCGGAGGCACGCTGTCCATCGTCGCGGGCGAGCGACTTGCCCGAGGCATGGAGCAGGCCGCGGCTTCAGGAATTCCCTACATCCTGGTCAGCGCCTCCGGCGGCGCGCGCATGCAGGAAGGCGTGCTCGCCCTCATGCAGCTCGCCAAGGTAAACGCGGCGGTCGGCAGGCTGCACAGCGCCCGCGTACCGTACTTCTCGATACTCACCGACCCGACGTTCGGCGGCACGGCGGCATCGCTGGCGCTGGTCGCCGACATCAACATCGCGGAGCCCGGCGCCGCCATCGGTTTCACCGGGCCGCGCGTGATCAAGCAGGCGACCTATGCCGACCTCCCGCCGGGCTTTCAGAGCGCCGAGTTTCAGCTTGCTCACGGGCAGGTCGATATGGTGCTGCCGCGCACCGAGCTGCGCCCGCTGCTCGCCCAGCTGTTGGAGATGTACGCGTGAGCGTGTGGGAGATCGTCGAGCTGGCACGGCACCAGGACCGGCCCTACTCGCTCGACTACATCCGCCGTCTTGCGCCAGATTTCGTCGAGCTGCATGGCGACCGGCTGTCAGCCGACGACCCGGCGCTCGTGGGCGGAGTAGGCACGTGGCATGGCCGCACGACGATATTCCTAGGTCACCAGAAGGGCCGCAGCCTGAAAGAGCGCGTGGCCAGAAACTGGGGGATGATGCACCCGGAGGGCTATCGCAAGGCTCTTCGCCTCGCCCATCACGCGGCGAAGTTCGGTTTCCCGATCGTCTCGCTGATCGACACGCCCGGTGCGTACCCGGGCGCGGGCGCCGAGGAGAGGGGAATCGCCGCCGCGATCGCCCACGCGATCATGGATTGGTTCCGGATCCCGGTGCCCATCGTCGCGGCAGTCATCGGTGAAGGTGGAAGCGGAGGCGCCCTTGGAATGGGGGTGGCGGACCGGGTGATCATGCTCGAGAACTCGATCTACTCGGTGGCCTCGCCGGAAGCCGCGGCCTCGATCGTGTGGCGCGACAACACGCGCAAAGTCGAGGCGGCCGAGCAGCTGCAGCTCACCTCGCGCGAGATCCTCGCGATGGGAGTCGTGGAGGAGGTGGTGCCGGAGCCGCAGGGCAGCGCCAGCGCCGACCACGACGCGGCGGCCCGGTCACTGGACGAAGCGCTCTACCGGAACCTGCAGCCGCTGCTCGAGCAGACGGCGACCCAGCTCCTGCAGCACCGCTACGACCGTTTCCGGTACATCGACTCTCTCATCCAGGCAGAACCGCACTTCGGACCCAAGATCGACTAGTTGCGAATAGTCGCCCAGCGCGTGACCTCCGGCTCCGTGAGCTTGGAGGGGCAGCGGCGTGCAACCATCGGCCACGGTTTCGTGTTGTTGGTGGGTGCGGCTTCTGATGACGAAGACAACACGGTGCGCCGGCTCGCGGACAAGATCATCGACCTGCGTGTGTTCGCCGATAAGGCGGGTCGGATGAACCTCAGCCTGGTCGACGTCGGCGGCGCGGCGCTGATCGTTTCGCAGTTCACCCTGTTTGCGGACATGAGCCGCGGCCGCCGGCCGAGCTTGCTGAAGGCGGGCGATCCTGCGCGGGCGGAGGAGCTCTACGAAGTCTTCGTGCAGTGTTTTCGCGAGCGCGGAATAGAAATCCAGACCGGTAGCTTTGGAGCTGAGATGCGAGTGAGCATCGAGAACGATGGCCCCGTCACGCTCGTCCTCTCCACGGACGATTGGCCGACGCGTGTCTGAGACCAGGAATCCGCTTCTGCCATACGTCGCATTCGTCGCGCTGGCCCTGATCTGGGGTGCGTCGTTTCTCTTCATCAAGCTGGGCGTCCACGACATGAGCCCGACTGTGCTCGTATTGGTCAGGTCTGCGTCAGGAGCGCTGACGCTCGCGGTGATCATGCGAGTGACGGGGCGGCCCCTGTTCGGCAGCTTCTGGAAAGCCCGAATTGTTTCGTTCATCGTGATGGCCATCACCAACGCCCTCCTTCCCTGGGTCCTGATCGCGTGGGGCGAACAGCACATCAGCAGCGGTCTGGCGAGCATCCTCAACTCGACCACCACCCTGTGGGCCGCGATACTCATCTACTGGGTCATCCCGACCGAGCGTCCAAGTCTCGTCAACTACGCGGGCGTGCTGATCGGCCTGGCGGGAGTCGTGATCCTTGTGCTGCCTGACATCGCGGTGCATGGTGTGGGCGGAAGCTTCTTCGGTGCGCTGGCGGTGGTCGTCGCCGCAGTGGCCTACGCGGTGAGCGCATTGTTTCAGCGCACGAAGCTGCGCGGCATGAGCGTTTACGAGCAGAGCTTCGGACAGCTTGTGGTGACTGCAGCACTTGCCATTCCCATCGCCGCGCCCGCCATTCCGCAAGTCCATTTCAACTGGCTTTCGATGGGAGCCGTCATCGCGCTTGGCGTCGGCGGCAGTGGAGTCGCGTACCTGCTCTACTACTACACGATGAACTCGCTCGGCGCTGTCCGGGCGACCGGCGTCACCTTCCTCGTTCCGATCACAGCGGTTTTCTGGGGCGTCGTGCTCTTGAACGAAAGTTTGACCCTGCCGACCGTGATCGGCATGGTCATCATCCTGGCCGGCATCGTCCTGACGAACCTGCGCCGGGCACCGCGACCGCTATCGGCGGTCGAACGCGATTCCGCCGCGGCTTGAGCAGCTACGCCGCAGAGCACGCGGAGCTGGTCCGGCAGGCGGCGGAAAGGATCCGCGGTCGCGTGCGCCGCACGCCTGCCCTGACCACCGACCTGGATCCTGAACTCCGCCTCAAACCAGAGTGCTTCCAGGTCACAGGCTCCTTCAAGCCGCGGGGAGCGTTCAATGCCGTGCTTTCGCTGCTGGAGTCCGGAACGCGACCCGCGGGCGTGATCGCGGTCAGCTCGGGCAACCACGCCCAGGCGGTCGCGCTGGCCGCCGGCACCGTTGGTTTGCCGGCGCTGATCCTGATACCTGAGGATGCGAACCCCGCCAAGGTGGCGGCAACCCGAGCCCTGGGCGCGGAGGTGATCCAGGAGGGCATCACGTTCGCGAACCGCGAGCAGCGCCTCCGTGAGGTGATGGCAGAACGCGGGTTCACCCTGGTCCATCCTTTTGACGATTGGAATGTGATCCACGGCCAGGGCACAGCGGTGCGCGAGCTGCTGGAGGATGAACCGGAGCTCGATGTGGTCGTGGCGCCGGTCGGCGGCGGCGGACTGCTGGCCGGGTCCGCGATCTCCGCCAAGAGCCACAACTCCGCGCTGCGGGTCGTCGGCGTCGAGCCGGAGGTTGCCGCCGACGCCTTCAGGACCTGGAAAACGGGCAGCATCCAGACCCTGGCGACCTCCCCGAAAACGATCGCCGACGGTGTCCGCACGACGGCTATCGGTGGGCGTAACTTCGAGGTCATGTTCGGTAACCGGCTTGTGGACGAGATCGTCACCGTGACGGAGAACGAGATCGGCGCCGCCGTCCAGGTCGCGTGGTCGCGCATTCACCTGGCGCTCGAGCCGACCGGTACGCTTCCACTCGCCGCCTACCTGGCCGGCAAGCTCCCGGGTGGGCGCACGGGCCTGCTGCTGAGCGGCGGCAACGCCAACCTCCAGACCGTGGCTACACTGCTCGGCACGCTGTGATCCCGGTCAAAGAAGTCATGACGCGAAACGTGATCACATTCCGCGAAGACACGCCAGTCGATGAGATCGCAGCCACCCTGACCTCCAAGCGCATCACGGGCGCGCCTGTGGTTGCGAATGAAGGTCACGTGGTGGGCATCGTCTCGGAGACGGATGTATTTTCCAAGAAGGGAAAGGTGGCGCGCGACATCATGAGCCCGCGCGTCATCTCGGTCACCGAGGAAACGGGTATTGACGAGGCCGCGCGCCTCCTCATCGGGGAGCGGATCCGCCGGGTCCCGGTGATCAGGGGCGGCAAGATGGTAGGTCTGCTGAGCAGGTCTGACGTGCTCGACTTCTTCGCCAAAACCCGTTGGACGTGCGACGTTTGCGGTTGGTGGGAGCGCAACCTCGAGCGCCCTGCGCGATGCTTCTCGTGCTCGAGCACCGATCTCCACCTGGAGCGTGCCGATCCCGGACATTAGCAAGTCGACGGGGCTGTCGCTGAAGGCGCAGAGCTTCACCGAATCGGTCATTCGCGAGATGACGCGACTGAACCTTGCGCTCCACGGGCCGGAGAAAGCGGTGAACTTCGCCCAGGGTTTTCCGGACTTCGACCCTGACTCGCGGATCCTCGACGCCGCGGCGCAAGCGCTGCGCGAGGGTTACAACCAGTACGCCACCACATGGGGGGCGCCGGCACTTCGCGCCGCCGTCGCGCGGAAACAGTCGGCCGCCTGGGGTGATGCCGTCGATCCCGAGACCGAGGTGACCATCTCGTGTGGCGCGACCGAGGCGATGATCGCCGCCATGCTGGCGGCGGTCGACCCGGGCGACGAGGTGATCATCTTCGAGCCGTTCTACGAAAACTACGGCCCGGACTGCGTGACGAGCTGCGCGCCGCCTTCAGCGCAAAGACCCGCGCCATCGTCGTCAACACGCCGCACAACCCGACCGGCAAGGTGTACTCGAAGGCCGAGCTCGAGCTCATCGCGCGGCTGTGCATGGAGCACGACGCGATCGCCATCACCGACGAGATCTATGAACATCTCGTCTATCGCGGGCGCCACGTCAGCATCGCCACGCTTCCCGGAATGGCGGAGCGCACGATCACGATCAGCGGCGCGAGCAAGACCTATTCGGTCACCGGCTGGCGCATCGGCTGGCTGATCGCTCCGCCGGCGCTCACGGCGGGGATCCGCAAAGTGCATGACTTTCTAACCGTAGGCGCGGCCCACCCGCTTCAGATCGCGATTGCGCAGGCGCTCGAGCTTCCCCCGTCCTTTTATGTGGAGCTGCTGGGCGACTACCAGGAGCGGCGGGACGCCATCGTCACGGGCCTGCAGGAATGCGGCTTCGATGCGGCGATGCCAGACGGCGCGTACTACATCATGGCCGGCATCAGCTCATTTGGCGCCGCGGACGACGTGGCGTTCGCACGCCGCCTGATCACAGACGCGGCGGTGGCGACCGTGCCCGCCTCGAGCTTCTACCACGATCCGGCGCTCGGCCGGGGTCACGTAAGGTTCAGCTTTCCGAAGAAGCTGGAGACCATCGAACGGGGGCTCGTCGCCCTCCGCACGATCGCGCGCCCTTAACAGGCTGGGTTCCACGTCGCGGCGGCGGCCGCGTGGCCTCGATTACGTGCCTTTTGCGCAAAAAGCACCTATCGCTTGCTCCCAAAGGAGCGTTTTGCGCAAAACGTTCGGAATCCAGAGGCGCGACGGGCGAATGCGAAGTTAACAGGCTGGGTTCCACCGCGTCGCGGGGCTGCCTACCGTGGCGTCATGCGCAAACTCATTCGCACTCCGCTCACATGGATGGTGGTCGCCGAAATCGCGGTGGTCGGCGCGCTGGCCGTTGTGGCCTGGAACGTGGTCGCGTCGGCATCGCGGCCGGTTGCGGCCGCCCCGGCGCTCGCTCCGCCCGATGCAAACGCTGACGCGAGCACGCCCCTGCCTGACCTGCCGCTGCTGAGCCCTCAGCGCCAGCAGCGCGGACCGCTGCCGGGTCTTAACGTCGACCCAGGCTTCTGGCGCGAACGCCTGGGGCAATTGAACGGCGACCAGGTCGACCTCGAACAGCTCGAATGGCGCATCGTGCACAGCGCTGAGGACGCGGCGAAGCTATACCTCGAGACCGTGGTCCTGCCGGCGATCCAGCGAGCCGAGCGAGCGGCGAGGTGAAGCCGGGCTTAACTCTTTTCCGATTGCATCGTGACGTTGCCGTTGAGCGTGGCCCCGTCTTCGACGGTCAACCGGCTCACCCTGACGTCGCCGTTGAGGCGTCCCGACCCGCCGAGGGTCAGTCGCTTTCTGGCGCTCACGTTGCCGGTGACCTGGCCGCGAACGTTGACGTTCGCGCCCTCGATGGCGGCCTGGATGTTGGCCCCGGAGTCGACGGTGACGTCGCCGCTCGCCTTCAGGTCGCCCTCGACGTTCCCTGCGATTTTGAGGTCGCCCTGGATCTCCAGGCGGCCCTGCAGGACGTCGCGGGGACCGAGACTCACGACGTTGGTGCTGCCGTTTTGATTGCCGGCAGCCTGAACCGCGGTTTTTTCAGCTTGAGCCATGGAATCCTCCAGTGGGTTTTCCATACTTTCCATCCAACTTCGGCAAACCCACAGACTTCTATGCGTTAGCGAAGCCGAATCAGGATTTCAGGGAGCTAGCATCGTAACAGCCGTACCCCAGGCGTCAAGGAAGGTTAAGGAACACCCGTGGCCGTGATGGACCCCGATTCGTCGGACGAGGTGGTCGACCACCTGGTCGACTTTTTCGATCGCATCGCCCCCGTCTACGACACCTGGGCGGGCGGGCAGCACGGCCGGGTGGCGTCGCGGCTGGTCGACCTGGCCGCGCCCGCCAAGCAAGAGCAGGCGCTGGACGTCGGCACGGGAACAGGCCTTGTCGCCCACCTTGTGGCGCCGCGTGTCAGCCCCGGGCTTGTGTTCGGCGTGGATCTGTCAGACAACATGCTCTCGATCGCGCGCTCCAAAAAGGTCAGGAACGTGCAGTTCGTCGGCATGGCGGCCGAGCATCTGGTCTTTCGGCCCGCGACCTTCGACCTGGTCACGATGGGCGAGACGCTGGCCTACCTCGCCGATCCCACCACGGCGCTTGCCGAAGCCCACCGAGTCCTGCGGCCTGGTGGCCGGTTGGCGATTTCCTGTCACCGCCGGAGCCTGAACACCCGCGCCCAGGAGCTGTTCTTCCAGGGCCTCGCGCCGCTCGCCCGGCGCCACTACCTGAACCTGCCCCGCTACAGCTCGGAGCGGGCGAGGTTTGGAGAGCCGGACGTTCTGTCGCAGATCCTGACCGCGGCGGGCTTCGAGGTCATGAGGCTGACCGAGATGGTGACCGGTGGGCGCGCCAGCGATGCGCGTGACTGGACCGAGCTGATGGCAGGAGTCGGCCCCCTGCCCTATACGCTGATCCGATCCCTGGGACCGCGCTACCGCAACGAGCTCGAGGCTGAGGTCGAGGCCGCGATGGCGAGTCTCGGCGACCCTGACGACGCCTTCAGGTACCACCACTCCTACGTGCTGGCCGTAGCGAAAAGGCGATAACGGCTGCCGCGATCATGCACATCGCGGCCGAAATCAGGAAAATCTCGCGGTATTCCTGCAGAAACGCGGCCGCGACCAGCGCCTGCAGGTGCTTGACCCTGGCGGTGAGGTCGGGGTCGGTGAGCACCGGGGTGCCGAGGATCTGGCGGAATCGGTAAAGCCCGAACGCCGTAAGTGCCGAGAGCCCGACCAGCATGCCCATCGTGCGCGCCAGCACGACCAGGCTTGTCGCGAGCCCGTGGCTCTGCCCGCGAGTCAAGGCTAGAACGGCGGCGGTCAACGGCGCGATGACCAGGCCGAACCCCAACCCACACGCGGCGAGGGCGAGGTCTGCCTGTCGCAGCGGACCGAGATGCAGTGACAGCTCGTCAGCGCGCCAGCCGGCGATCTGCACGAATGCCGCCGCAGACACGGCCATGCCGAGCGCGGCGCTGACGCGGTCGCCGGCGCGTCCCGCCAGGAATCCGCCCGCGACCGCCCCGACCGGCACCCCGATCAGGAACTGAGTCAGCAGCAGTCCCGAATCGAGCTGGTTGAGATTGAAGACGAGCCGCCCCAACAAGGGCACGTCGACAAGGGTCGCGATCAACGCGCCGCCGATCAAGACATTCGCCCCCGCCGCGCCAACAAAGGCTCGGCTGCGGAGGAGGTCGCGTGGAATCAGAGTCTCGAGCCGGCGCACGTGGCGCCATCCGTAAGCGCCGAGCACGACCACCGCGCCGATTCCCGCCGGTACGAACAGCCCGTTGGCCGCGCGGTGCTCGGGGTCGTCCGGGTAGAGCGCCAGCACCAGCAGTGCGAGGCCCAGGCCGAGCAGCAGTGCACTGATCCAGTCGATAGAGGAGGCGCCGGCAGGTGCTGGAAACTCCACCCGGCGCGCCGCGATGACCAGGCCCGCGGCGCAGATCGCCGCCAGCGGGAGGTTGAGCCAGAACACAAAACGCCAGCCGCCGGCGGTGGCCGCCGCCGCGGCGAGCGTGGCCCCATAGATTGGCCCAAAAACGCTGCCCGCCTCCTGCAGCGCTGCAACCGAGCCGAGGGCCAAAGTGCGCGACTGGCCGCGATAGAGATCGGCGGCGAGAGCCAGGGAGAGCGGCACCAGCCCGCCCCCGCCGAGGCCCTGGATGAACCGGCCGGCCACCAGCCAGGGCAGTCCGGCAAAGTCCCAGAGTCCGGCTGTCGCTGTCACCACAGAGGCAGCCGCAAAAGCGGCCATGCAAGCGACGTACACGGGCACGCGGCCCCGCACGTCCGAGTACGCACCGAGCAGCGGCATGGCGACGACATAGCCGGCGAGGAAGCCGGTCACGATCGGAGTCCCCTGCTCGAGACGTTCGATCGTCAGGCCGACGTCGCCCATCATCGCGGGCAACAGGGTCACGACCACGTACGCGTCCAGGGCCGCGACAAAAAGCCCGGCTCCTGCCAGCGCGAGCAGGACCCTGCGGTTCAACGGAGGCGAGGCCGCGGAGTCATCGACGGATCTTCGGCGCCCACGCGGCCCATCTCCGGGTTCAGCGCCTGCGCTGCTCGCTTACGCATCAACGGATGCGCGCGCTGCGCTGCTCGGCGCTTCACCCGGATCTGGGACCACGTGGATCGCCGAATCTCTCGCCGATGATCCGCGACCTCGCCTCACGGAGTAGGCGAGCTGATGATGACCGGTGCGTTGAATCCCGAGATGTCGACCTGAACGACGGCTTCCTTTCCGCTGTCGCCGAATGCGCCGTCGAGCACCGCCTTTCGAATCCTGTGGTCGCCGGTATCGACCCAGACCCGCGCGCTCACCGGTCCGCTCGAGCTGAGGTCGGCCAGCAGGCTGCGGACCTGTTCCGGGGAGTACGTCGTCGCGATCTGGTTTGCGCTCACGCCGCCGACCTGATCGGTCGAGACGAACCTGGGGCTCGCCCCGGCAGGGACGATCGCGGGCAGACCCGTCTTGGGGTCGAACAGCTTCGCCATGTCGGGAAACGTCGTCGACTCGGCGCCAGTCAATTCGCGAAAGGTGGACAGCGGAAGGTGCACGTACACATGGCCGGAGGACATCACCACCTCGAGGCTGAACAGGATGTCCTGCTGTTTGACCGTATAGGTCGTGTCGCTGTCGGACGGCAGTTTGACCGAGGTCCGAGCGCTCACCAGGGTGAAGCCCTGGATGGTCACCGTGCCCTTGGTCAGCTTGAGGGTCGCTTTGACGCTCTGCAGCTGGGCCATGGCAGCGGCTCCATCGCGCAGCACCTTGGCCGCGTCGACGGACGGCGTGGACCCGCCGCCGCATGCCACGGAAATCGCAGCTAGCGCAATCGTCGCGATCAGCCGCTTCACGGGCGAGCTCTCACGATGAGCCGCACCGGGCGGTCGTAAAAGATGTAGTCCCACGCCCAGTTGACGAGCACCACGATGCGGCTGCGAAAGCTGATCACGTTGACCAGGTGAACGCCGAGCCACATCAGCCAACCGAGAAAGCCCGAAAGGTGCACCCAGCCGAGCTGCGCCACCGCGGAGTTCCTGCCGATGGTCGCCATGATGCCCGGGTCCTTGTAGCGAAATGCGCGGGCGCCACCGTTGGCCACCATGTCGGAGATCGAATCCGCCACATGCCTCCCCGCTTGCATGGCCACGGGGATTAGCATCGGCAGCATCGCGGCACCGTCGGAGGCGCCGGCCAGGTCACCGATGACGAAGACCACCGGATGGCCCGGCACCTGCAGCGTTCCGTCGACCTTGATCCGCGACTGCCGGACGAGCTGCACGCCCGTGGCTTTGCCGACGTCGGAGCCTTTGACGCCGGCGGTCCAGATGACGGTGCAGGCCGGAATCTCCTGGCCACCGGCCAGACGCACCGAACCGTCCGTCACCGCCTCGACCTTCGCTCCAAGCATCACCTCGATGCCCTTGCGCTCGAGCGAGCGGCGGGCGGCCTCGCGCAGCGACGGGACAAAAGCTCCAAGAACATGAGGCGCCGCTTCTATAAGCACCACGCGGACCTCGTTTATGTCGAGCTGGCGGTAATCCTTGCGCAAGACGAGCCGGATCAGCTCCGAGATCGCCCCTGCCATCTCGACGCCGGTCGGCCCTCCCCCGACGACCGCGAAGCTGAGCAGCGCCCGGCGCCGGTCGGGGTCGCGCGTCCAGCGCGAGGCTTCAAACCGCGAGAGGATGCGGTTGCGCAGCGCGAGGCCCTCGTCGAGATCTTTCAGGCCCAACCCATGCTGGGCCACCGACACGTTGCCGAAGTGATCGCTCTGGGCGCCGGTGGCCAGCACGAGGTAGTCGTAGGGAATCGGGTCCTGGTCCGTGAGCAGTCGTCGCCCAACGAAGTCAACGCCGGTGATCGAGGCCTGTAGGAAATCCGCGTTGGACAGGGGGCGGATCAGCTGCCGGACCGGGCGGGCGATCTCACTGGGCTCGAGCAGCGCGGATGCGACCTGGTACAGGAGCGGGGTGAAGAGGTGGTAGTTGTTGCGGTCGACGAGAAGTACGTCGACCGGCGCGTGTTTCAGGCCGCGCGCGCAGGTGAGACCCCCGAAGCCGGCGCCCGCAATGACGACACGAGGCCGGCGGATGCTCACTGCGGCGGATATCGCCGGCCTCCGCCGCTGCGCCGCCGGTTGGCCATCTTCTCGATCGCCGGTGTGCCGCCTGTGGCCTGGAGCAGCGATTTCGGCAGCTTCTGCTTCTTCTTGATCACGGGCTCGAAGAGGTCCCCGAGCTTGTCGACGCGCTTCAGCACCTGCTCGGAGTCGAATACCAGGAGGCTCGGGTCCTTGGCCTTCAGGCATTTCTCGACCTCGTCCCAAGTGACGGGAGTCGAGACCGTCGGTCGGGCCCGCGCACGCAGCGAGTAGACGTTGATGGTGGTCTTGTACTGGTCGTTCTGGCTCCAGTCGATCAGCACGCGTCCCGTACGCAGCTCCTTCAGCTGCTTGTGCACGGCTAGGTCGGGATGCTTCTCTTCGAAAAACTGAGCGAGACCTTTCGACACGACCTTGGTCTCGACGTAAGTGACCTTGGTGTTGAGCGGGACGTAGAGCTGCAGGCCTTTCGAGCCCGAGGTCTTCGCGTAGCTCTCGAGGCCGTGCTCCGCGAACAGATCTCGCAGCATCAGCCCCATGCGGCAGCACTCGACGATCGTCGCCGGCGGTCCGGGGTCGAGGTCGAACACGAGGGTTCGCGGCTGCGGCAGGTCGTCGGCGTATGAGAGCGAGGTGTGGAACTCGAGGGTTGCAATTTGCGCAAGCCAGACCAGTGTGGGCAGGTCCTGACAGAGGCAGTAATACATGTCGCGGTTGTTGCCGCCGCTCCACACGGTGGCGGTCTGCACCCATGGCGGCCGGTGCTTGGGGCAGTTCTTCTCATAGAAGAACTCACCGTCGACGCCGTTCGGGTAGCGCTTGAGCGTGAGCGGATGGTCGCGCGTGTGGGGAAGAAGGACGGGCGCGATACGCGTGTAGTAGTCGATGACCTGACCTTTGGTGAACCCGACCTCTGGATACAGGACCTTTTCCAGGTTCGTGAGCTTCAGGGTGCGGCCCTCGATCTGAACATCGACCGCCGTTTCTTTAGCCACCTTCGCGCACCACATCCTTGGCTGCCTTGTCGTTGCGGAAGCCTTTGAACGCAGGCGCGCGCAGCTGACCTCCGCGCGTCCACTCGACGAACTCGAACTCGGCCACGATCTTCGGTTTGACAAAGTGCGCGGCGCGCGGGGGCGCTCCGGCGTCGAAGGGGCTCTTGTCTGCGGCGAGCGGCTTCAATTTCTTGTTGAGATCTTCGAGGATCGCATCGGTGAAGCCGGTGCCGACCTTGCCCGCGTACACGAACTTCCCCTTGTCGTAGTAACCGACGAGCAGCGCGCCCGGATAGCCCCGCCGCTTGCCTTCGCCTTCGAGCCAGCCGGCAATGACGAGCTCCTGGCGGTTGCGGTTTTTGACCTTCTGCCAGGCGCCGCTTCTCCGTCCAGGCTCGTACTTCGAATCGAGCTTCTTGGCCATGACGCCTTCGAGACCGGCCTTCGCGCTCGCGTCCTTCATGGTCTGGCCCCCGCCCTTCTCATAGGGCGGCGTCTGCCATGAGGCGCCGCCGAGCTTGAGCTTCGCAAGTGCCTGGCGCCGATCCGTGTATGGCTGATCCATCAGCGAGTGGCCGTCCTGCCAGATCACGTCGAAGATCATGTAGGTCACGGGGACCTCTTTCATCTTTCGCCGGATGTCGGGCTCGGCGGTGAGGCCCATGCGCTGCTGGATCTCCTCGAAGCTGGGTCTCCCTTTCTCATCGAGGGCGACGATCTCGCCATCGAGGATCACCTCGCTCGAGCCAAGGGCTCGGCCCATGGCGTGGATCTCGGGGTACCTCGGCGTGATGTTCTCGCCGGTCCGGCTCTGCAGCCGCACGATTCCGCCGTCGACGAATGCGACGGCCCGGATGCCGTCCCACTTGAACTCGAATCCCCACGCGTCATCGGGGGTCGGCAGCTTTGAGGACAGCTTGGCCAGCATCGGCTCGAGCTTCTGCGGCATGGGTTGGCGGTCGGGATCCTGCGGTGGATCCATTCGGTGGATCATCCAGTCCTTTCCCCTGGTCTGAAAAAGGACGTAGCGTCCGTTCAGCCGCTTGCCGTGCAGCACGACCATCACCTCGCGGTCAGACCACTTGATAGGGTCGTATGTCCCTTCGTCCCAGATCAGGACCTGCCCGCCGCCGTACTCGCCTTTCGGGATCTCGCCGGCGAACTTGAAGTACTCGAGCGGGTGATCCTCCACGTGGACGGCGAGGTGATTCTTCTTTGGATCCGGCGGGATGCCTTTGGGGACCGCCCATGAAACTCCCACCCCGTCCTTCTCGAGCCGGAAGTCCCAGTGCAGCCGGCGGGCGTGGTGCTCCTGGACCACGAACCGCGGCGCCCTGGTCTCCTTGCGGGGGACCTTGGCGCCTGGTTCGGGCGTGCGTTTGAAGTCACGCTTGGCTTCGTATTCGGCGAGCTTGCGCGCCACGATGAAAAGGTTAGGCCACGGCCGCTTCCTGCTCGTCAACCGCCACCGCGACTTTCCTAGTCCGCGGTGGAAAACCGAGCCCCGGCGCCAGGCACGAGCACCGCCAGCGCGGCCATCGGGTGGTTGCGAATGTTCGTCACTACCTACTCTCCTTCTTGAGGCGCACCTCGAGACCGATCCCCTCCGTGCTGATCTCGCACGTCTTGAATGGGCTGTCCGTTGCGAGGCGTTCGAATTGCGACGGCGCGTAGGCGCGGCGCTTGAGCATCTCGAGCGTCGCCTTCGTCGTGAACGTGCTGATTCGCCCGAGGTCCATCTCGTTGACCTCGCGCTCGATGTCGGCGTGGGTTGCGTCCTTACTCATGTCCTGGATCACCGCCGTCCCGCCGGCGCAAAGGACGCGGTACATCTCGGCGATCGCGCGATGGGGCAGCGTGAAGTTTTTGAACGCCGCCTGGCAGACGATCAGGTCGAAGGAGTCCGTTTCAAAAGGCATCTGGGCCACGTCGCCCTGGCGGAATTCGACGGACACCCCGATGTTGCGTGCGTTTTCGGCTGCGATCTCGACGAACGTGCGGCTGATGTCGAGGCCGGTCACCTGGAGCCGTCCAGGGCGCGCCATCTCGATCGCCAGGTATCCCGGGCCGGGGGCAACCTCGAGCACCCGGGCGCCGTCTCGCAGTCCGGCGGTGAGCTGGAAAGCCTGCTTCCGGTACGCGTCGAGCTGGCTCTGCGAGCCCCGCACGCGCGCGTACCACCTTGCGATCGGGCCCTCCATCTCGGGACCCTTGAAACGCCAGCGTCTTGTCTCGGTCATCTGCATGTCGCTCCTCCTTAGCTAACGGTGCTAGGTGCCAACAAGCGCTACAATACCCCTAACCTCGTTAGGACTGCAAGTGGCCCTACAAGGCATAGAGGAGAATCAAGCCCGTGAGTCCTGAGGAAGAGAGGCAAAGGGGCCTCACCCGGGAGCGGCTGGTCGAAGCAGCGCTGGAGCTGATCAACGACGAGGGCCTGGAGGGTCTGTCGATGCGGGCGCTGGCCGACCGGCTGGAGGTCAAGGCCGCCTCGCTGTACTGGCATGTCCGCGACCGGCGCGAGCTGCTCGAGCTGCTCGCCGAATCGATCCTGGACGGGGTCAGACGAACCCGCAAAGGCGCGGGATGGCGGCAGGACGTACTGGCCATTGGGGAAGCGCTCCGCCGCCGCGTGTCAGCCCAAAAGGATGCAGACCGCGTCCTGCTCGAAGTCCCGGAATCCGTGACCCGCAGCGACACCTTCCGCGACCTGACGGCGGACCTGCAGTCCGCCGGCTTGCAGGCGGCGGAGGCGGCGGGGGTGGCGATGATGGTGATGACGGAGGTCATCGCGTCGCGCGCGCCGGCCGAGACGCCGCCTGTCGAACGCACCGGCGACGTGGCGTCGATCGCCATCGACAGCGGGTCGCGCGGCGTGATCCTGCGGGCGGGGCCGCCGGACATGCAGGCGCTGATCCGCGTTCCTCCGGACCAGAGTGGAGCGGCACCGGCTGTCGTGCGGGGCGAACAGGTGGTGGTCCGCCGGCTCCGGGGCGTCGGCCGCGGAGAGATCGAGCTAAATCCGCGGCGGGCGTGGAAGTTCAAAGTCCAGGCGCCGACCTGGAACACGGTGCTCGACGTCGGCGGCCTCGACGTCCGTGAGATCCACGTCGACAGCGGCGCAACGAACCTCGAATGCTTCCTACCGCAGCCACGCGGCGTGGTGCCGATCCACATCTCTAGCGGAGTGGTCAACGTGTCCCTGCACCGGCCGCGCGGGACGGCGGTGATCGCCCACGCGCACACCGGTGCGGTGAAGTTGAAGCTGGACGATTTTTCGACCAAGGTCGCGATATTCGACGTGCACTGGCAGAGCGAGGGCGGGTTGGAGGCGCCGGATCGCTTCGACCTCGAAGTCAGCAGCGGGGTGGTGGACCTGAAGGTCGACAGTTACACGCCAAAAGTCGAGCGAGCCGCCGCCGCGCCGGCCGAGGCACAGCCGGCGGGCAAGCCCGCGTCAGCGCTCGAGATCCTGCTCGACGGAGTAGCTGCCCGCATCGCGTCTCGCTGAACAACCCAGCGCGCCGTGGATTACGTGCTCTATGCGCAAAGACTTCCTTTCGCGTGCTTCCAAAGGAGCGTTTTGCGCAAAACGTGCTGAATCCCCAACGGATGGTTCGTTAACAGGCTGGAT
>VBGP01000060.1 GCA_005880795.1 Chloroflexota bacterium | reverse complement strand
GAGGTCATTGGTTCAAACCCAATGCCGCCCACCAATAGCGGCCCCGTCGTCTAGTGGCCTAGGACGCAGCCCTCTCAAGGCTGAGATCGCGGGTTCGAATCCCGCCGGGGCTACCAATTCCATTTCCGCCTCGCCCGCCGCCGAATTCCGCACCGCTGACGCCAGCCATGCGGAACCCTGGCCTGTGACACGCACCGCTGACGCCAGACGTGCGGAATTCCGGGGCGGCTATTGACACCTCGGACTCGGACAAGGAGGAGCCATGGAAAAGACGCTGTACGAGCGACTTGGTGGAATCAACGCCATCACCGCTGTTGTCGAAGCCTTCAGAGATCGGGTCGCCGCAGACGACCGGATCAACCTCAAGTTTGCGAGGACGGATCTTGCGCGCTTGAGAAAGATGCTCATCGACCAGGTCTGCGAAGCCACTGGCGGTCCGTGCCAGTACAGGGGACGCAGCATGAAGGAAGCACATGCCGGGATGAAGGTCACCAACGGCGAGTTCAGTGCCCTGGTCGATGATCTTGTCGCGACGCTCAAGCAGTTCAAGGTCCCTGGCCGCGAGCAGGACGAGCTCTTGGCGATCCTCGGTCCACTCAAGTCAGAGATTGTCGAGGTGGATTCGAGTCAGGTCGGAACAGCACTTCCAGACGCGTTCCAACCTGCGCCGGCGCTGATGACATAAATGCGGAATCAATGCCGGGATGTTGAGCGACCGGCGCGCAGCCGCGCGCGCCGGTCATAGATTGCTAGGTCAGTAGCCGAAGCACGCGGTAGCGGGGACGCCCTTGATGTCGAGCTGCCCCTTCGCCGAACTGAGGTCGGCCAGGTCGCTGTTGAACTGTCCGCTGAGCGCGGAGATCGAGCCAGAAGCGCCGGCGTTCGTCGTCTGGTTCGTGCTGCTCCCGTCCTCGCTGTACTGAAGGCACTGGAAGCTGAACGTGTTCTTGTAAGTGCTGACTGCTCCATTGGCGTTCCACGTCACATCCACCGTGACCGGCAGAACGAGCCCGCTGACCCCGCCCGCGTAAGCGACGTCTTTGGCTCCGCCGACAGGGCTTCCATACCCGGTGCACGCTTCGTCCGCCGTGAGCGTCGCGTGCAGGGCGGCCGACTGAAGGTCGTGGCTCACTGTGAAGTCGCTGTCAGGGACGACAAAGCATCCATATCCGCCGTTGCCTGACGCATCGAACTCGCTGACGAAGACGACGGTGTTGTTGCTGACGGTCCGCGGACCCTGGGCCGGCTTGAACGAGTTCAAGCCCTGGTTCACCGACACCATGAATGAAGAGGCGGGAGGTCCACCTTTCTTACCCATGCCGAAGAACGCGCTGGCACTCTGGCTGGTGAACGAGTACTTTCCCGGTCCCATGCCACCCGCCGCAAACGCGGCTGCAGCCATGGCGAGAGACCCGCAGAAAACGATGGCAAAGACAAGGGCAAGGCGACGAGCAAACATGACTAAAACTCCGTTACAAAGACGATTCACTCCCCCCTGCTGAGCGTGAGTTGGCACCTCTCAATCAGCGCCGGCGATCACCTCCCTGAGAAGATCTGCTGCTCACTAAAACGGTGTTGAACTTCCCGTGGTTACCGTCACGCCGGAGTGACCGTCTCGTCCCACACCTGCGCGTCCGCTCCGTCAGAGTGGTCGTTGACGTAGTCGAATGGCTGAACCAGCTCGCGCAGCGCGAGCTCGTAATGAAACGTGCCCGCCGCGGCTGCCGTGCCGTGGAACGAGAAGGTCTTGGCGGCCCCCGGTGCCAGGTCGCCGCAGTCGAACGCCGACTCATCGCGCGCCAGCACGCATCCGCCGAGGTCGCTCACGTTATGGCGCTCGTACCAGCGGTCGGTGGTGCGGAAAACCAGGCCGAGGTGGGGGATGAGCGGTCCGGTGTTCGTCACCTTGACCACCAGCTGGACCGGGTTTCCGACCTTCGCTTCATGAGTCGCGACGGCGTCCACGGTGGCTGTCATGGGCGAGGGGTTCGAGCACATGCCGGAAGCCAGCATTGCCACCACGAGCCCAGCCACCTTCATCGTCGTCGATCCTTAACCCAGCGCTAAACGGCCAAGCGGTATTCTGGGCGACTTGCACCACCAGGGGACGCGCGTAACGCATCCATACCTTTGTTCGTTTCAAGGTGCCGTGAGGAACGGGGTAGTTCTCCTCCTTGGCCTGGCTGCGATCGCCGCGTGCACGGCGAACGGTCCGCTTGCCCCGCCCTCCAGCCCCGCCGCAAAGCGGACGACGCCGGCGCCTACCTCGACTCCGACGCCGTCTCCCAGCCCGAGCCCCACACCCAGCGCGTCGGCTTCGCCGACGCCCGAGCCCAGCCCGGTGGTGGTTCCGGCGTGGGCGGCGCTCCACGCCAGCTGCGTCAGCGCCGCGACGGCGCAGGAGGCGGTGCTGCAGCTCCAGGGGGCGACCACCCCGGTCCTCGCGGACGTCTCCGACGCGAAGGCTCCTCGCACGCTTTGCGGTATCAGCGGCGGCAACTTCCAGCCAGAGCTGGTGACCCAGACCATGATCTCGTGGTACGCGACCAAGGGCAAGGTGGATGCTCCGGGCACCAGCGTGATCGCCGTCCTCGACCTCTTCACCGGCACCTCGACGGTCGCGGCCACGTGGTCCGGCGGAGGCTTCATGGACGGTCTGCACGCCTGGAGCCCTGACCGGGGCTTCCTGGCCTATGTCGCGTCGGACCAGAGCTCGGTGACCCTCCACCTCCTGAGCGGAGGCGGCGACCGGGTAGTCGCCACGCTGGGCGCGGTGCCCGGCCGCGGTCTCAACCCAAACGAGGACGACTCGTACCTGGGCTTCTCGCCGGATGGCGCTTACTTCGCGCTCGTCCAGACGTTCACCGGGTCTGGCGACCAGCTCCAGGTGCGGCGGACGATCGATGGCACCCTCGCCTTCAGCCTCTCGAGGGCCACCATGGCGACCTGGGGCAGCAGCGGCAGCAAGCTCTACTACCGCATGCCTGGCTCGAGCGTGGTCCAGGTGTGGGATTCCAGCGCGGGCGTGTCGCAGGCGTTCGGCCAGCCCGCGACGTGGATCCGGCCCCGCGCAGATGCCGGAGATGACTACCTCGCGTTCACCGTGCGCGATTCGGTCGGCACGCCGCACGTCTGGCTCTATGGTCACAGCGGGCGCGCAGGAGGCCAGCTTCCCAACGTCCGTTCCTCGGCCGTTTGGCTGAACTCGACCACCTTCTTCTACCTGGAAGAGGCGTCATGCTCGCCGAACTGCGGCATTGGGCCCGCGTGGCAGCCGGACGGCAAAACCTTCACCTTCGACATCGCGGCACAGGCCGAGGCGAGCTCGCGGATCAGCCAGGTCTACGGGACGTGGCCCCGACCGGGCCAAACATGATCACCGACAAACCTGGTGGTGCGATCATGACGCCGACCGAGATGGCCCAGATCACCGAGCCGATAGACGACACGAGCCTGCAGCCGCCCGAAACGTATGCCCCCGAGCCCGTGAGGCGGCGCCCGTCGGGGCCGCCGGCGTGGCTTCCGGCGCTGCGGCTCACAGAGCGCCGCTGGTGGACGGTCGCCCTGGCGGGGAGCCTGCTCATCACCGCGTTCGGGATCGGACTGCTCTACGTCGACGACTCGAACAACCAGGCCGCGATCCGCAATCTGACGACCCAAAACGAATCCCTGACGGGACGCACCCAGATCCTGCAGGACCAGTTGAGGACCACCCAGACCAACCTCACGGCGACGCTGGGCCAGCTCGCTCAGACCAAGGCCGACCTGGAGCACCCACACCTGACGATCTGGAACTCTCCCCAGACCTTGAAAGGACCGACGTGGTACCTCGCGGGAGGCATCCCGGACACGTTCACCTATCACCTGAAGGCGACCTCGACAGGTCCCATGTCGGTCAGCATCCTGACCCTCCAACAGTGGGCCTCGGCAATCCAATGCGTCGATCCGAATGGCGGAACCGTGAATTACTGCATGCATCACAGCGGGGTTGTGCTGAGCTGGCTCAGCGTGACGAGCGTGAACTACGACTTTCACCTGGCAGAGGGCTGCGCCGACTACCTGGCGGTCTTCACGTCCGCATCGTCGATCACAGTTACGCCAGATGTGAGCGTCACCTACAACCCGGCGACCTCGACAACCGGCAGCTGCAGCTGAGCTTCAGCAGGAAAAATTCCAGCTTAAGAGCGTCCGTAACCAAGAGTTAGGCTATCCTATCTTTAATGGTAGGCAAGCCAGGATTCGCGATTAGGAGAGCCTAGGTGGTCGAGCAGCTCGAGCGCCGCAGCGTCTTCACGCGGTCCCAGGAGGACTACCTCAAAGCCCTCTACCTGCTGGGCGGCGACGAGCGCCCGGTGCCGACGCGCGACCTCGCGCAGCGCCTCGGCATCTCTTCGCCGAGCGTCAGCGAGATGGTCACCCGCCTCTCGGCGCAGGGACTCGTAGGGCATGACCGCTATCGCGGCCAGCAGCTCACCAGAGAGGGGCGGAAGGTCGCACTGGAGCTGGTCCGTCACCACCGCCTTCTCGAGATGTTCCTGGTCCGGGTCCTGGGTTACAGCTGGGACGAGGTCCACGACGAGGCGGAGCGCCTCGAGCACGTGATCTCGGAGCGGATGGAGCAGAGGATCTTCGAGCTCCTCGGCCGTCCCCAGCTCGACCCGCACGGTCACGCGATCCCCACCCTCGGCGGCAAGGTCCGCGCCGTCAGTCACCGGGCGCTCAGCGAGTGCCGGGCCGGCGAAAAGGTGGCCGTCCAGGGCGTTTCCGACGAAGACCCGGGCAAGCTGCGCGAGCTCGAGCGCCGCGGATTGCTCCCCGGGACCCGGATCGCGGTGGTGGGCGGCAGCCAGTTCGAGGGCCCGATCGAGGTCAGGATCAAGGGCCATCGGGACAGCGTGCCGCTGGGCCTGGCCCGCGCCATCTTCGTCTCGGCGGCTAACTAGTGGCGCAAGTCGTCAAAGCCGTCATCACAGCGCCGATGGTGCTCGGCGCCGAGCATGCCCTGCCGGGCGAGCTGCGCGTGCTGCGGGCTGCCGAGAAATCGCTGAACGGACAGCACCGCGGCATTCGAGCGGTACTGCCTTTCCTCGGCCCTGCATTCATCGCGGCGGTTGCGTACGTCGACCCCGGGAACTTCGCCACCAACATGGCGGCGGGCTCGCAATACGGCTACATGCTCCTGTGGGTCGTCCTCGCGGCAAACCTCATGGCGATGCTGATCCAGTCGATGAGCGCCAAGCTCGGTATCGCGACCGGCCGAAGCCTGCCGGAGGTCTGCCGCGATCGGTTCCCGCGCCCCGTCGTCTACTTCCTGTGGCTCCAGGCCGAGCTGATCGCCATGGCAACCGACCTCGCCGAGTTCGTCGGGGCCGCCCTGGGCATCTACCTGGTGTTCGGGATCCCGCTTTTCATCTCCGGGCTGCTGACGGGGGTCCTGGCCTTCACGATCCTCGGTCTCCAGGCGTGGGGTTTCCGCCGCCTCGAGGCCACGATCAGCGGGCTGGTCGGAGTGATCGTCATCGCATTCGGCCTGGAGGTGCTGAGGTCAAACCCCGCCTGGGGCGCGGTCGCGGGCAACACTTTCGTGCCGCACCTGGACGGCACCGCCTCGATCCTGCTCGCGGTCGGCATCCTGGGTGCGACCGTGATGCCCCACGTTATCTACCTGCACTCGGCCCTGACCCAAAAGCGGATCGTCGGCGCGAACCCTGAGGCCAAGCGGAAGATCTTCCACTTCGAGATGGTCGACGTCCTGATCGCGATGGGCATCGCCGGCCTGATCAACCTGGCGATGCTGACGATGGCCGCCGCCGTGTTCGGCGCCCGCGGCATGGTCAGCGCCGGCGCGGACCTGACCCAGGTGTTCAGCGGCCTGGATCAGTTCGTCGGCGGGCACAGCGGCCTGATCTTCGGCGTCGCCCTGCTCGCCTCAGGAGTGTCATCGTCGTCGGTGGGCACGCTTTCTGGGCAGGTCGTCATGCAGGGCTTCATCCGGCGGCGGATTCCGCTGTTCTTGCGTCGCGCCATCACGATGGTGCCGGCCATGATCCTGATCGCGACCCGCTTCGACCCGTCGCATGCGCTGGTGCTGAGCCAGGTATTTCTATCTTTCGGCATCCCGTTCGCGTTGATCCCACTGGTGCTTTTCACGCGCGACAAGAAGCTGATGGGCAATCTGGTCAACAGCCGCCTGACCAACCTCGCCGCTTACGGCGTGGCGGCGATGATCATCGGCCTGAACATCTTCCTGATCTACCAGACCCTGTTCAAGACCGCCTAAGCTCCGTCTGGTGAAGCTCGGCGTCAGCGTCGGCTACTGGGGCCTCGGGCTGACCATCGCGGACCAGCTCGACATCGCCCAAACCGCGGAATCGCTGGGCTACGACTCCGTCTGGACGGCCGAGGCTTATGGTTCGGACGCGGCGACCGTGCTTGCCTGGCTGGCCGCGGGGACCACCCGAATCAAGCTCGGCGCCGGCATCTTCCAGATCCCGGCGCGGAGCGCCGCCATGACCGCGATGACCGCGGCCACGATCGACAACCTGTCGGGCGGCCGCATGCTGCTCGGCCTTGGCAGCTCCGGCCCGCAGGTGTCCGAAGGCTTCCACGGCGTCAGGTTCGGCAAGCAGCTGCAGCGGACGCGCGAGTACGTGGCGGTCGTCCGCATGGCGCTGGCTCGCCAGAAGATCGAGTTCCATGGCGAGACGCTCGAGCTTCCCCTGCCCGACGGTCCTGGCAAGGCGCTCAAGCTGACCATCAAACCGATTCAGGAGCGGATCCCAATCCTCCTTGCGGTTCTCGGACCGAAGAACGTCGCGCTGGCGGGCGAGATCGCCGACGGCTGGCTGCCTGTCTTCTTCTCACCAGAGCACACGCGGACGCTTCGCGGCCCGCTCGAGGAGGGTGCCGCCCGCGCTGGCCGGTCACTCGACGATTTCATGATCTGTCCCTCGGTCAACGTCATGGTCGGCGACGATGTGGAGAGCGCCCGAAACGCGATGCGTCCGATCCTCGCGCTCTACGTCGGCGGCATGGGCTCGCGCGAGCAGAACTTCTACAACCGCCTCGTATCGACGTATGGGTTCGAAAAGGCCGCTCAAGACGTGCAGGAGCTGTACCTGGCGGGAAAGAAGACCGAGGCGATGTTCGCACTGCCCGACGAGCTGATCGACCTGGTCTCGATCGTCGGCCCACGCGACAAGGCGAAAGAGAAGATCCGCGCGTTCCGCGACGCGGGGGTCGACACGCTGATCGTGTGGCCGATCATGCCCGACCAGGGCGAGCGCAAGGAGCAGCTGCGCGTCATCGCTGAATTGGCCCGGGAAGTTGGCTGAACCAAAGCACAGGGAGTGGATCGACCGGCAACTGATCGCCGACCTCAAGGGCCCGGTCAAACGGGGCGACTCCGAACTCAGGTGGCTGTTGGTGGCGCTGCTGCTGGTAGACCTCGCCGCGGCCGTGGTGGTGTCCTTGGTCGGGCATGGGGGACTGTGGGTGATGATCGGTTTATGGGCGGCTGTCGTGGCGTTGGGAATCGCTACCACAATCCGGGTCATGCGCTATGGCGCTGGATTCCTGTGGTTCCTCATCACGCTGGGAATCTTCTTGGGTTGCGACTGGATCGCTCTTGCTCTGATGATCTGGTCGGGTGTGGCAGTCTCGCATCCGCAACTGTCGTGGATCGCCACCCAGGTCCTCGGTGCCCTACCGCTTTTCATAACGATCGCCGTCCTCACCCGCAAGCTGAGGCAGCCCCTCGCCAATTGAACAAATGGACAGTCCTTGCTGCACCGGAACGTTGGCGCGGCTTTGAATCTGAATATAGCCAATTGGGTATAATTCGGGTATGACCAGAACCGAGGTCGGAATGCTTCTTGCACGAGCGAGGATCCGCGCCGGGATGACCCAATCGAAGCTTGCCGAGGCAATGGAAACGACACAACCGGTCGTGGCTCGGGCCGAGGGCGGCTACAGACTGCCGACGATCGAATTCATCGACCGCTGGGCCACGGCGACCGGTGCGCCACTCTCGCTGACCTTTGGAGCCAAAGTCGAGTCAGGGAATTCCCCGGCTGAGAAGCGCGCGCTCGTCGACTCGGTGCTGGGGCCCGGGCGCTTCGATCCGTGGGAGCGGGAGCCATCCGCTGTCGAGGCCGCTCTCTTGAACAGGGCTGGACGGAATCGTGAATTCTTCCGCCGACTCAAGGCGTCTCGTGGGAAAGCGCGAAGACCTCAAGCACGCTAAGGACCTGCTCTCGAAGATTCCGCGCGCGAAATCTGACCAGAGGCAACGTCTGCTGCTGGCGGCCGCCGTTACAAAACTGATGCGCCGCGTTCCGATTGTGGTTGGTGGAACGGCTGAGGCATTCTGGGCGGGAGGCGCTTACCACCCGACCGACCTTGATCTCTGTCCGCGGCCCGACACGTCGGACGTCGCAGCTTTGCACGCCGCCGGCCTGGTCAGGTCGGGCCGACACTGGGTTCGCGACGACCTGCCTGTGGCAGTTGAGTTCCCAGGGTCCGGGGAGGACATTAAGCGGACAGTTCGAGTCGTGGTCGAACGGGTCGCGGTTCAAATCATCGCTTGCGAGGATCTGTACCTCGAACGGGTCCGACAGGCAACTGTGAGCTGGCCGCATGAAGACGTGAGCTTCGACGGCGCATTTGCGATCGCTTTGACCAACTACGCGACCATGGACTGGGAATACGTTCGTGCACGGATCTCCGAGGCGGGCAAGAATGAGTCGGCAGTCGGTGCGACGATGCCTTTGGTGAACAGGCGGGTCAGGGCACGTGCGAGACGGCGCGCCATAACGGCTCGCGAAGAACCGCAGTGATGAGCGCCAACCAGCCGCCGCCGCTCGTCGATTACAACCTCTTCGAGTCCGATGCGCCGCTCCGCGAGGCGCTCGAACGCGAGGGCGGGTCGTGGGCACACGACCTGGTGCACGACCTCGGATCGCTGGCCGGCACCCAGCAGGCGATCGACTGGGGATTCCAGGCGAACGCGAACCCGCCCCAGCTGCGCACCCACAATCGCTTCGGCGATCGCATCGACGAGGTCGAGTTCCACCCCGCGTGGCACGAGTTGATGAATGTGGCGATCGGCCACGGCCTCCACGCGCTGCCCTGGCGAGAGCCGCGGCAGGGCGCCCACGCCGCCCGCGCCGCGGCGTTCGACATCTGGTCCCAGGTCGAGGGCGGCCATGGCTGTCCTGTCTCCATGACCTACGCCGCGGTCCCGACCCTCCGAGCAGAGCCGAAGCTCGCAGCGGAGTGGGAGCCCCTCGCCACCACTCTCGAGTACGACCCGGGGCTCCGGGCCCCGACGACCAAGCGAGGCGTGCTCCTCGGCATGGCGATGACCGAGCGCCAGGGTGGTTCCGACGTCCGCGCCAACACAACGCGTGCGGTGCCGGCAGGCAGCGATGGCGCGCACCTGCTCACCGGTCAGAAATGGTTCTGCTCCGCGCCGATGTGCGACGCGTTCCTCGTCCTCGCGCAGGCGCCCGGCGGGCTTTCATGCTTCCTGCTTCCGCGCGTCCTGCCCGATGGAAAACGCAACGCCTTTCACATCCAGCGCCTCAA
>VBGP01000213.1 GCA_005880795.1 Chloroflexota bacterium | reverse complement strand
AGGACAACGACGTCATGGCCGGCAGCCTGCACCTCGGTCGCGGCGACGAGCCCCGACAGACCGGCACCGACAACCACCACCTTCACATGCTTCGACCTTTCACGCCTTGACGAAGAGCTGCCGGGGAAAGCTCGCGAAGACCTCGTGCCCTGTCTCGGTCACACGAAAGGTATCGCTGAGCTCGAAGCCCCAGCCTTCCATCCACATCCCGAGCATCAGGTGGAAGGTCATGTTCGGTTCCATCACGGTCGTGTCGTCCTCGCGCAAACTTGCCGTGTGGTCCGCCCAGTTGGGCGGATAGTTCACGCCGATCGAGTACCCGATGCGCGAGGTCTTGCTGAAGCCGGCCCGGTTTATGGTCTTGCGCCACGCCAGCTCGACGTCCTGGCAAAGCGCACCTGGCTTCACAGCAGCGAGCGCCGCGGCCATCCCTTCGGAGGTCGCGTCAGCCACCCGCCGCATCTCGTCGGGCGGCTTGCCGAGGTAAACAGTCCTCGACATCGCGCAGTGGTACCGACGCCGGCAGCCGCTCAGCTCGAGGCACGTTGCCGTGTCCCGCCGGAATGGCGCATCTGACCACGCAGCATGCGGTGTCGCGGCGTTCTCGGCGCTCAGGATCGAGGGCGGGTTGGCCGGCGCGTCTCCGCCAAACTCCTCGGTGCCCCGGATCTGGGCCTCGGAGATGAGCGCGGCCGCGTCGCACTGCCGCGTGCCCACGGCTACGGCATCGATCGCGACCTGCATCACGCGCTCGACGATCCGTGCGGCCTGGCGCATGACCTCGATCTCGCGCGGGGACTTGACAGTGCGGACCCAGTTGACCAGCAGGTCGATGTCATCGAAACGAGCGTCCGGCAGCGAGTGCCTCAGGACATCAAGGTTGCGCGCGGTGAAAAAGTATGCGTTGCCCTCGTACCCGATCCGGGCCTTCCCGAATCCATGGTCCGCGAGCACGGACGCCACGTGCTGCATCGGATGCTTGACTGTCGACTCCACGTAATCGTCCGCGTAGCTGAGGATGTGGTCGTGCGGGAGCGTGGTGGTCAGGATCGCGCTCTGCGCGTCCATGCCTCGCCCGACCCACAGCGGAGCTCCGGCCTGCAGGGGCACTATCACTGCCTGCGGCACGTAGAACGACCATGCGTCGTACCCGGTGAGGTAGTTCATGTTCGCGGGATCGGTGACGAGCAACACGTCAACCTCCGCCTCCGCCATCCGGGCGCGCGTTCTCGCCAGCCTCTGCTCGTACTCCTCGCCGGGAAAAGCCGCCACGATTACCTCCTTGGCACCTGCTCGGACGGTCGTCCGCCGAGCAGCAGATGCTCGAACACCCGCTGCGCTTGCTGGAGCTCGTCGAGATCGATCCATTCGTCGGGTCGGTGCGCGGCCTGTTCTATGTCGCCGGGTCCGAACAGCACGCATGGTATCCCCGCCATGTGAACGAGGAAGCCCGCGTCGCTGGCCGCGCGCCAGGACGAGATCCGTGGCGGCACGCCGGCGGCGGCCATGGCGGATTTCAGCGCGCGTACCAGGTCGTGATCTTCGGGAATCTCGAACGCGAGGTAGTCAGGGCCGGACTCGACTTCCGCCTCGAGCCACGGCACGCGAAGCCGAGCCCGGACCAGGGCAGGCTCGATCTCCTCGAGGACCTCAGCGGTCGCCTCGCCCGGGTTGACGCTCACGCAGCGGTCCGGCACGACGTAAGGACGCGTGCCGCCGTGGATCGTCCCGACCGTCAGGCTCGCGGGGCCAAACACCGCATGAGGGCGCCGCGCAAGCTCGTCGTTGACGGCCTGCAGCTCGACCACTACCGCCGCGGCCGCGGTGATGGCGTTGCGTCCCAGCTCGGGCGCCGAAGCGTGCGCCGAAGCGCCCTTGACGACGACCCGAAAGTTCAACAAGCCCCGGTTGCTGATGACCAGCCGCATCGCCGTGGGTTCGGACAGGACCGCCATGTCAGCGTGGACGCCGCGGCTGACAAGGGCTCGGGTGCCCGCTGAATCCTCCTCTTCCCCCGCGACCGCCGCCAGCGTGACGTCGCCGGCCGGCTCCTCGCCGCGGCGACGCAGCTCGAAGATCGCGCCCAGCATCGCGGCGAGCCCGCCCTTCATGTCGCACGCGCCGCGGCCGTAGAGGCGGCCGCCGCTGACCTCCGCGCCGAAGGGGTCGCGCGTCCAGCCCTCGCCCACCGGGGCGGTGTCGAGGTGGCCGGTCAGAAGCAGATGCGGCCGGCGGCCGACGTTCCAGCGCGCGACGACGTTGCACCGATCGGGCCCGACCTCTTCCATCGCGACCTCGAGGCCGGCTTCTTCACACCATCCGGCGAACGCCTGCGCCACAGCCTGCTCGGCGCCGGTCTCCGACGGGATCCGGACGAGGTTCTCGAGGATCCCACGCGCCGACCGTTTCATGCGCCACGAGCGTGCCACAAGCCCTGGCAGCCGATCAGCTCTCCATCGTGCGGCGCACCGCCGCGAGCACGCGGTCCACCGACGGCAGGTAGTAGTCCTCGAGCGAAGCGGCCGGAAAAGGTACGTCGAACGCCGCGACGCGCTGCACGGGGGCGTCGAGGTCGTAGAAAACCTCCTCCATCAGGGTGGCGGCAATCTCCGCGCCGAATCCAGCCGAGAGGGGCGCCTCGTGGACGATCA
>VBGP01000035.1 GCA_005880795.1 Chloroflexota bacterium | reverse complement strand
ATCATCTCGTCGGGCTGGGTCAGCAGCTTGGAGCGGATACCTTCGAGCAGCGCCCTCGAGTCTGAGTTCGCGAAGTCGGAGCGTCCGATCGACCCGGCGAAGAGCGCGTCACCCGTGAACAGGTAACCGTCGATCTTCAGCGTCACGCCGCCCGGGCTGTGTCCCGGGGTGTGCAGCACCTCGAACTCGAGCGAGCCTGCGCGATAGGGCTCACCTTCGATGAATGCCGTGACGTTGTCCAGGCGCGTCGCGAGTGGACCGAACTCTTTACGCAGCGGCTTCCCTTCCTCGATGACGTCCTTTTCGGCTTGGTTGACCGCGATCGGGACGGGCCCGAACGCCTCCCGCAGCTCATGCAGTCCAGCGATGTGGTCGATGTCGGTGTGGGTCAGCAGGATGGCTTTCACGTTCGCGCCGCGGGCTTTCGCAGCTTCGAGGACCAGCTCGGGTTCGAGGTTGGAGTCGATCACCACAGCGTCGTGCGTCTGGTCATCGTCGACGAGGTAGGAGTTGGTGCCGAAGCGTCGGTCGGCGGTGACCTCGATGTGCACCGCCATGGCTAGGAGGCTTCGCGGGCGACGGTATGCACGTCCTTCACGCCTTCCAGCTTTTCCATGAGGCGCGACAGCTGCGCGAGCGAATCGATCTCCACGGTCGTCGACACGACGGCCGTCTTGTCGTCGTAGACGTGGACCTCGAGGGCCGACATGTTGACGCGGTTCTCCGCGACCACTGTGGCGATGTCGCGCATGAGACCCTGGCGGTCAAAGGCCTCGATCTTGATCGCCACCGGGTACAGATGAGTGGCGTCCGATTCCCAGTCGACCGGGACGACCCGCGCCGAGTCCTGAGCGTTGACTGCGTTGATGCAGTCAGCACGGTGCACCGTCACGCCCTTACCCCGCGTGGTGTACCCGATGATGGCGTCGCCGGGCACCGGCTGGCAGCAGGTCGCGACCGTGGTCAGGATTCCTTTTTCGCCGCGCACCAGCACGCGCGGCGACGGCTGCGCCTGGGGGATCAGCGGGATCGTGCGCAGGTCCCCGCCAGGTGTCTCCAGCGCCATGCGCATCACGACGGAGTGCGGTGACAGGTCGCCGTATCCGATCGCCGCCATGAAATCGTCGATCGTCCCGTACCTGTGCAGGGCCGCGATCTCGAGCAGCTTCTGCTCCGGTAGATCGCTCAGGCTCACGCGGTGCATGCGGTGCAGCTCCTTGTCGAGCAGGTCGTGTCCCTTGGCCACGTTCTCCTCGCGCCGCTGGCTCTTGAACCACTTGCGGATGCGTTCCTTGGCGGACGCGCTCTTGACGAAGTTCAGCCAGTCGCGGCTCGGTCCATGCGGACCCTTGGAGGTCAGGATCTCGACGATCTCGCCGTTCTTCAAGTCGTACTCGAGCGGCACCATCCGGCCGTTCACCTTGGCCCCGATGCAGTGGTGACCGACCTCGGTGTGGATGCGGTAGGCGAAGTCGACCGGCGTCGACCCGGTCGGGAGGTTGATCACGTCGCCCCGCGGCGTGAACACGTAAACCTCGTCCTGGAAAAGGTCGACCTTGACCGTGTTGAGGAACGACTCGGCGTCCCCCACCTCGTTCTGCCACTCGAGCAGGCTGCGCAGCCAGGAAAGCTTCTGGTCGAAGCTCGCGTCCTTGCCGCCTTCCTTGTACGTCCAGTGCGCCGCGACTCCGAACTCGGCGACGCGGTGCATCTCCTGGGTACGGATCTGGATCTCGATCGGCTCGCCGGTGTGGGTGATCACGGTCGTGTGCAGCGACTGGTAGCCGTTTGACTTCGGCATCGCGATGTAGTCCTTGAAACGCCCCGGCATCGGCTTCCAGAGCGAGTGCACCACCCCGAGCACCCCGTAGCAGTCGCGCACCGACTCCACCTGCACGCGAATCGCCGACAGGTCATAGATCTCGGAGAAGTCCTTGCTCTCGCGGGTCATCTTCTGCCAGACCGAATAGATGTGCTTCGGCCGGCCGGTGATCTCGGCCAGGATGCCCACTTTCTCGAGCTCGCGGGCAAGGATCTCACGCAGGTCGGAGACCAGCGCTTCGCGCTCGTGGCGCTTGCGCGCGATGCGTTTCACGACGTCGTCGTAGGCCTCAGGCTCGAGGTTGCGGAGCGACAGGTCCTCCAGCTCCCACTTGATCTGGCCGATCCCGAGCCGGTGCGCCAGCGGCGCGTAGATGTCGAGCGTCTCACGCGAGATCTTCCGGCGCTTGGCCTCCGTCAGGGGCTCCAGGGTCCGCATGTTGTGGAGGCGGTCGGCGAGCTTGATGAGGACCACCCGAAGGTCCTCGGCCATCGCGACCATCATCTTGCGGATGTTCTCCGCCTGCTGCTGCTGGTCGGTGCGAAGGGAGATCCGGCCGAGCTTGGTCACGCCATCGACCAGGCGCGCCACCTCGGGACCGAACTCGCGCTTGACCTCGTCGGCGGTCAGGTTGGTGTCCTCGACGGTGTCGTGGAGGAGGGCGGCGGAGATCGTCTCGGCGTCGAGCTCGAGGTCGGCCAGGATCGCGGCCACCTCGAGCGGGTGGTTGACGTAGTCCTCCCCGGAGAGCCGGTGCTGGCCGTTGTGGGCGCTCGCGGCCCTCTCGAAAGCCTTGCGGACCATCGCCTGGTCGCTCGGGTCGAGGTGGTCGGCGATCCTGAGGAGCTCGGAAACCGTCACTTTGTGCCTGGCATGAAGTTTAAGTTCGGTATCTAGCTTCCCCCTCCGGACCAAAACCTAGACTTACTGCCCGCCAGATGAATTCGGCACGGGCGCTTTTGGGGCTCCGGTTCGGCTTTTCGGCGGCCAGCGCGGCGCTGCTGCTCGTCGGTGCCTCGCTGAACGGAAGCGGCCGGTTGGGGTGGGCGACCGCCCTCGCGGCGGTCGCCGGCGTGCTGGCCGTGGCAGCCGGCGTGGTCTATCGCAACTGGCGGCTGTCCCTTCCCGTCGCGGCGGTGGCCGCCATCTTCACCGTGCTGATCGCCCAGTTCAACCCGCGCCAGGGCGACCTGGTCCTCCAGCTCGTCGGGCTGGCTTTGCTCGGCGGCGCCGGAGCGGTCGGCGGGGTCACCGTCCGCAAGTTCGTCGGCACCATCGAGCGGCAGTCGAGAGACCTGCAGCTGAAGCATCGGGCCTTTATGGCCGCGACCTCGGACGTCGAGGACGGCCGGCCGCCGGCTGACGTGGCGGCCCTCACCTCGAACATCGCGCGCCAGCTCGGCGCGGACTTCGTGTGCTGCTATTTCGCCTCCGGCGACCAGAGCCAGTTCGTTCCGCAAGCGCCCGGGGTCGGCCTGGAACGCCTGCATCCGATGGCTGTGAGCCGCCGGCACAACGGCGCTGGACCGCTGCTTGCGGCCGTCGAATCTGGCAAGACATACGCCGCCGAAGGCAATGGCGCGTTGAAGGAGCTCTTCAACTTCATGCCCGAGGACCTGCACCTGCTCGGCGCAATGGTGGTGCCCATGCCGATCGGCGATCACATCGGTGGCTTCATCTTGCTGGGCAGCGACAAGGCGGAATTCAGCGACGACGACCGGCGCCTGGCGACCACGTTGACCCTCCGCGCCGGCGCCCAGCTGGCCAGCGCGCACGCGGTCGCCCTCTCGCTGAAGGAATCGGCGCGTTACTCGCTGATGAACGAGCTCGTCAAAGAGGCCTCCGGCAAGACGATGGAGGAAGCGCTCGACCTGGTGCTCGAGCGTGGCAAGGAGATCATCAAATACGACGCCGGGCGGGCGGTTCTCTTCCAGTCGGAAGACGGCGATGCCGAGGTCCTCGACGAAACGCTGACCAGGGTGCGCAGCGGCGAGACCGTCTTGCGCAACGCGGTGACCGAGCAGCAGCCCACCTTCAGCGGGCTCCGGCTGGCGACGCACGCCGTCACCGTCAACGAGGCGCTGACTCCCATTCGGGGCAAGACTGGCGTGATCGGCGCGCTTTGCCTTGGCCGCCGCGGAACCTCCAGCTTCACGCAGCACGACATCGGCGCCCTGGATGAGCTGGGGTCGATGGCGGGCGTCGCGATCGAGAACTCGCGAATCCTGCAGGTCGTCACCGGCCAGGCGTCTCGGCTCGACACGGCGCTGGACGCGCTGGGTGAGGTGTCGCAAGCGCTCACCACCGTCACGCAGGGCGCGAGCGTGCTGGAGCACAAGACCCTCGAGACCGCGGTGCGAGTCACGGGGGGCACGGCCGGATTGCTCACCCGCACGACCGAGGCCGGCCACCAGGCGGTGATCATGTCGCTCGGCTTTCCGGACGGGGTCGCCGGCATGGAGTTTCAGAATGGCCAGGGTCTTGTCGGCGCGGTGATGCTGAGCCTGCGCCCGACCGCCGTCGCTGATTTCGAGGCAAGCCCCGACCTCCAGAGGCCGCCTGACCTCCACGCCTACGGCCTGCAGGCCGCGATCTGCACGCCGATGCTCGAGGATGGCCGGCTCTGGGGGACGTTGTCCGTCTTCGACGGCAAGAAGCGCGAGTGGACCACGGACGACCAGCGGGTGCTGGCCACGCTCGGCAACCAGGGGGTCGTCGCCGTGCGCAATGCCGAGCTCTACGAGAAGAACGAGCGCAGCATCTGGGAGCTGCGCAGCCTGCAGGAGGCGCTGCAGGCCGCCACATCCACGCTCGACCTGAACCAGGTCTTGCAGCAGGTGCTCGCCGGCGCGGCGAAGGCGTCCTCCGCGCAGATCGGCTGCCTTGCTTTGGAGGACGGTGGCCGGCTTGTGTTGAAGGGCGGTTTCGGCACGGACCACGCCACCGCGGAGCGTCTCGCGCTCGGCATCGGCGGCGAGATCTGCCGCCGTGTGATGGAGTCTCACGAGCCGGTGATGGAATCGATGGAGCACCACTCGGCGACCGACAGCCCCCTGAACCCGCGCGCCGTGCTGTGCGTTCCGATCACGCTGCGCGGCAAGCCCCTCGGCGTGGTGTTTCTGGCCAACTACCAGGTCGACCACGGGTTCACGACCGACCACCGCAACCTGGTGACGGAGCTCGCCGCGCAGGCGGCGGTGGCGATCGACAATGCTCGACTTTTCAAGGACCGCGAGGAGGTCATCCTGGCCTCGCTCGAGGCGCTGGCCAACGCCGTCGACGCGCGTGACCCTTACACGGCCGGCCACTCCGAGCGCGTGACGCAGTACGCGCTGATGATCGCGCGGCAGATGCACTATTCGCCCAAGGACCAGGACGCATGGGTGCGGTTGGAGCGCGGCGGCCGGCTACATGACATCGGGAAGATCGGCGTGCCGGATGCGATCCTGCAGAAGACCGGCAAGCTGAGCGAGGCCGAGTTCGAGAAGATGAAGAGCCACCCGGTCGTGGGATTCAACATCTTGAGCGGGTTGCGCATGTTGACCGACGAGCTGGTCATCGTGCGCTCGCACCACGAGCGGTTTGACGGCAAGGGGTATCCGGACCGCAAGAAGGGGGACGAGGTCCCCATGTTCGCGTGGGTCGTCAGCGCCGCGGACGCGATCGATGCCATGACTTCGGACCGGCCGTACCGGCGCGGGATGCCGCTCCAGGCGGCGGTGGAGCAGGTGCGGGCTGGGTCGGGGACGCATTTTCACCCCGACGTGGCGGAGGCGGTGCTGGACGCGGTTGCGTCGGGGGCGCTCAAGCTCATTCCGCAGACTTCGATGCATCCGGACGCGCCCCGGATCGGCGCGTTCGAGAACCCGACGGCGTAGAAATCCTCGGATAGTCCGGACTATCCGGGGTGGTGTTGCGCGGCTTAGTACGCCTTTGCCAGCGAGACTCGGTACTTTGCCGGCTTGCCGCACACCAGGCATTTGCCTGAGGGCTTGTTCATCTCCTCGATGGTTCGGATCGTCACGCCGCCGGCTTCGGCCTTGATGCGGGCTTCGTCTGCCTCCTCCCCACACCAGTGCGACCACACGAAACCGCCGCGCTCGCGGAAGTGCGCCACCACCTCTTCCAGCGTCTCGAGCTCGAACGTGTTGTCGCGTTGGAACTTCTGCGCTCGCTCGAACAGCTTTTTCTGAAAACCGTCCAGCTCGTCGCCCAGGCGCGCCGCGATCCCGGACACCGGCACGCTCACTTTCTGCCTCGTCAGCCTGTCGACCATCTCGACCTGGCCCGCGTCTGCGTCGCGCCCTCCGACGTTCAGGCGCAGCGGGACGCCTTTCAGCTCCCAGTGCGCGTACTTGTCGCCGGGTCGCTCGTCGCGCCAGTCCACGCGGTGGCGGATTCCGGCGGCCTTCAGGTCGGGCGCCCAGCTGTTGATGAATCGCTCCACCTTGGCGCGCCCTTCGTCGTCGCGGAAGATCGGCACCACGATGACCTGGATGGGTGCGACCTTGGGGGGAACGATGATGCCCGAGTCGTCGCCATGGGCCATGACCAGCGCTCCGACCAGGCGCGTGCTGATGCCCCACGACGTGGAGTAGCACAGCTCGCGCTCGTTGTCCTTGTTCGAGAAGGAGATGTCATAGGCGCGGGAAAAGTTCTGGCCGAAGTAGTGCGAAGTTCCAGTCTGCAGCGCCTGGCCATCGCGCATGAGGCCTTCAAGGGTCAGCGTGTGGACGGCCCCTGGAAATGTTTCGGCGGGGGACTTCTTGCCGGTCAGCACAGGAATCGCGAGCCAGTCTTCGGCGATCGCGCGGTAGTAACCGAGGATAAGCGCGACCTCGTCCATCGCCTCCTGCGCGTACGCGTGAAACGTATGTCCCTCCTGCCACCAGAACTCGCGGCTGCGTAAGAAAAGGCGCGAGCGCATCTCCCACCGCACGACACTGTTCCACTGGTTGGTCAGCTTGGGCAGGTCGCGGTGGCTCTGGATGTAGCGCTTGATCAGGGGGCCGATGATCGTCTCTGACGTGGGGCGGACCGCCAGCGGCTCTTCGAGCTCTTCCATGTTGCCGCCGGCGCGAGTGACCCACGCCACCTCGGGCGCGAAGCCCTCGATGTGCTCGGCTTCTTTCATCAGGTACTCGCGGGGGATCAAGAGAGGAAAAGCCCAGTTCTCGTGCCCGCTCTCTTTGATCATGTCGTCGAACGCGCGGGTGATCGCTTCCCACATCGCCCAGCCGTAAGGGCGCACGACCATCATTCCGCGCACGCCCGACCAGTCGGCCAGCTCGGCCTTGCGGACCACGTCCGTGTACCAGCGGTCGAAGTCGTCGGACATCTTGGTGACTTCTTTCACGAAGTCCTGCTTCTCTTCGGTTTCCTGTTTCATGCCTCGAGCTCCCATGTTGATTGTGATGACCCTTACCGGCTAGGCCGGCGCCCCCACCCGGCGGTCTGCGACCGCCGACCTCCCCAGCGAGTGGGGAGGTGAAGGGGCTAGGACGGGAGCGGGGCGGCGTGCTCGGCTGCGATCGCGTCGATCTCAGCCAGCAGGACCGGAAGCAATTCTTCCTGGGCCACGGTCTTGTAAAGGGTACCTTTCTTGAAGATCACGCCCTTCCCGCGGCCGCCGGTGACGCCGATGTCGGCGTGGCGCGCCTCGGCCGGGCCGTTCACGACGCAGCCCATCACGGCGACTGTGATCGGCACCTTGAGCCTGGCGATGTACGCCTCGACCTCTTTGACCATCGGCACCATGTCGTACTCGAGGCGGCCGCACGTGGGGCACGCGATGAGCGTCGGGCTTTCCTTGCGGAAGGCCAGCGTCTTGAGGATCTCGTGCGCGACGCGCACCTCTTCGCGCGGGTCGGAGGTCGCGAGCGAGACGCGGATCGTGTCGCCGATCCCCTCGCTGAGCAGGATGCCCATCCCCACCGCGCTCCGGATGCTGCCCGCCTCGACGGGGCCGGACTCGGTGACGCCGAGGTGGATCGGGTACTGACGCGCGGCAGCGAACTTGCGGTTGGCGAGGATGTTGGTCCACACGTCGGTCGCCTTCAGCGAGACCTTGATGAACCCGGGACCGTAGTCCAGGTCCTCGAGGATCTTGCAGTGGCCGAGCGCCACCTCGACCATCCGGTCCGCCGTTCGCTCGCGGTCGTCACGGTCGATGTGGTGCTGCTCGCGCAGGGTCTTGTGCACCTCTTCGGGCAGCGAACCCGCGTTGACGCCGATGCGGAAGGGGATCTGCCGCTCCTTCGCCGCGGTGACGACCTTGATCACCTTTTCACGGTCGGGGATGTTGCCGGGATTCAGCCTCAGACAGTGGACGCCGGCCTCGATGGCCACCAGCGCGAGCGTGTGGTCGTAATGGATGTCGGCGATCACGGGAAGCGGTGACTGCTTGACGATCTCCTTCAACGCCTCGGCCGCCTCGCGGTCCGGCACCGCCGGGCGCACGATCTCGCAGCCGGCCTCTTTCAGCTCGTGGATCTGGCGCACCGTGGCTTTGACGTCGCGCGTGTCCGTCTTGGTCATGGTCTGGACCGCGATCGGCGCGGCGCCGCCTATCACCACGGACCCGACCCGGACCGGGATCGCCTTGCGGCGGGTTACCAGCGCCATCAGTGCGTCAAACCGGGGAACTGCCCTGTCGCGATGCGCTGGATGTCGAGCGCGCTGATGAAGATGGCGAGGGCGATCAGGGCCGCGACGCCGATCCTCTGGAATGTCAGCTCGGCGGCCCGGTCAAACGGGCGCCGCCGCAGGACCTCGATCAGCACGATCGCCATCCGCCCACCGTCGAGGGCCAGGATCGGCAGCAGGTTCGTGAAGCCCAGGGCCACGGACAGCAGCGCGACAAAGAAGATGTAGGTCCCGAAGCCCAGAGATACCGACTGAGCGGCGACGTCGGCGATGCCGATCGGCCCCGTCACGCCGTTGGGTCCAAACACTCCGCCCGGCACCTGCCCGGTGACCAGCTGGCTGAGGCCCTGCACGATGTTGGAGATTGCGTTGCCGGGGAACTTGACCCCCTCGGTGAGCGCCTCGGAAACGGTGATGATGGGCAGCACCCGGAGCCCCATCTGGCATACCTTGCCGGCCGGATCGCACTTCGGCGTCACGACGGTCGCGAAGCCCTTCCCGTTCGGGTGAACGCCGGTGACCACGAGGGCCGAGTTGGGCGCGGCCTCCTCCGCCTTCCTCAGCTGGTCGGGCGCGGTGATCGGCTTCCCCTCCACCGTCAGGAGCCGGTCGCCGGCCTGGAACCCGGCCGCCGCCGCGGGCGAGCTCGGGACCACCAGGGCGACCTTGCCAGGGTCTGCGTTGACCTGGGACAGCATCAGGCCGGTGTACAGGACCATGGCGACGGCGAAGTTGGCGGCCGGCCCGGCGGCCAGGATCACCAGCCGCTGCCAGGCGGCCTTGTGGTGAAACCCGTTGGGGTCCTCGAAGTCGCCGCCCTCCATGCCCCCCATCCGGACGTAACCCATGATCGGGATCGCCCGGATCGCGTACAGGGTGCCGCCCCGGGTCGTCGACCACAGCCGGGCGCCCGCCCCGATCGAGAACTCGATCACCCTGACCCCGAACAGCTTGGCGAACGCGAAGTGGCCCGCCTCGTGCGGGGCGATGAGAAGAAGGAACATCCCCCCGACGCCGACCACGACCAGGAGCCCGTCCATGTGGCCCTCAGCCTACCGGACGAATCCCATCCTGTTGCCTGACATAGCTCCGGGCCCAGGAGTCGGCCTGGAGGATCTCCTCCAGCGTGCCCCCACAGCCGGGGAAGGCGCCGAGCGCCCGCTCGACCGCGCTCACGATGCCGCTGAACGGGATCTCGCCGGCCAGGAAGGCGTTCACCGCCTCCTCGTTGGCCGCGTTCAGGACCGCCGGGTGGCCGCCGCCCTTCGCCGCCGCCTCGCGGGCGAGTCTCACGCTGGGAAAGCGGGTTTCGTCCAGGTCATGGAACTCCAGGCCGCTGAGCTCGGAGATCGACGTCGGGGGGACTGCGCCGGGCAGGCGGTCCGGGTAGGCGAGGGCGACCGCGATGGGCAGCCGCATGTCCGGCCTCCCAAGCTGGGCCTTCAGGGAGCCATCGACGAACTCGACCAGGGAGTGGACGACGCTCTGGGGATGGATGCAGACCGAGATCGCGTCCAGGGGCAGGCCGAAAAGGTGGTGCGCCTCGATGATCTCGAGGCCCTTGTTCATCAAGGTCGCCGAGTCGACGGTGACCTTTGGGCCCATCGACCAACGGGGATGGTTCAGCGCCTGCTCCACGGTCACCTGGTCGAGGTCGAGCTCCGGACGCGCCCAGAAGGGGCCTCCGCTCGCGGTGACGATGAGACGGCGCACGTTCGCGCGCTCCTCGCCCCACAGGCACTGCCAGATCGCGCTGTGCTCGGAGTCGACGGGGCGGATGCCTTTTTCGCCGGCCAATTTCATGACGAGCGCACCGGCCATGACCAGCACCTCTTTGGTCGCGAGCGCAACCTCCTTGCCCGCGCGTAGGGCGGACATGGTCGGCGACAACGCTCGCGCGCCCGGGATCGCGACCACGACGAGGTCGCACCGCGGATCGGTGACCATCGCCTCGACCTTCGTGTCGAATTCCGGCTCGCCCGCCTGGCCGTGCACGAAGTACGGCGCCTCTCGGTTGGTCGACCGCACGCCTTCGGTCAGGCCGAAGAGCTTGAAGCGGGCGGGGTTGCGGTCGATCACGTCGAGCGTCTGCCGGCCGATCGACCCCGTGGCTCCGAGCACCGCGATGTTGATCGGTCTTGTCACGAGAGCAGGTGGAAGACGGTCACGTAGAAGTACACGAGGATGGGCGGGAACAGGATCGAGTCGAGGCGATCGAGCACGCCACCGTGTCCGGGGATGAGATGGGATGAGTCCTTCACGTCGGCGAGTCGCTTCATCTGCGACTCGACCAGGTCCCCGATCTCGGCGCTGGCGCCGACGAGAACGCCGAGCACGAGGGCGTGCACCGGAGAGATCCCCAGGACCCCTGACACCCCGATCAGCATGACCACCACCGCCCCCACCACCCCGGCGATCGCACCCTCCACCGTCTTGTTCGGGCTGATCGCGACAAAGAACGGGTGGCGGCCGATGCGGCTGCCCACCAGCAGGGCCGCCGCGTCGCTGGCGATCACGGCGAAGATCGTGAACAGCGTCCACACCAGGCCGTTCGGCTTCGACGTGTAGAGCAGCAGGTAGAAGTTGAACGGCATGGCGATGTAGAGGGCGCCGGCCACGCCCATCGCCCACCGGCCGAGTCCCTGGCGCCTTCCGGGCACGAAGAGAAAGGCCGCCAGGCCACCGACAAGGGTGAGGGCGAGCACCAGCGTGACGTCGACCCCTTTGAGGACCGTGCCGCTGAAGGCGAAGAAGGCGCCGAGCGGAAACAGCAGCCATGCGGGCGCGCGCGAGCCCATTCCCTCGGAGAGCCCGCTGAACTCCCACAGCGCGAGACCGCCCAGGATCAGCACCAGCGCGTAGACGCCGTACAGGCCGGCCAAGACAAGCCCGATGACGACGGCCAGGATCACCGCCGCGCTCAGGATCCGGACCATCAGCGGGCTGGGTTTCCAGCCTGTCATCGGCGCATTTCTGGTTGTCAATTGGACCCACTGATCACGATCTCTGCTTCTGGTCTGGCGCCGAATCGGCGCACGCGCGAGGTGTAGTCATCCAGCGCGGACTTCAGGTCTTCGGCGTCGAAGTCGGGCCAGAGCGTCTCGGTCACGAGCATCTCGGCGTACGCGCCCTGCCACAGCAGGAAGTTGCTCACCCTCCGCTCGCCCGCGGTCCGGATGATCAGGTCCGGATCGGGCAGCTCGGGCCGATACATGCGCGCCGAGATGGCCGCCTCATCGACGTCAGATGCGGCGAGTCCGTCACCGATCAACTTGCGCACCGCATCGACGATCTCCGCTCGCCCTCCGTAGTTGAGGCAAACGTTGAGCACGCCGTTCTTGTTATTCGCCGTGCGCGCCATCGCCTCTTCGATGCGGTCCCGCATCCGCGGCGACAGGTCTTCCATGCGGCCGCTCCAGACGATGCGCACGCCGCGCTGGTGCATCTCGTCGATCTCCCTCTGCATCGTTTCGTGAAACAGGCGCATGAGCGCGCGCACCTCGGCCCGCGGCCGGGACCAGTTCTCCGTCGAGAAGGCGTAGATGGACAGGACGTGGACGCCGAAGTCCTCACAGGCCTGGAGCGCGCGCTTGATGGCGCGGACGCCGGCCCGGTGCCCGAAGCTGGCGGGGCGGCCGCGACGGCGGGCCCAGCGGCCGTTGCCGTCCATGATGATCCCGACGTGGCGGGGGACGTGGGAGTCCAAGGGTGAGGAAAGAGTACCGATTAGGGCGCGATGTGCTTTTCACGCCCCTCTCCCCGACCCTCCCCCCTGTGGGGGGAGGGGGAAGCGCTGCTCTAGACCTCCATCACCTCGGTTTCTTTTCGGCCGGCCAGGGCGTCGATCTTCTCGATCTGGCTCTCGGTGATCTTCTGCAGACGAGCGTGCGCCCGCTTCGATTCGTCTTCAGCGACGTCCCCGTTCTTCTGCATCTGGTCGATCCTGTGCAGTTCGTCGCGGCGCACGTTGCGGATCGCAACGCGGGCGTCCTCCGCCTTCTGCTTGACGAGCTTCACGTACTCGCGCCGGCGCTCTTCGGTCAGGGGCGGGATGGGCACCCGGATGACCTGTCCGTCGCTCGCCGGGTTGAGACCCTGCTCGCCCGCGCGGAGCGCCTTCTCGACCGCGCCGATCTGACTCTTGTCGTAAACCTGCACGACCAGCAGGCGTGGCTCGGGAGCGCTGATCTGCGCCAGCTGGTTGAGAGGTGTCGGCGTCCCGTAGTACGGGACCATGATCCGGTCGATCAGCGCGGGGTTCGCGCGCCCCGTCCGAATCGTGGAGAGCTCGCCGGCGAAGTGGTCGACGGACTTCGACATCTTCGATTCCGCGTCGCGCATGATCGGATCGATCATCGTGCGGCGCCGACGAGGGTGCCTATCTCCTCACCGAGCACCACGCGCTCGATGTTGCCCGGAGTCAGCAGGTTGAAGACGACGATCGGCACGTCGTTGTCCATGCACAGCGTCAGCGCCGTGTTGTCCATGACCTCGATGCCGCGGTTGAGCACCTCCAGGTAATCGAGTCGCTCGAACTTGGTCGCGGTCGGGTCGCGCTTTGGGTCGGCTGTGTAGACACCGTCGACCTTGGTCGCCTTGAGGATGACATCCGCCTCGATCTCCACCGCGCGCAGCGCGGCGGTCGTGTCGGTGGTGAAGTAGGGGTTGCCCGTCCCCGCGGCAAGGATCACGACGCGGCCCTTCTCCAGGTGACGGACCGCGCGGCGGCGGATGTATGGCTCGGCGACCTGCGGCATCTGGATCGCGGTCATCGTCCTGGCCGGGATGCCCGTGCGCTCCAGCGCGTCCTGGAGGGCCAGCGCGTTGATCACCGTGGCCAGCATGCCCATGTAGTCGCCGGTCGCGCGGTCGAAGCCGCGCTCCGTGGCGGCCAGCCCGCGGAAGATGTTGCCCCCGCCGACCACGACCGCGACCTGGACGCCCATCTGGTGCACGTGCTTGACCTGCGCCGCGATCGTCTCCACGACCTCGAGATCGATGCCGTAGTCGCGGCTTCCACCAAGCGCTTCACCGCTCAGCTTGAGCAGGACGCGGTTGTACTTGGGGGCTCGATCTCCCACGTTGAAAGTCTGGATCAGGTCTCCCTGATGTTAAATCGCGCGAACCTTCTGACTGTGATGTTCTCCTGGAGCCTGGAGATGTTCTCTGCGATGAACTGCTGCACTGTGTGGCTCGGCTCGCGGAAGTAAGGCTGCTCCATCAGGCAGCTGTGCTTGAGGAAATCCTCGATCTGGCCTTCCACGATTCTCGGGATCACCTGGTCCGGCTTCCCGTCCTGACGAGCCTTGGCCTCGTAGACCTCGCGCTCGGTCACCAACATCTCATCGGGAACGTCGTCTCTCGTCACCCAGCGCGCCTCGTAGCCCGCGACCTGGAGCGCGAGCTCCTTGGCGAGCTTGCGGAAGTCCGGGCTCTTGGCGACGAAATCGGTCTCGCAGTTGACCTCGATGAGCACGCCCACCTGCGGCGGGTAATCCGGTGAGGTGCTGTGCAGGTAGGCCTCGATCACGCCCTGACCGGTCGCCCGGCCGGCGCGGTTGCTCGCTTTCGCGATGCCCTTCTCGCGCAGGATCGTGAAGGCCTTCTCGACGTCGCCTTCCGCTTCTTCGAGGGCCTGCTTGCAGTCCATCATCCCCGCGCCGGACCGCTCGCGAAGCTTCTTCACCAGGTCCAGGCTGACCGCCATCAGCGGGCCTCCTCTTCGACGGCGGTGCGGCTGAACTCCTCTTCCGACACCGTCGGCAGGTAGTCCTCCTCGTCCTCGAGGTACTCCTCGATCTCTTCGTAGCGAGGCGTCTCGAGGAACTCGCGCTCTTCGACCTCGGGCAGGATCTCGCCCCGGGCGGCGGCCTCCTGGCGGCCTTCCTGGCAGGCGTCGGCGATCTTGCCGGTGAGCAGCTTCACGGCGCGGATCGCGTCGTCGTTGCCCGGGATCACGTATGTGATCAGGTCGGGGTCGCAGTTGCTGTCGGTGATCGCCACCACCGGGATCTTCAGCCGGTTGGCCTCGGTCACAGCGATGTGCTCTTTCCGCGGGTCGACGACGTAGAGGGCGCCGGGCAGCCTCTTCATGTCGGCGATGCCGTCGAAATGGAACATCAGCCGGTCGAGCTCGTCCGTGAGGCGCTTGGCCTCTTTCTTCGACAACTGCTCGAACTGGCCTTCCTGCTGCATCTTGCGCAGGTCCTGCAGCCGTTCGATCCTCTTCTTGACCGTGCTGAAGTTGGTCAGCATGCCGCCCATCCAGCGGCGGTTCACGAAGTACATGCCGCATCGCGCGGCCTCGGTCTGGATGGTCTCCTGGGCCTGCTTCTTGGTGCCCACGAAGAGCACGGGCCGGCCGCTGGCCGCGACGTTGCGCGTGAAGTCCCACGCGTCGTCGAGCAGGCGGACGGTCTTCTGCAGGTCGATGATGTGGATGCCGTTGCGGGCGGTGAAGATGTAGGTCTTCATCTTCGGGTTCCAGCGGCTGGTCTGATGTCCGAAGTGGACGCCCGCCTCCAGCAGCTGCTTCAAGGTCACTTGAGCCACGTTTGAAATTGCCTCCCCGTTCTACTTCCGCTCGGGAACCGGCCTTCTTGAAGAAGGACAGGGGCGATGGCCCGGGCGTGCTAACTCAGTCGCTTAGGACTGGCTCAGGGAGTATACCCAGACCGAGAAGAGCTAAGCGACGTCGGCCTTTTCGGCTTTCTTGACGCCCTTCGGGCCTGGGCACTTCGGGTAGTCGGAGCACGACTTGAAGAGCCCGTAACGGCCGCGGCGCTCGACCAGCGGCTTGCCGCAGATGGGGCATGGCTCGTCCAGCACCTTCGGCCCCTGGCCGGGCTTGCCGTCCTTGCCCATGTTCGCCCGGTAGTTGCAGTCGGGGTATCGGGAGCAAGCTACAAACGGGCCGTACCGACCCGTGCGCTCGACCAGGTCCCCCTCCCCACACTGCGGGCATTTCTGGCCCGTCGGCTTGGACTCGGCCTGGGCGTCGCGCTTGATGTACTTGCATTCCGGATACCCCGAGCAGCCGATGAACTCTCCGTACCGGCCGGTGCGAAGCTGCAGCGGCTTCCCACAGTTGGGGCAAGGCTCGTCCAGCAGCTTCGGCTCGGGAGCTTCCCCCTCGGGCGTCAGCGCCCGGCGGAACTTGCACTTCGGGTACCGCGAGCAGCCCATGAAGGGACCGAACCGGCTCGCCTTCCGGACGAGGTGGCCCTCGTTGCAGAGCGGGCAGACCTCGTTCGTGTCGGCCGGCGTCGCCTCCTCGGCGGCGCTGAGCATGCGCTGCAGAGGACCGTAGAAGTCCTTGACCACCGGCACCCATTCCTGGCTTCCGCTCTCGACATCGTCGAGCCTCTTCTCCAGCTTCGAGGTGTAGTCGTCGTCGGAGATGGTCTTGAAGTGCTCGACCATCAAGGTGTTGACCGCCTCGCCGACCCGCGTCGGATACAGCCTGCGGTCCTTGATCTCGACGTAACCGTGCGCCTTGGTGATGGTCTGCACGGTCGGCGCATAGGTTGACGGCCGGCCGATGCCGCGCTGCTCGAGCTCTTTGATCAGCGTCGCTTCCGTGTACCGCGGGGGCGGCTGAGTGAAGTGCTGCTCCGGCTTGAGGCCGTGGTAGTCGAGATCGTCACCCTGAGTGAGGACCGGCAGCTCGTTCTCGCCGTTTTCATCGCGTCCCCAGACTTTGTAGAAGCCGTCGAACGTCAGGACCGAACCGTTGGCGCGGAAGACGTAATCACCACCCTCGATCTCGACCTGGGTCTGGTCGTACACGGCAGGCGCCATGCGGCTGGCTACGAACCTGCGCCAGATGAGGTCGTAAAGCTTGTACTGGTCCGGGGTGAGGTGTCCGCGGATCGACTCCGGGGTCCGGCTGACGTCGGTTGGCCGGATCGCCTCGTGCGCGTCCTGCGCGCCTGGGGTGGCCTTGGCGGTCCGCGAGGCGCCGAGATACTTCTCGCCGTAGGACTGCGTGACGAAGCCCTTGACCTTGGCATCGGCGTCGGCCGAGATCCGGGTCGAGTCCGTGCGCATGTACGTGATCAATCCGGTGGCCCCTTCCGACCCAAGCTCCACGCCTTCGTACAGCTGTTGGGCGATGCGCATCGCGGCAAATGGGCGCATCCGCAGCCGGCTAGACGCGTCCTGCTGCAGCGTCGACGTGATGTACGGAGGATTCGAGCTCTTGGTGCGGCGCTTCTGCTCCACGCCGATGACGCGGTACGCGGCGCCCTCCAGCTTGCGGACGATCTCCTGGGCCTCGGCTTCGTTGTGAACCTCGAACTTTGCGTCGGCCTTCGTGTCGGCCTCCGTCCCGGCAGGGCGGTTGAGGCGAGCCATGAAGTGGCGCTCGGCTCCCTTCTGGGAGAGCTCCGCGTCGATCGTCCACGACTCGACCGGGACGAACTTGCGAATCTCTTCCTCGCGGTCGACGACCAGGCGCAGCGCGACGGACGACACGCGGCCCGCGCCGATGCCCTTCTGGACCTTCGCCCACAGGAACGGGCTCAGCCGGAAGCCGACCAGGCGGTCGACCACACGCCGGGCCTGCTGAGCGTTGACGAGCCGCATGTCGATGTCACGCGGGGACTCGAGCGCTCGGCGTACCGCGTCGGCCGTGATCTCGTGAAACTCGATGCGCTTGGGGTTTCTGAGCTTCAGGACCTCTGCAAGGTGCCAGGCGATTGCCTCGCCCTCGCGATCTGGGTCCGAGGCGAGGATGACCTCGGGGTCACCCTTGGCCGCCGAGCGCAGCTCGTTGATCGTCTTGCGCCGGCTCTCCACGACCTCGTAGTGAGGCTTGAAGCCGTCGTCGACCTCGACCCCCATCTCCTTTTCAGGGAGGTCGCGGACGTGGCCCATCGAGGCCCTGACGTCGAAACGGTCTCCCAAAAACCGCTTCAGCGTCTTCGCCTTGGCCGGCGACTCGACGATGATCAATCCTTCTGGCACAGCTTTCTCTTTATTCCCAAACCCGGACATTTGTTCCGACCGGGCTGACGTTCTAGCGAGTGGCGGGCATCCTACGCCCGTTCTTTCCCGCGACGCAATGCCCTTACATACCCACCCTGGTGTCTTCTAACCGCGCCGTCGAGCTCCAGGGCGGTCAGGCGACCGAGCACTTCGGCGATCGGAAGCTGCAGCTTCCGGGCGACCTCGGCGGCGTTCAAAGCGAGAACGTCCGAGAGGTGGGAAAGGATGCCGTCCCGCTCGCCCGGAAGCTTGAAACCGAGGTTTTTGGGCGTGGCCAAGGGGTCGTCCAGCACCTCGCCGCCGAGCCTCAGGGCGGCCAGGACGTCCCGGGCGTTCTGGACCAGGCCGGCGCCATCTCGGAGCAGCGAGTGGGTCCCCACCGACAGCGGCGAGAAGATGCTGCCCGGAACGGCCATTACCTCTTTATGTAGGTCGAGCGCGGCCTCGGCCGTGATGAGCGCGCCCGAGCCCTCGGCGGCCTCCACGACGACCACCACGTCGGCGAGCGCGGCCATCGTGTAGTTCCTCGCCGGGAAGTTGTGGCGCCGCGGCGCGGTGCCGTCGGGGAACTGGCTGACGAGGGCGCCTCCGGCGGCGAGGATCGCCTCGGCCAGGACGCCGTGCGCCGCGGGGTAGATGACGTCAACTCCCGTCCCCATCACCGCCACGGTGACCCCGCCCCCGTTGAGCGCCCCGCGGTGCGCCGCCGCGTCGATCCCGAGCGCCAGGCCGCTGACCACGATGACCCCGGCCCGGGCGAGCTCGAGGCCGAGCTGCTCGGCCACGGCTTCGCCGTAGGGCGACGGGCGCCTCGAGCCGACGATGGCTGCGCGCGGGCCTTCGGGGGGCGGCCACCTGCCTCGCGTCCTAAGGTCAGGCGGCGACATCTTGGAGGCGAAAGCCAAGGGCTTCGAGGATGTGGTGCTCTTCGATCTGCGCCGAGCCGTCGAGGTCCGCCGAGGTGCGAGCGACTCGCCAGGCCCGATGGAAGCCGCGGGCCGTGATGCCTCGATGGGCGCCCCAGCGCTCGAGCGCGCGTCTTGACTCGGGCGCCAGGCCGGCGAGCTGGCGGAGTCGGGCCGGCTTCAGCTGGGCGTTGAGGCAGCCTTGACGTTCCTGCTGCAGGCGCCGGGCGGCGACCACCCGCTCCCGCACCGTCGCCGACGACTCGCCTCGGGCTTCCGACGCGAGCAGCTCGAGCTGGACGCGCCGGACCGCCACCTGGAGGTCGATCCGGTCCAGGAGCGGGCCGGACAGCCGGCGCTGATAGGTGTCGACCGCCCCGGGCGTGCACCGGCAGCCGCGCACCCCGTCGCCGGCCCACCCGCAGGGGCATGGATTCGTCGCGGCCACCAGCGTGAAGCGTGCCGGGTACGTCACCGAGCCGCCTGACCTCGTGATGTTGACCCGTCCCGATTCCAGGGGTTGGCGCAGCGCCTGCAGGACGGGTGTCTGGAACTCGGCGAGCTCGTCCAGGAACAGGACGCCGTGGTGGGCCCTGCTGATCTCGCCGGGCTGCGCGAGGCCGCTCCCACCGCCGATCAGGCCGGCCATGGAGACGCCGTGATGCGGCGATCGAAACGGGCGCGCCCAATCCAGCGGCCCTTCCCGGGGCAGGTCGCCCAGCAGGCTGCGGACCTGCGCCACCTCGAGCGCCTCGGCGAGCTCCAGCGGCGGAAGGATGCCGGGCAGGCAGCGGGCCAGCATCGTCTTGCCGGCGCCGGGCGGGCCGCTCATCAGCAGGTGGTGGCCGCCCGCCGCCGCGACCTCGAGGGCGCGCTTGGCCTCTTCCTGGCCGTGGACCTCGGTCAGGTCGTGCTCGATGTCAGTTGCTGCAACGCAGACGAAGGCACCGCGCGGCGCGGGGGCGATGGCTTCGGCGCCAAGGAGGTGGTTCACGACGCCGATCAGCGAGGCGCATGGGATCACCTCGAGTCCGTCGACCAGTGTGGCTTCCGCGGCATCGGCGGCCGGCACGAAGACGCGCTCGTAGCCGAGAGTCGACAGGCCGCGGGCCGCGACCAGCACTCCGTCGACGTGACGGACTGAGCCGTCGAGCGCAAGCTCGCCCAGGAATGCGCTGTGCGGCGGCGCCGCTTTTCCGGCCCGTGCCAGCGCTATGGCGACCGCCATCGGCAAGTCGAGGGCGGTGCCTTGCTTGCGCATCTCGGCCGGCGCCAGGTTGACCGTGAGACGCGTGGTTGGAAATTCCAGGCCGCTGTTTCGGATCGCGGAGCGAACGCGTTCTCTTGCTTCCTTGACGGTCGTGGCGGCGAGGCCGACGAGCATGAACGCGACCTCACCGCGTCCGATGTCGGCTTCGACGTGGATCGGGCGAGCGTCGAGGCCGACGAGCACGCAAGAGTCGACGCTTCCGAGCACCGGCTGAATTTATCGGGCGGGCGAGCGCGAGTCAGCCCAGGTTGTTAAGGGATCGATTCCGTACGTTTTGCGCAAAGCGAACCTTTGAATTCATGCGAAAGGTGCATTTTGTGCAAAAGGCACCGAATCCTACTATCCGCTTAGGAAGTCGGCTACTTCGTCGTGGAAGGTTTGCGGTTGTTCGACGAACGTCATGTGGCCGGAGTCGCCCACCATGACCAGCCGTGCGCCTGAAATGCCCGCGCAGATTTCTTTAGCGCATAGCGGGCCGCAGATGAAGTCTTCGTCCCCGGTGATCACAAGGGTCGGGCACGTGATCGCGGGTAGGCGGCCGCGGAGGTCGAACGTCGTGAAGATCTCTTCGTTGAAAAGCTTCAGCGCGTCCGCGTTGATGACCTCGGTCCTCAGGGAGTCGACGTAGCCGGCCTCGACCCCGCCGTAGTGCGCGAAGTAGAGCGGCAGCTCGCGAAAGACCAGCTCGCTCAGCTCCTGGTCCGACGTGAAACGGCCCGCCTGCTCTTCTTCGAGCGCGGCGGCGGCGTCCGCGGCCCATGGCTGGCTGCTCCGTTTCTCCATCCCCTGGCGCATCGCCTGTTCCTGGTCGGGACCGAATCGCGCCAGCGTGGATGCGAGCACGAGCCGACGCACGTGCCCTGGATATTTCGCGGCGTACGCCTGCGCAACCACCCCACCGTGCGAGTGTCCGAGCAAGAGCATCTTGTCGAGGCCGAGGTGCTGCCGCAAATCCTCAAGGTCGGCGACGTAGTCATCGATGTCGTAAGCCTTACGATCGGCCGGCCTCGCGGAGGCCCCTGTCCCACGCGGGTTGAGCATGATCAGCGTGTACTGCTCCCACAGCGCGGCCAGGTCTCCAAAGTAGTCGGCCGAGAATCCAGGCCCGCCCGGGTGGCACACGAGCAGGGGCCCGTGGCCGAGCTTGCGGTACGTCAGCTTGCGGCCGTCTGCCGCGGTGAAGCTCATGTCAGGCGCGGTTCAGGGCGCCACTGCCCGCCGTCCTCCAGGTAGCCGGCCGGCTGGTCGGGCTCATGGCTCAAGACGAGGAGCCACCGGTGCTTCTCCGCCTCCTCGAACAGGCGCGACTTCTGCTGGAACACGCGCAGCGGCTCGAGGTCCGCCGACATGTTCCACGGCACGCGCAGGTGCGGGGTCTGGCAGACAAGGTCGCCCGTCACGGCGCAGGCGAGCTCGCCCGACTGCAGGATCAACACCTGGCTGCCCGGCGTGTGGCCGCCGACGTGGCGCAGATGGACACCGGGCAACACCTCAGCGTCGCCGTCCAGAAACTCGACCGCCCTGTTTCCGTCGAGCAGGGGAGTGAAGTCATCCAGGACGTAGCTCGACTTGCTGCGCACGTCGGGATGCACCGCAAAGTCCCACTCGCTTTTCTGGATGAAGTGACGGGCCCGGGGAAACGTAAGCTCGAGGGCGCCAAGCTCATCGCGCCGCGTGAGGCCGCCCGCGTGGTCCCAGTGCAGATGCGTGGTCACGACCGCGTCGACCTCGTCGGGGCGGATGCCGAGTCGCTTGAGCGCGTGCAGCATGCCCTCTGGCTCGCGCAATGCCACCTGCTGCGCACGCTTCTCGCTCAGCTTGCTCCCGATGCCGGTCTCGCAGACGATGACGCGCCCGTCCTTGCGCGCGATCAGGCACACGCAGGAGCAGTCGATCATGTTCTTGCCGTCGGCGGGCTTCTGTTTCTCCCACAAGACTTTGGGCACGACGCCGAACATCAGGCCGCCGTCCGCCTTCCAGTGGTCGGTGAGCAGAAGGTGAAGCTCGAGGTCGCCCAGCTGCACTGCGCCTTATATGCTCGTCGAAATGGCGCTTGCCGCGATAAGAACCTCGGCCCTCACCAAGGACTACAGGGCCGGGCGGGGCCTGTTCGACCTCGACCTGCAGGTCTCGTCGCAGGAGGCCTTCGGTTACCTCGGGCCCAACGGGTCGGGCAAGACGACCACCATCCGCCTCCTCATGGGCATGATCCGGCCCACGCGCGGATCGGCCTACGTCTTCGGCCTCGACTGCATCCGCGATTCCGCGCAGGTGAAGCGCCGGGTCGGCTATCTGCCCGGTGACGTGCCGCAGTTCGGCAGCCTTCACGGGGGCGAGATCGTCGCCTACCTGGGCGGAATGCGCGGCGGCGTCGACCAGCGCCACGTGCGCGCGATCGCCGAACGTTTCGACCTCGACCTGAACCGCCCATTTCGCGAATACTCGAGCGGCAACAAGCAGAAGCTCGCGATCCTGCTCGCGTTCATGCACCAGCCCGACCTGTTGATCCTCGACGAGCCCACGAGCGGGCTCGACCCCTTGAATCAGCAAGAGTTCTACAACCTGCTGCGCGAGAGGCAGAAAGCCGGGGCCACCATATTCCTTTCTTCTCATGTGCTGTCCGAGGTCGAGCATGTCTGCGATCGCGTCGGGATCCTGCGGTCCGGCAGGCTGGTCCACGTCCATGCGGTCGACATGGCCGAAACCGAACCCAGCCTCGAGGAAGTGTTTCTCAGCTTCTTCGCCGAGCCGCGACCCAAAGCACTTCCCCCGTGAGCTCACTCCTGTTTGGGCTGCGGCTCAGCCGTTGGGGCATTCTCGGTTTTTCGCTCGCGGCTCTGATCTCGACCTTCATCCAGGCGGTCGGCTTCTACCAGATCGCGGGCCACACACCCGCCGAACACGCCGCGTTCGGCGCGTCGATGATCACCCTGTCGTCTCAATTCGTCGCCCTCTTCCCCACGCCGCTGCGGCCGGACACCGTCGAGGGCTATGTGCAGTTCCGCGGCTTCAACCCGCTCGCGATCATCTTCGCGGTGTGGGCGCTGGCATCGGCGACCGGGTTTGCGCGCGGCGACGAAGAGCGCGGCATCGTCGAATCGGAGCTGGCCACCGGAACGACCAGGCCCGCATTGGTCGCGGCGCGAGCGGGCGCTTTCGCCATCGGGGTCCTCGTCGCGTCGGCGGCGGCCGGCGCGGGATTTGTCTTCGGCGTGGAGTCCGGCGGCGAATCGGTTCCCGCTCGAGGACCCATCGAGGCGTGCGCCCTTCTCGCCGCGGTCGGCCTGTCGGCTTATGCGATCTCGCTTCTGGTCGCACAGCTTGCGAGCGCGCGCGCCGCGACCGCACTCGCGGGCGCGTTGCTCCTCGCGCTCTTTCTCGTCAACAGCTTGAGCCGCGTGATGTCGTCGCTGTCGACGTGGCGGTGGCTTTCACCTTTTCGCTACTACGAGCTGAGCCAGCCGCTTCCACCAGGCGGCTACTTCGACGTGCGCGGGCTTCTTGTCTTGCTCGCGATCGCCATCGTTGCGACGGCCGCGGCCGCGGCGGCCTTCATGCTGCGCGACCTCGGCGCCCCACTCGTGCGCGTTCCGTCGCCCCGGCACCGGCCCGGCTTCGGTGCGTCGAGCGTGCCGTTCTGGAACGTTCCGGTGGCGCGCGGCCTTTACGAGCGCAAGCTGGGACTGCTCGCATGGAGCATCGCGATGGCCGTGCTCGCGTGGGTTTTCGTCGCCCTGACCAGGACCATCGTGCAGGTGCTGCTCTCCATCCCCACGTTCGTCCCGTATCTCTCGGTCTTCGTGCATCAAAAGCTCTATCCCGCCGTGCTCGGCTACACGTGGTTTGACGTCGCGCAGCTGATGTTCGCGGCGTTGGCGATCACCTATGTCGCTCGGTGGTCGAGCGAAGACACCGACGGCCGGTTGGAGATGCTTCTGAGCACCCCGCAGTCACGTGCCGCGATCGTGCTGGAACGAATGGCGGTCCTCATCGCGGCATCTTTGCTGGTCGCCGCGGTCAGCGGGGTCGTCCTTTTCAACGCCTCCCACGCCGCCGGGATCGACCTCGATGCGCGACGCCTGGTTGAGGCCTGCCTGCTGTTGGTCCCCTTCGTGCTCGTCTTCGCCGGCGCCGGCTCCCTCCTCGCGGCCTGGAACCCACGCGCCGCCGTCGGACTCCTGGGGGCTTTTGCCTTCGCGAGCTATCTGGACAACGAGCTCGCGCCGATCTACAAGCTCCCGGCCTGGGTGCAGAGCCTTTCCGCATTCAAGTTGGTCGGGACGCCGCTGCTGAACGGGGTCGACGGCAGGAGCCTGGCGCTGATGCTCCTGCTCGCGCTCGCCGGACTCGGAAGCTCGATACTTGTGATGCAGCGGCGGGACGTAGGCGCCTGACGCGCCTACGAAAGGTAGCCAAGCACGGATTTAGGAGGTAAACTGCGTCGCCATGCCGAGATCGATGTGGAAGGGCGTGGTCTCGTTCGGGATGGTGTCGATCCCGATCCGTCTCTACAACGCGACCGAGTCGACCTCCAAGGTCTCGTTCCGGCAGCTCTGCCCGGAGCACAACTCCCCCATCTCGTACAAGCGCTGGTGCGCCGAGGGGGACCACGAGGTCCAGTACAGCGAGATCAAGCGCGGCTACGAGGTCGGCAAAGACCGGTATGTCCTCATCGACGACAAGGACCTGGACAACCTCCCTCTGCCCACCGCGCACGCCATCGACATCGAGGAGTTCGTCCCGGTGGATGACATCGAACCAGGCCTCTACTACGACAGCGCCTACTACGTCGAGCCGGAAGAGCTGGGCAAGAAGCCCTATCAGCTGCTCCGCAAGGCGCTCGAGGCGACCGGCCGGATGGCGATCGCCAAGATCGCGCTGCGCGACAAGGAGCACCTCGCCGCCCTGCACCCCAACGGCAAGGGCCTGATCATGAACACGCTGCACTGGCCCGACGAGATTCGCTCGATGGAAGGCCTCAAAGGGCTGGAGGGCGAGGTGAAGATCAACCCGAAGGAGCTCGAGATGGCCAAGGCCCTGATCGAGAGCCTCGCCGACAACTTCGACGCGAGCCGCTACAAGGACAACTACCGCGAGGCGGTGATGAAGGTCGTGCAGGCCAAGATGGAGGGCGAGGTCATCGAAGCGCCCGAGGCTCCGCAGCCGGCCAAGGTCATGGACCTCATGGAAGCGCTGCGGCAATCGGTCGAGCAGGCCAAGAAGCAGCGCGCCGGGCGCGAGAAGCCGGCCGCCGAGACCAGGAGACGGCGTAAAGCCTCGTAGGGTCGACTCGCCTAATCTGGGCGAGGTGCAGGAATCCGACCAGCTCCAGATCGAGCTCGAGAACTTCCCGGGCGAGGTGCGGCCCATGCAGGCGGCCTCAGCCGAAGCTCCGTTCAGCTCGGCCGAGTACCTCTTCGAGGTGAAGTGGGACGGCCTGCGCTGCATCCTCTTCCGCGATGCGGACGGCAGCGTCCGCCTCCAGGACCGCGGGCTGACCGACCTCACGGCCGACGTTCCCGAGGTCGTGGCCGCGGCCAAACGCGTGCCGCCGGGCAGCGTCATCGACGGCGAGCTGGTCGCGACCGACATCGACGGCCGCCCCGACTATCCGCGCCTTCGCCAGCGTCTGGCCGCGGGCGCGCGGATGAAGGATGAGATTCCCACCGCATACCTGGCCTTCGACGCCCTGTACCTGGAAGGCCGGCCCCTGCAGCGGCAGCCAGTGGTGCGAAGACGCGCCCGGCTGGCCAAAGCGGTCGAGGCCGGAGGCCACATCTTCGTTCCGGACCACATCGAGGAGGACGGCGTCGAGCTGTTCGAGGCGTGCCTCGAACGCGGGCTGGAGGGCGTGGTCGCCAAGCACCGCCAGAGCCCATACGTGCCCGGGCAGCGCAGCCCCTTCTGGCTCAAGGTCAAGGCGGTCAAGTCGGACGACTTCGTCGTCATCGGCTGGACCGGGGAGAGGCCGTTCGATGCGCTGGTCGTCGGGTACCACGAGGACGGGCGGCTGCTGCCGTGCGGAACGATCGGCGGCGGCTACGACTCGGACGCGATGCGTGTCGTGCAGGAGCGATTGGCGGATATGGCAACCGACCAGTCGCCGCTGGACCCGCCACCGATCATGGTGCGGCCGGTGAACTGGGTGAGGCCGGAGCTCGTGGTGAGCATCCGTTACTCCGAATGGTCACCGGACGGCACGCTCCGCTTTCCCATCTTCAACGGCCTCCGGCCGGAGGTGCACCCGGCGGAGGCTGTTCGTCACCGTCCCCGCGTCGTCATCACAGGCCACGTGCGGCCTGGCTCGGCGGCGTACGACCTCACGCGCTTCCCGTTCTGATGGAGCAGCGGGCCTTCGACGTCGTCACCGGCGCGTTCAGCTTCACAGGCAGGTTCATCGCCCGCCGGCTCGCCGTCCTCGAGCGGCCGATCAAGACGCTGACCAACCACCCGCAGCGCGCCGGCGCTCAAGAAATTCAGCAGGACATCAAGGCCCAGGTGGCGCCGCTGCAGTTCACCGATCGCCCGGCGCTGGTCGAGAGCCTTCGCGGCGCCGACGTCCTCTACAACACGTACTGGGTGCGCTTCCGTCACGGCCGCGTCCGATTCGGCGACGCGGTGGCCAACACCCGCATCCTGCTGGGCGCGGCACGCGACGCCGGCGTGCGGAAGGTCGTCCATATCTCGGTCAGCAATCCCGCGGAGGAATCGCGGCTCGACTACTACGCGGGCAAGGCGCGCGCGGAGCGGGCGGTCCGGGAGTCCGGCCTCGCCTGGGCGATCATCAGGCCGACCCTGATCTTCGGCCAGGGAGACATCTTGATCAACAACATCGCCTGGCTCCTGAGAAGGCTCCCCGCTTTTGGAATCCCCGGCCGAGGCGACTACCGCCTTCAGCCCGTGGCAGGAGAAGACGTGGCGGAGATCGCGACTTGGGCAGCAGAGCAGGTCGACAGCGTGACGGTCGATGCGGCGGGGCCCGACATCATCTATTACAGCGAGATGGTCGAATCGATCGCGATCGCAGTGGGCCGGCATCCTCGCTTCGTGTACCTCTCGCCGAAAAACACGATCCGGGCCAGCAGGGTCATCGGCAGGTTCATGAAGGATGTGATGCTCAACGAACCGGAGCTGGAAGGCCTGATGCAGGAGCTGCTCGTGTCGCGCGAGAGACCTCGCGGCACGCGGCGGCTCGACAACTGGCTGCTCACCAACGCGGACAGCGTCGGCAAGACCTACGCGTCCGAGCTGGACCGGCACTGGAGATGACCATGGCATCAGGTTCCATCGGAGTCGAAGCGCGGAGCCTCGTCAAGCGCTACGGCATGGTCCAGGCGGTCGATGGCGTGAGCTTCCAGGTGCGGCGAGGTGAGATCTTCGGTTTTCTCGGCGCCAACGGCGCAGGCAAGACGACCACGCTGCGCATGCTGTGCGGCCTCATCCTGCCGACGTCTGGGACTGCGCTCATCGATGAATTCGACGTGTTCAGACAACCCCTCGAGGCGAAGGCGAGGCTCGGCTACCTGGATGAGGAACCGTTCATCCATCCGCACCTCACAGGCCGTGAGTTCCTCGATTACATCGCTGACCTCTATCGCATGCCTCGCGGGCCCGAGCGGCAACAGCGGATGGAAAGGCTGCTGGGCCTGTTCGAGCTGGCCGACCGTGGTGAGCTGATCGGCGCGTACAGCCACGGTATGAAGCAGAAGATCGGCCTGGCCTCGCTGCTGATCCGCGAACCATCGGTGCTGCTGCTCGACGAACCCACCAACGGGCTTGACCCGCGCTCCGCCCGCCTGGTCAAGGACCTGCTCGAGGAGCTTGCCGCACGCGGCACGACCGTGCTCCTGTCGACCCACATCCTCGAGGTCGCCCAGGCGCTGTGCCACAGGATCACGATCATCGACCGGGGACGTCTGGTCGCGACGGGCACCGTGGACGAGCTTCGGGCGCAGACGGGGAGCGCGCAGGCGACGCTCGAGGACCTGTTCCTGAGGCTGACCGCTGGGCCTGAGTCCCGCGAGCTGATCGACCGGCTGCTCGAACCCCAGCGATGAACCGCTACGCGGTCGCGATCATCCTTCGGGCGGAGCTGCGAGCGTGGCGCAATCGGATCACCAAGGGCAATCCTGTGCGTGTCGTCGGGCTTGCGCTGTTCGCATTGTTCGCAGGCATCGTGTTCGGCGGGTCGCTGTTCGGAATCGCCTTCGCGGCTGGCGAGGCGCTGCCATCGGCTCGCGACGCGATACTCGCCGGCGCGTTCACCGCGCTGTCGGTGATGATGCTCGTGGTCGGTTTTCCGAGCGTCATCGGGAGCTACTTTGCTGGTCGTGACCTTATGCAGCTCATCCTCGCCCCGGTCCGGACGTCGGAAATCTTCCTCGCCCGCTCCCTCTTCGCGATGAGCGCGAACATCCTCGTCGGCACGCTTTTTCTGACCTTCATCGTGGGTCTCGGCGCGGGCTCGGGGGCGTCGCCGCTCTACTACCTGCTCGCCCTCGTCCTGGTGGTCGTCCAGGTTTTGCTGATCTCCGCGCTCCAGGTCAACTTCATGGTCGCGGTGCTCCGTTGGGTGCCCGCGCGGATCGCGCGCGACGTCGCGCTGGCGGTGGCGAGCGCCACGGGCGCGGGGCTGTACCTCGCGTGGAACCTCACCATCCGGCAGTCCTTCACCGCGATCAAGCACCGCCCGGACTTCTCGAACCTGGTCTCGACCCTGCAGCGTCTCGACTGGCTGCCGTCGGCGTGGCCCGGCCATGCGTTGACCGGGGTGATCAACGGGGATGCCGGACTGGCGCTCGCGTGGACCGCCCTCACTTTCGTCCTCGCGGCCGTCCTGTCGTTGTCGGCCGCGTTCCTCTATGAAAGAACACTCCTGGCCGGGCTGGGTCTGCTCGGTGGTGTTCCTTCGAGGGTGAGGAATCGCAGCGTGGCTCAGCTCGGCGTGGCTCGCACCGGCTCCGCGTCTGCGGGGTTTGCCATCGCCCGCAAGGACTGGATCGTCTATCGCCGCGACATCCGGCGGCTGAGCCGGTTTCTGCCCGCGATGATCTTCCTGGTCGCGTATGCGTTTGTCCTCGTCCGGCCATCTAATGGCATCGACGTCTTTTGGAGCAGCGTCTTCATCGTCGCCTTCGTGTCGTTTTTCGTCTCGATGCTTTTTGCTACCACATCGATTCCTTCCGAGCGTCGAGGCTTCCAGCTGTTGCGGCTGGCGCCGATCACCTCGTGGCAGCTGATCCGGACCAAGGTCCTTTTCACCGTTGTACCGGTGCTCGTGTTGACCTTGGGGATCACGCTGGCGAGCTCCGTGATCGGAGGCAACGGCCTGGCGAGGACGGCCCAGGTCGCTGTGCTGGCCCTGTGGATGGGACTGGGGTGCGTCTGCATCGGCGTGTCCGCGGGCGCCATCGATCCTGTGTTCGAGTCCACGGATGACCGTCGGGCGGTCGGCGTCCTTGGAACCTTTGCCGCGATGGGCGGGGAGCTCGGTTTCGGGCTGCTTTCGATCGGCGCGTTCGCCCTCCTGCAGCTGGCGCAGCAGCTCGCCTCGGGCACCGGGGGTTTTGGATACCTGCCGGCTACACCGTTGATCGCGGCCGTGGTCAGCGTGGTGGCGGTGTTGCTGGCGGCTGGGGGTGCAGGCGTGGTCGCGCTGATGCTGTGGACCGCGAACTCGCGCCTGGGCTCGTTCGAGGGGTCGATCACGGCGGCTTAGTCGAAGGGGTCTTCAACCAGCTCCGCGTCGAAGCCGCCATCGGACGTGACTGTGATACCCACCACCGCGTAGCGGATCGAGCCGCGCCACTCCGCCAGGGCGCGGTACTCGGCCGCGGCGTTCTTCAGGGCGCGGCGCTTGCGGGTGCCGACCGCCTCGAGCGGCGTCCCGAAAGCATCGGTCGTGCGCGTTTTCACCTCCACGAGGACCAGGGTGTTGCCGCGCCTGCACACGAGATCGAGCTCGCCCCGCCGGGCCAGGAACCCGGCGCCGATTACCTCGTAGCCGCGCGTCCTGAGCAATTCCGCCGCGGCTTTTTCGCCGGCGCGGCCCAGGGCTAGATGCCGGCTGCCAGCTCGGAGACGCGAAAGGGCGCCCAACTCGTCCTGTGAATCGGGCTTGGGCCGAGTCGTCGGATCGCGGCGCGATGCGACGGGGTGGCGTATCCCTTGTGGTCGGCGAATCCCCAGCCGGGGTAGAGACGGTCGTACTCGATCATCGTCGCGTCGCGCGCCACCTTGGCCACGATGCTGGCCGCCATGATCGAAGCGCAGACCTTGTCGCCCCTCACGACCGCCATCTGGGGCAGCGGCGTATCCGGAATGTCGAAGGCATCGATGAGCAGGTACTCGGCCTTCACGCTGAGACCGGCGACGGCCCCCGCGTGGGCGAGGATGCGCGCCTTGTAGAGTCCGAGCCGGTCGACGTGGGTGTGATCGACGGCGCACACCGAGACGGCGACGGCGCGGCGCCGGATGATCCTGTCGGCCTGTTCTCGCTCGTCCGCGGTCATCTGCTTTGAGTCGTTGAGGCCGGGGATCCGGTCGCCGATGCGCAGCACTACGGCTCCGCCGACGACCGGTCCGGCGAGAGGGCCCATGCCCACCTCGTCGACTCCGGCCACGACCTGGTAGCCCATGTCGGCAGCCATCCGCTCGAACTTCCAGAGCTTGGGGCGCATCTATTCGAGAGTAGCCGCCGACGGGTCAGATCGCCATCTGCTTAACAAGCTTGGAGCAAGGGGGCGGTGCCGCGAGGCGGCCCGCCCATTCGGTCACTGGCTGACGGTGTACTGGTAGCAGGTGCTCTCCAGCACCACAGCCCCTGTCACCGCGTCGATCACCCGGAACTGGATGTCGAACGTCGTGCCAAGCAGAGAGGCGGGCAGGCCGCGGAAAAGATTCGCCCGGCCGGTTCCAGTTGCGTCCGTCGTGATCGGCTGGGGAGCGAGTCCCTGGCCTAGCGTCAGCCACATCGTTCCGGTGCACTCATCGTTCACGTTCGTATCCACCGCCCGCTGGAGGGAATAGCTGTGGTTCGGGGCCAGGTCCCGCACCCAGACGTCGAGGTAAACAATCGTATCGGCGTCTTTTGGTTGGCGGAACTTCACCAATCCGAAGCCGTTGTCCGGTCCGCCCGCGACCGGTCGCAGGATGACTTGCAGGTTGAAGTTGGGCGTCGCCGGACCCCATGGCGGGCCGACCGAGTCGGCTTGAGCGGCCACGGCGCCCGCGATTGTCACGCTTGTCAGCACCCCGAGCACAGCGAAAAGCTTGAACAAGCGCATGGCCACCTCCGCCCAAACCGGTAAGGCAGAGGTCTTGCTGCGTCGTGACCGACGCCGCCGGGCCCGGGTTAAACCCCAATCGAGCTGGGTGCCAGTCGGACCGGCGCGAGGCTACTCCCCTCTACGAACGGCAGGACCGTAACACAACTCGGGCGCGACCGACTGTCCAGCATCGAGCACGGTTCGTGATGGTAGCCATGCGTCCTCGCCTCGTCCTCGGCGCAGAAATACTGCGGCATGACGAACGGAAAGAAGCCGGGCCGGTAATGCGGATCACCAGGCAGCGCGCACCAGTACCGCTTCGCGGTTCCAACGGCAGGCCGCGCGGATTCGATGGCGTCAGACGCTGAGCCTGCCCTCCATGGGCGGCTCTGCTCCTGGCACCCCGAGATCTGTCAGCGCGTGACCACCCGGGTACGTGCGTGTCCTTGACTGGCTGATCAGGCGCGGAGTCCGGCGCCGGGGCAACAGCCGTACGGCGTGCGCTCTCACTCGCATGGCGAGATCAAGCATCCCGCGCAGCCATCGAGGTGGGTGCTGGTAGCCAAAAGCGTCGAGCAGGGGATCGTCGAACATAGCGAATATCGCTTGCCTCACCAACGGTCGCAACGCGCGCGGAAACCAGGACAGGTACAGGTTCAATGTGTAATCGGCAACCCGGCGGTTGCTCTCGGTGTGGCGAAATCGTGTCGCCTCGTAACCACGGCTCCATCGTTCGAGCTCTTCCAGGCTCGCGGGAACGTCCCGGATGCGCATCCGACTCGCCAGGTGCCTCATGTACTCGAGTGAGGCTTCCAATTCCCGATCTGTGTAGAGGCGCCAGCCCCATCGTCGGTTCCAGCGAATCGGCTCCAGCACGATGGTCGACAGGACGTACAGATAGTCCTCGTTTTTGATCGAATACCGGGCGTGCATCCGATTCATGCGCCGGTTTGCCTCGCGACCGCGCTCACTATCGAGGCCTGAGTCCAGCATCTCGGCCAGGATCA
>VBGP01000212.1 GCA_005880795.1 Chloroflexota bacterium | reverse complement strand
GTCGATCGCCAGGGCCACGTCTCGGTCACCGTGCACGGCTTGATCGTCGTCCAGGCCGGCCTCAACCCGATCAATACATTCCAGGTGGCGGTGAGCTGCCTCACCCCGGCCGGAATCGCGACGAATGTCGTCAGCACCGGCGCTCCCGCAAGCAAAGCAGGCGATTCGACGATCAATGCCACGGTTGCTCTGCCCCACCCCTGCAAGCATCCCGAGGTGTTCGTCGGCGGTTCGCCTCGCGGATCGTTCATCTGGTTCGCGATGTCAAACGCAGAGGACGACGACTAGCTTCTGAAGGCCGGAGGGGCTGGATCAAATGCAACGCGAGGGCCCGAGCGCAGGGCCTTCGCTTTTCTTTGAGTCCAGAGTAAGCGCGGGTTATCGACTCGCGCTTGAGCACGCCGACCGGGCTGCGCTAGACTCGCGCTTCGAGCGCGCAGGCTGGCGCGCCGGTGTGTCCATCTCGGGAGCATCAAGGGGGTTTTGGATGCGACGAGTGATCGCTGCCACTGGATTCGCCACGCTGCTGGCGATGATCGGCGGCTCGGCCTCAGTCTCCGCCGACTCGAGCCGGCCCGATCTCAAGAACTATCAGCACGTGTTCGTGATCATGATGGAGAACACGGGCTACAACGCCCTGATCGGCAACGCCAACGCCCCGTGGATCAACTCCGCGGCCGGCACGCATGGACTGGCGACCAACTACTTCGGGGTGACTCATCCGAGCCAGCCCAATTACGTCGCGGCGACGGCGGGAATCACCGGCGCGAACAGCGACAGCGACGAGACGCTCAACGTTACGAACCTCGCCGACCAGATCGAGGGCAGCGGCCGAACCTGGAAGAGCTACAGCCAGAACTTCTCGCTCTGCAACGGCAACACGCTCGCGCACTCCTGCGGCAACCAGCTGTACGAGCGAAAGCACAACCCGTTCGTTTCCTTCGCCGACGTGCAGAGCAGCCCGGCCCGGCGCGCGAACATCGTCGACCTGAGCCAGTTTGAAACCGACCTTGCGTCCGGCAATGTGCCCAATTACTCGTTCATCGCGCCGGACCAGTGCAACGACATGCATGGCAGGTTCAGCCCGACTCCGGCCAACGACTCGTGCAGCTTCCCGCATGTCCAGGAGCTCATCACAGCCGGCGACACCTTCCTCTCGACGTGGGTCGGCAAGATCATGTCCTCGTCGGCTTGGGACGGAAACTCAGTGATCTTCATCCAGTGGGATGAGGCGGACTTCACCGGCACCGGATTCAACGGTTTCGGCGACGACACCGGGTGCTGCGATTCCGTCACCGGGCAAGGCGGCGGCCACGTCGTCTCGCTCGTTATCTCGCACTCCAACCACTCCGCCGTGACGTCGAACACGGCCTACAACCACTACTCGCTGCTCCGCACGATCCAGGACGGATGGCAGCTGGGCTGCCTCGGCTTCACGTGTGACACAGCCAACGTGCCCGCGATGGGAGCGCTGACCGGCCCCCAGGGCTGACGCCGCAACGAACGACCTGGGCTCAGTCCTTGGTGGCTGAGCCGAGGTGCTTCTCGAACCAGCCGACGATGCGCTCGATCCGGTCGACGCGGCGGTCGGGCCGGCCGATCGCGAGCATCACGTGGGATTCGGCGGGATACCGGATCATCTCCACCTCCCGGCCGAGCGTGCGCAGGATGTGGAACACCATCTCGCTGTTGCCTGGCGGGCATCGCATGTCGTTCT
>VBGP01000211.1 GCA_005880795.1 Chloroflexota bacterium | reverse complement strand
AGCCCCTGCTCCACTGCCCAGTCGATGATCGTCATCCAGTCGCTGCCGTCGGGACCGCCCCACACGCCCTCGAGGTCCTTGGCGTATTTCTCACCGTAGCTGACGGATCCGCGCGGGTTCGCCCAGATGACGTGGAAGCCGGCGTCCGCGAGCGCGTTCATCTCGAGCCAGGGCGTCGGTCCGAACGATGCGTTGGGTCCGCCGTGAACATCGAGGATCAGCGGCGCCATGGTGCGGGTGCCCTTCGCCGTCATCAGCCACGT
>VBGP01000210.1 GCA_005880795.1 Chloroflexota bacterium | reverse complement strand
GGACAGCGCCGAGGTCGGCGGTCATCTTGACCCGGACCTGCGCCTGGACCTGGACGAGGTGATAGTTGGGGGCGACGACGTACACCTCCGTTGTGACCAGCCTGTGCCGGTTGAGCTGGTGACAGACGGTCCGCAGCGTCGCCTCGCTCGGCATCGGGTTGGGATCCGAAGTGTCCGGGATGACCATCACGCTCACCACACCGGGCACGGGCACGCCGGGAAACCCCGGGTGAGCGAGGGGCAGAGCCTCAGCCCGGCGGATGCGAGCACCTGGTGTCGCCTTGGCGAGGTAGCTGAAATCGTCGGCGGTGACAGCCCTGTCGCGGCTCTTCAGCTCCGCGGCTGCCCGGAGCTTGGCCTCGTCCAGGCTTTCCTGGTCCGACCCTCCGGTGGCCGGAGTCAGGTTGAGCTGATTGATCGCTCCTGTGGGGACGTTTCCATCCCGACCGCCGCCGTAGCGATACTCGACAGCGACCACGCTCGCGGCGGGATTCAGAGGGTTGGCGACCGGCGCATGTCCGTGCTCTCCATCGCCGAGCTGGATCAGTGCCTGGTCTCGGTCCAGGACGTAGACCAGGTCATCGCGGCCCGATGAGAAGAAGTCCTCGACCTCAGTCCACGTGCTTGGGCCGCTTCCCTCGTCGATCTGGACGACCAGGCTGCCCGCAACCACCGGTCGGAAAAACAGCTGGAACGTCTGCCCCGGCGTTCCGTCGCTGCCACCCAACACCTCGCCGTTGACCGTCTGCGCCTGGGTGACCGGCACCGAGTTGGTCAGCAAACTCGTCAACGCGGGCGGGAAGTCATACCCCGCGCGCAGAGCGCGGCCGCGCATCCAGTAATAAGGGGTCTTGGTCAGCGGCAGCTTCAACTTCGCCAGGTGGAGGCCGGTCGGGACCTGAAGCGAGATATGGCCGGAGAGCAGGAATGCCCGTGTCTGATCCTGGTTCAGAGCGAGCTTGACCCAGCTGTTGCCGTCCCAGCCTTCCCAGACGAGGTCCGCCGGTGGAACGATCTCGGAGGACTCGAGGCCGCAGGACACGTTTGCCACTTGAGGCGCCGACGAGGCGACCAGGGCCAGCAGGTTCACCTCGGTCCCGTCGGGGAAGGGGCCCGCGAAATCGAAACCGAGATAGATCGCGCTGCCCGTTCGGGGGTCGGGGCCCAGAGGATTGAACACCTGCAGACCGGCGCTTGCCGCCGTTACGTCGCTGTACGCAAATCCGTCGAAGCTGAGGATCGTTGCGAGCCTGGGCCCCAGCACGTTGAGCGCGACATCAGTCTCGAACACGACCGCCGGCCCTCCATCAGGCGGGGTCGCCGCGACGCGCGTACCCATGGGCACGACCAGCGTTGCGGCCGGAGGAGGCTGCGTCAGCGTGAATGTCACCTCGCTCTTCGCCGGCTCGGCCGGCCGGAGCTGCACCCCAAGCAACTCAAGGAACTTGATGTAGTTGAGGTCAGGCACCTGGTTGAGGCGGAAGAGGACCATCTCTGTCATCCAGGCGAATAGCTCGACGAGGGTGATGCCCGGGTCGCTCTCGTTCAGGTCCGTCCATTCCCCGATGTAGCGCGGAATCAGCGCTTTGGCTTCGGCGACGATGTCCGCGTAACGCCGGTTGTCCAGGTTCGGCACAGGGAGGGCCATCACACACCCCCCTCGTTGATGTAGAAGGGGTACACCAGGTTGTGGACCGTGTTCGCGCTGCGGACCCGGTAGTCGACGCGGATCAGCATCAGGTTTGGTTCGGGAGCGTCCACCGTCACATCGACCACGTCGATCCGCGGCTCCCACTGCGTCAGTGATTCCTGCACCTCGATCGCGATTGCGCCGCGCACGAGATCGGAGTTGGGCTCGAAGACGAGCTCCTGGAGACCGCAGCCGAACTCAGGCATCATCACGCGCTCGCCCCGCGCGGTGCTGAGGATCAACCAGATGGACTCCTCGATCTTTTCCTCGTCCGCGGCGAAGGCCATTCGGCCACGCCCGTCGGGCCGCAGAGGGAAGCGCCAGCCTCGGCCCAGGAAGTCGCGTCCAGGCTGGGCGCTTTGGTTCAGCACGGCAGCGCTTCCACGATCACGCCAAGCGCATCGTTGAGATCCTTGATCGGCTGCAGCACCGCCTCGACGCTGCCGCCGGTGAGCTGGTCGAGGGAAGGCACAGCGAGCGAACCGGCACCGACTGTCTGCATGAAGCCGCCCATAAGCTGGAGCAGATTGAGGATCGGGCCCATGCTGTTGACGGCCTGCCCCATCGTTGCGCTCAAGTTGTCCTGGGCCAGGTTGAGGACGTCGAGCAGCTCCGGGTTGCCCTGGGCGTCGCCCATCTTGACCTGGAGCTCGAGCTGCTGGGTCAGCACGCTGTCCATCAGCTCGAGCAGACACGAGATGAAGTCGTGGATCATCGTCAGCACGTCCTTCACGAACTGGCATAGCGGGATTGGGCCAAGGAACCAGCCGAAGCAAGCCGTCAGCTTCTTTCCGTCCTCCGCCAGCTTCTTCGCCGCCTTCATCGGCTTGGACGGATCGAGGCTTGTGATGGCATCTGGCACCGACTTCGAGAACTCGATGGTGTCGAAGACGAACTGAAGGATGTCCACCAGACACTCGATGCTGGCCATGAACGGTCCCAGCTGGAGCATCAGGTTGAACGCCACCTTGCACTGCTCGTCCATGCCCTTCGGCAGGTCGGCAGAGCCGGTGAGGGTCGCCCCGGTGGGCAGCCTGATAGTTCGCTGTTGCGGCGGCGCGGGGAATGTTCCGAGTGCGGTTGACATCAGAT